>NZ_CALAOH010000155.1 GCF_937926365.1 uncultured Azohydromonas sp. | reverse complement strand
TCCATGCTCTGCGCGCGCGTGGTGCGCGGCGCGGCCTCCAGCGCGAAGGCGGTGATGCCGGCGGCGGCCAGGCGCTCCAGGCCTTCATGGTCGAAGGGGTTGAGCATCCCGACCAGCGTGGCGCCGCGCTTCATCAGCGCCAACTCGTCCGGATCGGGTGAGCGGACCTTGAGCACCAGATCGCAGCCCAGGGCCGCCTTCGCGTCCACCACCTCGGCACCAACGGCGCGGTAGGCCGCGTCGGGCGCGGCGGCGGCCACGCCGGCGCCGGACTGCACGAAGAGCTCATGCCCCTGGCTCCTGAGCTTCTTCGCGGTTTCGGGGGTGAGCGCGACGCGCGTCTCACCGGCCGCTGTTTCCAGCGGAATACCTATCAGCATGGATGTCCTCCTGATCTCCAAACTCGATGCGAAGCGGCTTGCAAGGACGGCCCATGCCGCGCCTGCCTTATTCGATATTTCGCTGCGTGCCCGCCCATGGCTGCGCCCGCGGAGTAAGTCCCAGCATGTGGACAAATTCACCGCCAGCGGCTTTCAAGCCTTTTGATCCGTGAACCAATACCTAGAATGCGACGTGGTCTAACCACGGCACTGTTGTTTGCCGAATGGGGTTTACCCTAGAATTTATTTCATCCCATCAAATTAACGGCGAGCTGACATCATGAAATCCACTGTGTCTACTTCGACGTCCTATCCGCGCACGCAAACGACCTCCCCGAACGCTGCCTGGAGCGAACTTTTCGCGGCCATGCCGATCGGCATCGTCTATCACGCCGTGCGCGAGCTGCTGCAGAAACGCAACCACAAGCGCCTGGTGCTGCAAGCCTTCAAGCGTTGATCAGCCCTCCCCGAACGGGACGATCCGCCTGATCAGCGGCGCGCCGTCGCTGATCAGGAACTCCTTGAACGCCTGCGCCACTGGCGGCAGGCGCTTCCCCTGGCGATGCACCACATACCAGTGGAGCATCAGCGGGAAACCTTGGACATCGAGCGCACACAGGCTGCCCGATGCCAGTTCGCGCGAGATCGTGTGCGCCGACAGGAAGCTCAGTCCCATGCCGGCCATCACGGCCTGCTTGATGGTCTCGGTGCTGCGGATCTCCATCGCGATGTTGAGGCCCGACAGGTCGCCGCCAAAGCCCTCCTGCATCGACTTCCACGTGTCCGAGCCGCGCTCGCGCACCAGGAAAGGCTGGCGCATGACCTCGCCCAGCTCCAGCCGCGAGCGCCCGACCAGCGGGTGCGCCGGCGGCGCGACGATCACGTAGGGGTGCGGCGCGAAGGCCTCGTGCACGGTATCGAGGTCCTGCGGGGGCCGCACCATCACCGCGAGGTCGGTCCGGTTCTCGGCGATGTGCGCGAGCAGCCCGTCCCGGTTGTGCACGGTGAAGTTGAGCTGCACCCCGGGGTGCCGGCCCACGAAGTCCACCAGCAGCCGGGGAAAGAAGTAGTCCCCCGCGCTGATCACGCCCACGTTGAGCTTGCCGCCCGAGACGCCGCTGAACTGCGCCATCGCGGTCTCCGCGGCTTCGAACTGCAGGATGATCGACCGGCTGATGTGCAGCAGCTCGGTGCCCGCGGGCGTGAGATAGACCCTCTTGCCGAACTGCTCGAACAGCGGATGCCCGGCGTGTTCCTCCAGCTTGCGCACCTGTATGGAGACGGCGGGCTGCGTCAGGTACAGCTCCTCGGCCGCGCGCGAGTAGCTCAGGTGCCGGGCCACCGACTCGAACACCTTGAGCTGCCTGAAGGTCGCGTGCTTCACGTTGCCGGTCCTGGTCAGCCGCCGTGCACCCTGGGTTGGCCTGCCCGGCTCAGGCCGCCAGCCGCTCCGTTTCGAGCAGCCGCACCTGACCGCGCAGCTCGCCCATGGTCCGGGCCAGCAGCTTGACCAGGCCGTGCACGGCGTCGATGTGCGGCGTCGGCGTGTTGGTCAGCCGCGCCAGTTCCACCACCGAGCCCACCAGCGCGTCGATCTCCGGCTCGCGCCCGGCCTCGACGTCCTGCAGCATCGAGGTCTTGTGCTTGCCCACCTTCTCGGCGCCGGCAATGCGCTTTTCCAGCGGCACGCGGAAGCTGATGCCCAGCTTGTGCGCCACCTCCTGGGCCTCTTGCATCATGGAAGCCGCCAGCCCGCGCGTCAGCGGGTAACGGCAGATGTCCTCCAGCGTCGAGTGCGTGAGGCTGCTGATCGGGTTGAAGCTCAGGTTGCCCCACAGCTTGAGCCAGATCTCGGCCCGGATGTTGTCGAGCACCGGCGCCTTGAAGCCGGCGTTCTCGAAGCAGCGCGCGATGGCCTGCACGCGCGGCGTGGTCGTGCCGTCGAGCTCGCCCAGCGGGAAGCGGTCGCCCTCGACATGTCGGATCACGCCCGGCGCCACCAGCTCCGACGCCGGATAGACCACGCAGCCGATGACGCGCTCGGCCGGGATGCCCGCCAGGATCGCGCCCTGGGGATCGACGCTGGTCACGCGCGTGCCCTCGAACCGGCCGCCGTGGCGCTGGAAGTACCAGTAGGGGATGCCGTTCTGCATCGTGACGATCGCGGTTTCGGGGCCGAGCAGCTTGGGCAGCTCGGCGACCACGGGCTCCACCTGGTGGGCCTTCATCGCCAGGATCACCAGGTCCTGCGGCCCGGCCTGGGCGTAGTCGTCGGTGGCCCGCACGCTGTTGGCCGTGTGCTCCCAGCCGTCGGCGGTGACCAGCTTGATGCCGCGCTCGCGGATGGCCTCCAGGTTGCGGCCGCGCACGATGAAGGTGACGTCCTCGCCCGCGAGGGCCAGCTTGGCGCCGACCAGGCCGCCGATCGCGCCGGCGCCAATGATTGCGATCTTCATGAACAAGCTCCTGTGGTTGGAATCTGGGGCCCGGCTTCAGCCCAGGCGGTTGCCGAGTCGGCCGATGCCCTCGATCTCGACTTCGACCAGGCTGCCGGGCTTCATGGAGCCCACGCCCACCGAGGTGCCGCACAGGATCACGTCGCCGGGCAGCAGGGTCATGTCCTGCGAGATCAGGCTCACCAGGCGCGGCACGGGGAAGGTCATGTCGCTGATGGGGTAGTCCTGGCGCACCTGGCCGTCGAGCAGCGTGCGCACGCGCAGCGACTGCGGATCCAGCCCGGTGGCGATGGCCGGCCCCATGGGGCAGAAGGTGTCGAAGCCCTTGGCGCGCGTCCATTGGGCGAAGGAGGCGTCGCGGTTGAGGATCTCGGCCTGCGTCACGTCGTTGGCGCAGGTGTAGCCAAAGACGGCCTCCAGGGCCTGCGCCTCGCTGGCGCCGCTGCAGCGGCGGCCGATGACGATGCCCAGCTCGCCCTCGAACACCACCTTGCCGCCGCAGCGCGGCACGGCGATGGGCTCCCCGTGCGCCGACCACGAGTTGGGCGACTTCAGCAGGTACAGCGGCTCCTCGGGCAGCCCCAGGCCGAGCTTGGCCCGCAGCGCGCCGAAGTTGTTCCACATGGCGACCACCTTGCTCGGCTGCGTGGGCGCGAGCAGGCGCACGTCGGCCAGCGCGAAGCTGCGCCCGGTGGGTTCGTGGCGGGTGAACAGGTCGCCGGCGTGCTCGTGCACGCGCTCGCCGTCGAGCCGGCCGAAGCCCGGGCGGCCGTCGAGTTCGTAGCGGATCCAGAGGGTGTGCATGAAGGCTCCTCGCAGCTCGGTTCGGATTCAGTCGAAAGGCAGGTAGGCGGGCTGTACGGCCGCGGCGACGAGCTCGCCCATCGCGCCGGGATCGCGCGTGACGCTCGCGTTCTTGGGCCGCACACCCAGGCCGGGCCTGAACATCACGACGGGCTTGCGCATCCACTGTTCGATCCAGTGCGCGCACTCGGTGTCCGCATCGGCGCCCAGGCTGCCGGCCACGAGCACGGCATCCGTGCCGGGATCGGCTTCGAACAGGCGCAGCAGCTCCACGGGCCGCAGGCCGGCCACTTCTTCGGCGCCGCCGTGGCCCAGCGCCACCACCGTGGACTCGCCGAGCCCGTAGGTGGCGAGCTGGGTGGCCGCCAGGCTGATCAGGATGGGCGAGCTGGACAGCACGCCGATGCGCCCGCGCTGCAGGCCGTGGCCGGGAATCGCGCCGAGGTGGATCTCCCCCGGCGTGACCACGCCGCTGCAGCCGGCCAGCAGCCGCGTGGAGCTGCCACGGAGCCGGTGCTGCACGCGCCGCAGGTCCGGCGCCGGAACGCCCTCGGTCATGCACAGCACCAGGCCGATGCCGGCCTCCACGGCCTCCTCGATCGCGCCGGCGGCATGGGCCGGCGGCACGCAGATCACCGAGACGGTGGCCGCGGCCCAGGCCTTGGCCTCGCGCACGCTGTTGAACAGCGGCAGCCCGTCGGGCAGGTGCTCGGTCGGATCGCCGTAGGCCACGCCGGCGTGGAAGCGGGAGCGGCCCGCGCTGCCGCCGGCGCGCCAGGCGGCGCTGCAGCCCGGCCCGGAGCCGTCGTCGCCGCCCTGCAGGATCACGCGGCTGTGCTTGTTGACGAGGATGGCCATCGCGGCACCGCCTTCTCAGATGCCGAGCTCGCAACCGGTCAGCTTGGACCAGTCGCACGGGGGGAGCGCGCAGCGCTTGTGCCGCTGCATGCACTCCTGGATCGCCCGGGCCAGGAAGTCCGCCTCGTAGGCGGTCAGCAGGTGCGGCTGGCGGGTCTGGAGGTAGTGGCGGATGCGGGTGTCCGCATCCGCGCTGTGGCGCAGCAGGCCGGCATAGGTTTCGGTATCCCAGAACCAGCGCAGGCCCAGCTCGTAAAACGCCGCGTTGTAAGCATTGCGCTCGATTTCCTCGGTCCGGAATTCCGGCGGCAAGTCATTGAACATGGCCTTCTCCTTGACAGTATCGGGATGGACGAAACCACTGTAGGGAGCTGCGTGGATATAGGACAGTTAATTGTTTTTGGTTTGACGATAAATGGGCGTTTATGGTTTTATGCGCGTGACGGAGCCTGAATGTCCAACGCAGCAGGACATTCACGGACAAATCAGGGGCAAGGAAAGCTGTTGGTGCCGTCGAGGCCCGGATGCAAATAAACCTCGTCATTCCCGCGCAGGCTCTGCGCGGGAATGACGGCGTAGCCCGCGTGGCGTGTCAGCTCGCGGCCAAGCTTCAAATCGCCCCGTCGGCCCTCAGCACCTCGAGGTCGTGGGCGTCGTAGCCCAGTTCCCTGAGCACCTCCTCGGTGTGCTCGCCCAGCAGCGGCGCGCGCAGGACCTCGGTCGGGCTGTCGGAGAGCTTGATCGGGTTGCCCACCGTGAGGTGCTTGCCGCGCGTGGGGTGATCCACCTCCACCACCGTGCCGCTCTTGCGCAGCCACGGGTCCTGGGCGATCTCCTTCATCGACAGGATGGGGCCGCAGGGGATGTCGTACTCGTTGAGGATCTCCATGGCCTCGAACTTGGTCTTGGTCATGGTCCACTGTTCGATGCGCGCGAAGATGGGCTTGAGGTGCAGCAGCCGCGCCTGCGGCGTCGCGTAGGCCTCGTCGGTGATCCAGCCCTCCTCGCCGATCACCTTGCACACCGACGGCCACACCGCGGCCTGCGTGATGAAGTAGATGTAGGCGTTGGGGTCGGTTTCCCAGCCCTTGCAGCGCAGGATCCAGCCCGGCTGCCCGCCGCCCGAGGCGTTGCCGGCGCGCGGCACGGCATCGCCGAACTTGCCGTCCGGGTACTGCGGGTACTCGTGCAGCGAGCCGGTGCGCTCCAGGCGCTGCTGGTCGCGCAACTTCACGCGGCACAGGTTGAGCACGGCGTCTTGCATGGGAGCCAGCACCTTCTGGCCGCGCCCGCTGTGCGTGCGCTGGTACAGCGCGGCGAGGATGCCCAGCGCCAGGTGCAGCCCGGTGCCGCTGTCGCCGATCTGCGCGCCGCTCACCACCGGCGGGCCGTCCTCGAAACCCGTGGTCGAGGCCGCGCCGCCAGCGCACTGCGCCACGTTCTCGTAGACCTTGCAATCTTCGTAGCGGCCCGGGCCGAAGCCCTTGACCGAGGCGACGATCATGCGCGGGTTGAGCTGATGGATGTGCTCCCAGCTCAGTCCCATGCGCTCCATCGCGCCGGGCGCGAAGTTCTCGACCAGCACGTCGCACTGCTTGATCAGCGTCTCCAGCACCTGCTTGCCCCTGGGCTTCTTGGTGTTGAGCGTCACCGAGCGCTTGTTGTGGTTGAGCATCGTGAAGTAGAGGCTGTCCACGCCCGGGATGTCGCGCAGCTGGCCGCGCGTGGCGTCGCCCTCGCCGGGGCGCTCCACCTTGATCACGTCGGCGCCCAGCCAAGCCAGGAGCTGGGTGCAGGTGGGCCCCGACTGGACATGCGTGAAGTCCAGGATGCGGACGCCGCTCAAAGCCTTGCTCATGTGTGACCCCTGTTGATGCATCGATCGGTGGTGCGCGTGCGTCGCGCTCAGGCGGTGCCGCTGGGCTGTGCCAGGCGGGCTTCCAGCTCGGTGATGCGCTTGCGCAGCGCGCGCTCGTCCTGGAAGCGCGAGGTCTCGTCGCGGATGATGGCGCCCACGCCTTCGACCTGGCCCTGCGGTCCCTTGAGCAGCGCCACCGTGAAGGCGATGGACAGCGTGTGGCCGTCCTTGTGCAGCGCCGGCACGCGCAGCAAGGTGGTGCCGTAGCGCGTCTGCCCGCTGCTCATCGTCTTCTCGTAGCCGTCCCAGTGGCGGCCGCGCTGGCGCTCGGGAATGATGATGTCGAGCGACCGGCCCAGCGCCTCGGCCTCGCTGAAGCCGAAGATGCGCGTGGCCGCCGCGTTCCACAGGACGATGTCGCCCTTGCCGTCCGTGACGACCACCGCGTCACCCATGGACCGAACCAGCTGTTCGAAATCGACCGCGGACATGGCCTCTCCTTCAATGCTCAAGCCACGCCGGCGGCGTGGAGGGTGGTGGCGACGCTGCCGGCGTGCCGGCTCGGCGTGAAGTTGATGACGCAGCTATTGCCCAGAGATCTCGTCATCGTCACGCTCCTGTGCTGTGAATGGACGGCTGTCCAACCAACTTGGGAGCTATGGTAGAAATCCGCTCTTCTTTTCGCCGTTGACTGCGGTCAAGCGGTCCCATCAGTAAATACCCCAGGGTGGTAAGCAGTGACTGCTCTGACTTCCTCCGTAGAGAACCACCGGCAGCGCAACGTCATCCACGTGCAGCTCAGGCAGAACATCGTGCTCAAGGAGATGAGCGACGTTGAGCGCGACGAGCTGGAGGCGATGCTCGAAGTGCGCGACTTCGCCAAGGGCGACTACCTGCTGCACCAGGGCGTGCACGAGATGGAGCAGTATTTCATCCTCGACGGCGTGCTCAAGCGCGTGGTCACGAACGCCGATGCCAAGGAGATGATCCTGCGCTTCGCGGGCCAGAACGACATCGAGACCAGCTACGCCGCGTGGCGGCTGAACACGCCCACGCCCTACAGCATCGTCGGCGTGAACAAGGGGCGCGTGGCCAAGCTGCCGATGCCCAAGTGGGTCGAGTTCATGGACCGGCACCCGAAGTTCAAGGCGGTGTTCGAGTACCACGTGATGCGCATCATGAGCGAGATCATGGCGCACACGATCACGCTGCACCTGCTCGACGCGCCCGGCCGCGTGCATCGTTTCATGCGCAAGCATCCCGAGGTCAGCGAGCAGATCCCGCGCAAGGAGCTGGCCGCGCACCTGAACCTCACGGCCGAGACGCTGAGCCGGCTCAAGCAGCGCGGCAAGATCTGACCGCCTAGCGCGCCCCGATGCCGTACCTGCGCAGCCGCTGCGCGATGGCCGAGTGCGAGGCCCCGAGCCGCTCGGCCAGCTTGCGCGTGGACGGGAACTGCGGATACAGCCGCTCCAGCAGCGCCTTTTCGTAGCCGGCCACCGCCTCTTCCAGCGTGCCGACGGCCTCCAGCGCCGGCGCGCCGGGGTCGGCTCCGGCGCCGGCCAGCTCCAGGTCGCCCACGTCGATCACCGCGGCCTCGCTCATGGTCACGGCGCGGAAGATCACGTTCTGCAGCTGGCGCAGGTTGCCGGGCCAGGGATTGGCCAGCAGCGCGGCGCGCGCGGCCGGCGTCAGCCGCGCCGTGGGCCGCCCGGTCTGGGCGCAGGCGCGGGCCACGAACACCTCGGCCAGCGGCACGATGTCCTCCCTGCGCTCGCGCAGCGGCGGCACCTGCAGGTGCAGCACGTCCAGGCGGAAGAGCAGGTCCTGCCTGAAGTTGCCCGCGGCAACCATCTGCTCCAGCGCCCGGTGCGTGGCGCTGATGATGCGCACGTCGGCCTTGAGCTCGCGGTCCCCGCCGACGCGCCGGAAGCTGCCGTCGTTGAGGAAGCGCAGCAGCTTGGCCTGCAGGTAGGGCGACATCTCGCCCACCTCGTCCAGGAACACGGTCCCGCCGTCGGCCAGCTCCAGCAGCCCGGGCTTGCCGCTGCGCAGCGCGCCGGTGAAGGCCCCCGGCGCATAGCCGAACAGCTCGCTCTCGGCCAGGCTCTCGGGCAGCGCCGCGCAGTTGAGCGCGAAGAAGGGCTCGCCGCGCCGCCGGCTGCCGGCGTGGCAGGCATGCGCCAGCAGCTCCTTGCCGGTGCCCGTCTCGCCATGGATGAGCAGTGGCGCGTCCACCTGGGCCATGCGCGTTGCGCGCTGCTTGAGTTGCCGGATGGCCGGCGACTCGCCGAGGATGGACTCGAAGCCGCCGGCACTGTAGTTCTGCAGCGCGCTCAGCCGCTCGCCGATGCGGTGCGGCGCGTGCAGCGTCAGCACCGCGCCGGCCACCGAGCCGCCGGGCTCGTGCAGCGCCACGCTGTCGCACATGAACGGCTGCCCGGCGATGTGCACCTCGCTGGGCGCCAGCCGGTAGCCCTTGGCCAGCAGCGTCTCGACCAGCGCCGCATCGCCGATGAGCTCCTTCAGCGACAGCCCGATCAGGCGCTGCTCCGGCAGCCCGCTGGCGGCCACCGCCGCCGCATTGGCCACCACGATCACGCCTTCGGCATCGACCGCCAGCACCGGGTCCTGCTGCGAGGCCAGCAAGGCGTCCAGGTACAGCCGCCGGCGCACGCCGGGCAGCATGGCCAGCGCCTCCACCGTCTCGACGCCCGCCACCTCCAGCAGCTCGCGGCGCAGCTGTTCCAGCCCCGCGGCGTCCAGCGCCGGCGCCTCGATGTAGAGGTGCGGCGGCTCCACCTCCACCGCCGACACGTCCAGCGAGCGCTGCGCCAGCTTGAACAGGATTTCCTGGGCAATGCCGACCCGGTCGGCGAAGGAAACATCAATGCGCATGATCCAGAACGTATTGAACTCGATACAGTGTATTGAATTCGCTACGAAGCGCCCAAGCGCTTGTTGTTAAAGGGATTTCGTTCAGCGGTGCATGGTTCGAGGAAGTGCGCTGTATCGATTGACGTACAG
The DNA here is from genome assembly GCF_937926365.1 of uncultured Azohydromonas sp. Lineage (GTDB taxonomy): Bacteria > Pseudomonadota > Gammaproteobacteria > Burkholderiales > Burkholderiaceae_C > Azohydromonas. The sequence goes on along the minus strand of NZ_CALAOH010000155.1, from coordinate 6,733 downwards.
TTTCAGCCCCCAATTCGTGGCCTGAGATCGCAACCCGTTGATTTCATTGGGTTTTCTGGCTTGGCACGGCCATTGCGATGGAGAGCGCAACGCGTCCCGTGGGGACGCCTTTCTCTCTCTTCAGGACGAACGGCCATGCGTGTGTTGGTGTTGGGCAGCGGTGTGATCGGGACCTCGGTGGCGTATTACCTCAGCCGCTGCGGCCATGAGGTGACGGTGGTGGACCGGCAGCCCGGAGCGGCGCTGGAAACCAGCTTCGCCAATGCCGGCGAGGTGTCGCCCGGCTACTCGTCGCCGTGGGCGGGCCCGGGCGTGCCGCTCAAGGCGATCAAGTGGTTGCTGATGCACCACCGTCCGCTCGTCATCAAGCCTTCGCTGGACCCGGCGCTGTGGCGCTGGATGCTGGCCATGCTGCGCAACTGCACCGAGGACGCCTACCGCCTCAACAAGAGCCGCATGGTGCGCCTGGCCGAGTACAGCCGCGACTGCCTGCGCGCGCTGCGGGCGGAAACCGGCATCCAGTACGACGACCGCGCCCAGGGCACGCTGCAGCTGTTCCGCACGCAGAAGCAGCTCGATGCCACCGCCTCCGACATCGAGATCCTCAAGCAGTACGGCGTGCCTTTCGAGCTGCTGGACCGCGCCGGCTTCGTGCAGGTCGAGCCCGGCCTGGCCGACACGCAGCACAAGTTCGTGGGCGCGCTGCGCCTGCCCGGCGACGAGACCGGCGACTGCTTCAAGTTCACGCAGGCGCTGGCGCGCATGGCCGAGGCGCAGGGCGCGCAATTCCGCTTCGGCGTGGACATTCGCGGCCTGGAGCGCAGCGGCCGCCGCATCACCGGCGTGCACACCGACGCCGGCGTGCTGCGCGCCGACCGCTACGTGGTGGCGCTGGGCAGCTACTCCACGCGGATGCTCAAGCCGCTGGGCATCGACGTGCCGGTCTATCCGGTCAAGGGCTACTCCATCACCGTGCCCATCACCGACGCCACCGGGGCGCCGGAATCCACCGTCATGGACGAGACGCACAAGGTCGCGGTGACGCGGCTGGGCGATCGCATCCGTGTCGGCGGCACGGCGCAGCTCTCGGGCTTCGACCTGGGCCTGGCCGAGGCGCGCCGGCGCACGCTGGAGTTCGTGGTCAGCGACCTGTTCCCGCGCGGCGGCGACGTGGCGCGCGCCGAGTTCTGGACCGGCTTGCGGCCGATGACGCCGGACGGCACGCCCATCGTCGGCGGCACCGACATCGACAACCTCTTCCTGAGCACCGGCCACGGCACGCTGGGCTGGACCATGGCCGCCGGCACCGGCCGCGTCATGGCCGACCTCATCAGCGGCCGCGAGCCCGAGATCAGCATGGACGGGCTGACCGTCGCGCGCTATGGGCGCGGCGCCCGGTCCGTGCACCTGCCGGCCACGCAGCCGGCACTGGCGCGCAAGGGCTGAGCCCTACCGCGCGCGCCGTGCCTCGTGCACGGGCGCGTTCGCGCGCGGCCAGGCGCGGCCGCCACCGGCCGCTTGGCCTGGCCCTGGGAGCGACCCGCCCATCCGGCTGGGCCTTCCTTCCGCTTCCACACAGACCAATAGAGGAGACATCCCGTGGAAACCATTACCGCCGTCGTCACGGCCATCAACGATTTCGTCTGGGGTCCGCCGATGCTGGTGCTGATCCTGGGCACCGGCCTGTTCCTGCAGCTGCGCCTGAAGCTCATGCCCATCCGCCGCATCGGCACCGGCTTCCTGATGGTCTGGCGCGGCCGGCGCCCGGCTGACGGCGCCGCGGGCGAGATCAGCCCCTACGCCGCGCTGATGACGGCGCTGGCGGCCACGGTGGGCATCGGCAACATCGCCGGCGTCGCCACGGCGATCGCCCTGGGCGGCCCCGGCGCCCTGTTCTGGATGTGGATGACGGCGCTGGTGGGCATGGCCACCAAGTACGCCGAGGTGCTGCTGGCGGTGCATTTCCGCGAGACCGACGACCACGGCGAGCAGGTCGGCGGGCCGATGTACGCCATCAAGAACGGCCTGGGCAAGCGCTGGCGCTGGCTGGGCACGGCCTTCGCCGTCTTCGGCGGGCTGGCCGGCTTCGGCATCGGCAACATGGTGCAGTCCAACAGCATCGCCGAGGTGATGTCGTCGAGCTTCGGCGTCTCGCCCTGGACCTCCGGCGTGGTGATGACGGTGCTCACCGGCTTCGTGCTGCTGGGCGGCGTCAAGCGCATCGGCGCGGTGGCCGAGAAGCTCGTGCCCTTCATGTGCGTGGGCTACGTGGTGGTGTCGCTGACGGTGCTGGGCTTGTATGCCGAGCAGATCCCGGCCGCCTTCGCGCTGATCTTCCACCACGCCTTCAACCCGACCGCGGCCACCGGCGGCTTCGCTGGCGCGGCGGTGATGATGGCGATGCGCTACGGCGTGGCGCGCGGCATCTTCTCCAACGAGGCGGGCCTGGGCACGGCCGGCATCGCGCAGGCCGCGGGCCGCTCGCGCCACGCCGCCGAGTCGGGCCTGGTCGGGATGATGGGCACCTTCATCGACACGCTCATCGTCTGCACGATGACCGGGCTGGTGCTCATCGTCACCGGCGCCTGGAACAGCGGGCTCAAGGGCGCGGTGCTGAGCTCCAGTGCCTTCGAAACCGCCCTGCCCGGCTTCGGTGCGCACTTCCTGGCCGTGGCGATCGTCGTCTTTGCCTACACGACCATCCTGGGCTGGGCCTACTACGGCGAGAAGTGCTGGGCGTACCTGGTCGGCACCTCGGCGGAGAAGCCGTACCGGCTGGTGTGGACGGCGTTCGTGCTGGTGGGCGCGGTGACGCACCTGGACTTCGTGTGGCTGGTGTCCGACACGCTCAACGCCTTCATGGCCTTCCCGAACCTGGTGTCGCTGGTGCTGCTGGCGCCGGTGGTGCGCAAGGTGACGCAGGAGTACTTCGAACGCCAGGGCGTGCCCGCGGGCTTCGTGGGCCGGGCCGCGGAGTCGGCACGATGAGCCGCCCCTTCTGGCAGGACACGGCCGGCGCGGTGCTGAGCATCGACCTGGGCGCCATTCGCGACAACTGGCGCCGGCTGCGCGAGCGCGTCGGCAGCGCCCGTTGCGCGGCGGTGCTGAAGGCCGACGCCTACGGCCTGGGCGCCGCCCGGGTGGCGCCGGTGCTGTCCGACGCCGGCTGCCGCGACTTCTTCGTGGCGCACCTGGACGAGGCGCTGGCATTGAAACCCGTGCTGCCGGCCGGCGCGAGGCTCATCGTGCTGCATGGCCCCACCCCGGGCGCCGAGGCCGAGTTCGTGGCCCAGGGCGTGCTGCCGGTGCTCAACAGCGCCGCGCAGATCGCTGCCTGGCGCGCGCTGGCGCAGCGGCTGGACCGCGAGCTGCCCGCCTTCGTGCAGGTGGACACCGGCATGGCGCGGCTGGGCCTGTCGGCCGAGGAGCTGCGTGCCGTGGCCGGCGACGCGCAGGGCCTGGCAGGCATCCGCGTGGCGGGCGTGATGAGCCACCTGGCCTGTGCCGAGGACCCGACGCACCCGGCCAACCGGGCGCAGCTGGAGCGCTTCCTGGCCGCGCGCCGGCTGCTGCCCGCCGCGCCGGCGAGCCTGGCCAATTCCTCCGGCATTTTCCTGGGCGAGGCCTACCACTTCGACCTGGTGCGCCCCGGGGCCGCGCTGTACGGCGTGGCGCCGGTGGCGGGTGCCGATAACCCGATGCGGCCGGTGGTGCGGCTGCAGGGCAAGGTGATCCAGACCCGCGAGATCGAGCCCGGCACGCCGGTGGGCTATGGCCACAGCTGGCACAGCGGGCGGCGGGCGCGCATCGCGACGGTGGCGGTGGGCTATGCCGACGGCTGGCTTCGTTCCCTGAGCAACCAAGGCTGCGCCTGGGTGGGCGACATGGCGCTGCCGCTGGTGGGCAAGGTGTCGATGGATACGATCACGCTGGACGCCAGCGCGTTGCCCGACGGGGCGCTGCGGCCCGGCAGCCTGGTCGAGCTGATCGGCGAGCGGCAGGGCGTGGACGCCGTGGCCGCGCAGGCGGGCACCATCGGCTACGAGGTCCTCACCAGCCTGGGCGCGCGCTATGCGCGGCGGTATGTGGGGGAGATAAAGGCCTGAGGAACGTGGCAATCCGTTCGTCCTGATGCTTCGATACCTCAGCACAGGGCGCGCCTTTGGCGCGTCGAAGGATGAACGGCCCCAGCCGCGCGGCAGGCCGCAGCGCCCGTTCGTGCTTCGATGCGCCCGCTGAGGTATCGAAGGGTCAGCACGAACGGGCTTTCAGCGTTCGGGAACTTGGTCGGACCCGTTTCAGTCCGAGCGGGCTCCCGGCGTTCGAGGGCGGCGCAGGTGGGGTGTTACGCCCCGGCCCACCTGCGGCACTGCGCCTGCGACGCGAACCACGCCGCGCCGCGCTCCAGGATGTCCGGCACCCAGTAAAGCGTTTCGATGCGTTGCCGCAACGTGGGCAGGCCATCGTCGCTGGGCGGCGCATCGTCGAAGCGCAGCACGATCTCCGGCATGCCCGGGTAGGGTCGGCGATCGCGCAACTTCAGCAGCTCCGCCGCGAGCATGGCGCGCAGCGCCGCCGGCCCGCCGCGCACGAGCAGGCGAATGCGTGACGCGCCGACGGCCCAGGCCGCGATCAGCATGCCTTCGAAGCAGCGGTGGGGGTTGCCCTCCAGCAGCGCGCGGTCGGCCAGGCCGGCCGGCCCGGCCGCGGCGGCGCTCACCTCCATCGCCCGCGGCGTGGGAGCGCCGTGCACGCGCTCCCACTCCACGGCGGCCGGCTCGTGCACGCCATGCAGCCCGCTGTCACCGACGCTTTGCAGCACCATGTCGGACTCGATCTCGCCCGCGATGCAACGCTTGAGGAGGCGGTAGCCCCCTCGGGCGAGATAGGCCGCATGGTCGATCGCGCCCTGCGGTGCAGGCGATTGAAGACGAACGACGGGGCGCATGGTCGTGTCTCCGCCGTGGGCCTCAGACCACGCCGACGGCGTGGAAGGTGGCGATCTTGTCGGCGTCGTAGCCCAGCTCGGCCAGCACCTCGTCGGTGTGCTCGCCCAGCAGCGGCGAGCCGGTGATCTCGGGCTGCAGGTCGGAGAACTTGATCGGGCTGCCCACCGTGAGGTACTTGCCGCGCTTCTTGTGCTCCACCTCCACGATGGAGCCGCTCTTGCGCAGGCTCTCGTCGTTGGCGATCTCCTTCATCGACAGCACCGGCGCGCAGGGGATGTCGAACTTGCGCAGGATGTCCACGGCCTCGTACTTGGTCTTGTCGGCAAGCCACTCCTCGATGGTCTTGAAGATCTCGAAGATGTGCGGCTGGCGCGCCTCGGGCGTCTTGTAGGCCGGGTCGTCGATCCACTCCGGGCGGCCCAGCGCGCGGCAGATCGGCGGCCAGGCGTGGTCCTGCACCGTGAAGTAGATGTAGGCGTTGGGGTCGGTCTCCCAGCCCTTGCACTTGAGCACCCAGCCCGGCTGCCCGCCGCCGCCGGCGTTGCCGCCGCGCGGCACCACGTCGGTGAAGGTGCCGTGCGGGTACTGCGGGTACTCCTTGAGGTAGCCCACGCGCTCCAGGCGCTGCTGGTCGCGCAGCTTCACGCGGCACAGGTTGAGCACGGCGTCCTGCATCGACACCGCGACCTTCTGCCCCTTGCCGGTCTGGTCACGCCCGCGCAGCGCGGTGAGGATGCCGATGGCCAGGTGCATGCCGGTGTTGGAGTCGCCCAGCGCGGCGGCGCTCACGGTGGGCGGGCCGTCCCAGAAGCCGGTGGTGGAGGCCGCGCCGCCGGCGCACTGCGCCACGTTCTCGTACACCTTGAGGTCCGAGTAGTGGTGCCCGTCGCTGAAGCCCTTCACGGACGCCAGGATCATCTTCGGGTTCAGCTCCAGGATGCGCTCCCAGGTGAAGCCCATGCGGTCCAGCGCGCCGGGGCCGAAGTTCTCCACCATCACGTCCGAGCAGCGGATGAGCTTTTCCAGCACTTCCTTGCCGTCGGGCGTCTTGGTGTCCAGCGTCAGCGAGCGCTTGTTGCTGTTGAGCATGGTGAAGTAGAGCGCGTCGGCGTCGGGGATGTCGCGCAACTGGTTGCGCGTGACATCGCCCGAGCCCGGGCGCTCGACCTTGATCACGTCGGCGCCGAACCACGCCAGCAGCTGCGTGCACGCAGGGCCGGCCTGCACGTGCGTGAAGTCGATGATGCGGATGCCGTCCAGAGGTTTCGTCATGATTCGCTCCTTGACTGGGTGTGCAGTGAGTTGTGAAGAGAAGCGGCTTACTTCTTGGTCGCCGCGCGGGTCGGATTCAGGTTGGTGATGCGGCCGCTCTCGGTGCCGGCCGTCTCGTCGATGACGGCGTTGATCAGCGTGGGCCGGCCGGAGGCCACGGCCTCGCGCATGGCGCGGCCCAGCTCGTCGGGTGTGGCCACGGTGACGCCGTGGCCGCCGAAGGCGGTCATCATCAAGTCGTAGCGGGCGTTCTTGACGAACACCGTGGGCGCCGGGTCGCTGCCGCCGGACTGGTTCACGTCCGTGCCCTTGTAGACACCGTTGTTGTTGAAGACAACGATGCACACCGGCAGCTCGTAGCGGCAGATGGTCTCGACCTCCATGCCGCTGAAGCCGAAGGCGCTGTCGCCCTCGATGGCGATGACGGGCTTGCCGGTGGTCACCGCCGCCGCGACGGCGAAGCCCATGCCGATGCCCATCACGCCCCAGGTGCCGACGTCCAGGCGCTTGCG
>NZ_CALAOH010000154.1 GCF_937926365.1 uncultured Azohydromonas sp. | reverse complement strand
ACGATCCTTAACTCTCGATGCGTTCTCATCAACACGGGATGGCCGTGCGCTTACGTCATGGGCTGTGACGGTTGCACCGCGGTTCTCTTGGTGGTTCACCGCGGCGCTCCCTTCAGTGCGACTGGTGGAACGGCCGGACGTGCACACGTAGGGCGGTGCAGTCGATCAGGTCTTGGCCCACCGACACGGCCAGGTCTTCACCCAGGCGCATCGCGCCCTCTGCGTTCGGGCTGGTGGTGAAGGACGCGCTCAGCAGGTTGACGCTGCGCACGTAGGCGCCGAAGTCCGGTAACCACAGCACGCACGGCATGGGAGGCAGCTTGTGCGTCTGCTTGGTGGTTTCCTGCGCAACGCCGCGCAGGTGCGAGAAGAGTGGAGCCGCCCATGCGGCAGCGCTCCCTTGAAGGGATTCCATGGTGTTTTTCCTGGCTTGGGGTGGTGCAGGCGAGGGCGGCGGTAGCGGTGTGCCGGCCCTACCTGGAGAGGGCGTTACAGCGTGGTGCGGGTGTTCGCCGCGGCTTGCGTTGGGCTGTTCTTGATGGAGGCCAGGACGGCCAACCCCACCAGCAGACCGATGACGAGGGCGGTGTTGCCCTTGGACGTGAAGCCCACCAGCATCGAGACGGGTGCTTGCATGGTGCTCACTCCTGCTCGGTGGTGGCTTCGGCCGGCGCAGCGATCACGTGTGCCACGCCGCTGGTCTGCAGCCATTGGGCGAGGTAGCCGCCCACCGTCTTCGCCTCGTCCCGGGTGGGCTCGATGATGTTGCGCCCCTGCAGGCAGCGGAAGCGCAGGTGGTTGGCCGCGAGCAGCCCGAACAGCTCACGCACCAACCCTTCGGTTTCATCCGACAGGCCACCGAACAGGCCGGACTTGATGCCGGTCTTCACGATCGCCGCCACGCGCTCATCCGTGGCTTCCATGTCGGCCATGAGCTGATCGACCACTTCCGGTGCCAGCTTGGGCGAGATCAGGAAGCCCAGGTGCGACAGGCCGGGCTCGCCGGCCGAGTTGGCCTGCGAAGAGGCCTTGCCCGTGGGGGCGGTGGCGGACGTGGAGGCGTGGAAACGGGCTTCGATGTCTTCGAAGCTCACGCCGCGGTCTTCGGCCTGCTTCGCGTAGAAGTTGCGCAGCGTGCGCAGGTCCGAGACGTTGATCTCCAGGCCGCGCACCTCCCACTGCTTGATCTTGTAGCCAGGGAGGCCGGTGCCTTCGATGACGTCCTTCTGCGACAGGCCGAGCTGCCGGCGAACGTAGCGGGAAAGCTCCGCACTGAGAAGAGAAGTCGGTTTGTCCATGACGATCCTTTCATTCGTGGATGAAAAACCCACGAACGAAGGATAATCATAGATCGCCCCGTGGTCAACAAGTTCGGAGGAATTCCTCAGATTTGGAGGTCAGTCCCCTGTTGGCCTGCGTACCTCGGCAAGCAGCTCGGCTCGCTCCCTTTTCTTGTGCCACTCCTGATGGTGCGAGAGAGGAGCACCTCCTATGTTGATGTCTTCCTGCACCGCTCTGCAGAACGCCGTCATGGCGTCCACCAACCGCTGTGCTGCCTCTGTCGAGCCTTTCACTTTTGAGATGTTCCCGTCCAGCAGCCACTGCGCCGGAACATCCAAGGCTTCTGCCAACAGACGAAGTTCCCTCAACGTGGGCAATGTGTCGTTGCCTTCGTAGCGGCTGATGGTTGGTGGGGAAACTCCCTTGCTGGCCTGAGCGTCATACCTTTTCGTGAGTCTGCTCAGTGCCTCGACTGACAAATTCAATTGTTGCCGCGCGTCCTTCAATCGTTCGCCAAATTTGGCTTCTGGCGGTACTCCAGGCGGTGACGGCATTGGGCGAAGCTGCACCTCTAATACCTGAACAGGCGCTGGTGTCAGTGCTTCTAATGCTCCGCTGAATTTGTCTTCGTCTGTGGTTGCCATCGTCGAATGCTGTGAGTGCTGCCAACAAGTTTAGGTGGTGTGGTGGACCACTAAACCTGCTTTCTGTCCAGCAACAGCACGCAGTACAGGGCCAGCCGCAGCGTCTACAAAAATGCGGCAACGCCAGAGCGCGCACGAGTACACGGCTGCCCCGGAAGTGACTTCTTTGTGCCGGTTTTCTCTGCTAAGTGACTGTCGCGATTAAGGATTTCTGCACATTGCAAATCCGTCCAGGGCGGTTCGACTCCGCCCCGCGCCTCCAAAGAACTCCAAATAAATCAAGTATTCAGCGGCCCCTTGTGGGCCGCTTTTGTTTTTGACGGCCGCAGCACCTACGGTGCTCCGGGGCAAGCGGTTGGCCGTGTCCATGATCAGGGCTGCACTCGCTCCAACGCGCTCCGAGCGTCAAGCGAACTCCGTCAGCTCCAAGCCTGTCGAAGGCTGAGCCTGGAGGGCGTCCTTCAGTTGGACTCCTGAGTTCGAAAAGCGAGTTGGTGTCAGAACATCCCGCGGTACAGCGCGCAGGAGCGGCACAGGCTCGGCGGCTGGTCCGCCGCCAGCGCGGCGCGTAGCGCCACCGCCTGCTCCCCGTGCCAGCGCGCCTGCAGACCTTGGTCCGACTCGAACACGTTGCCGAAGCTGGCGCGGTCGGCACTCGCGGCCATGCAGCAGGGCAGCATCTGCCCGGCGGCGGTGATGTAAAGCTGCTCCCAGGGCCAGTCGCAGCGCGGCCCGCTCGACGATCGCGTGGTGCGCGGACGCAGCCGCGGCAGGTTCAGCCGCATGCCCAGCTCCGCCGCCAGTGCGCGCGACTCTTCGAACAGCGCCTCCAGCGCCGGCAACTCGGCCTCCGGGATCTCGTGCTCGTTCACATAGCTGCGGATGGGGATGTAGCGCCCCGGCAGCTCCGGCTGCTGCAGATCGCTGGACAGGCGCTGCACCAGCAGCTCCGGCACGCCATGCGCGTGCAGCAGTCGTAGCAGCGCCGGCAGTTCGTGCGCGTTGTGGCGCATCAGCACCATCACGCCGCGCACCTCCAGCGCGCTGCCGGCCTCCTGCCGCGCCAACATCAGCCGGCCCAGGTTGCGCACCACCTTCCCGAAATTGGCCTTGCGCCGGATCGACTCGTAAACCGCCGCGCTGGCTCCATCCAGCGACACCGACAGCGCGCTCAGTCCGCTGTCCACGCAGCGCCGCGCGCGTGCTGGCGTCAGCAGCGTGAGGTTGGTGTTCGCCGAGACGCGGATCCCGCGTGCCACTGCCAGCGCCACCATGTCGAAGAAATGCGGATGCAGCATTGGCTCGCCCAGCCCCTGCAGATGCAGCTCTTGCAGCCCCTGCATTTGGTCCAGTAGCCGGACGAAACGCTCCAGCGACAGCTCCGCCACCTCGTCGCCGCGGTCGTTCACCGTGCACATGCGGCAGGCCAGGTTGCAGCGGCCTACCGGTTCGATCTGAGCGAAGCGCGGCAGCGGCGGATGCAGGTCCACGCCGGAGGCCGTTGACACCGCTGCCGGGAGAGCTTCCAGTCGCGGCGCCAACGTCACCGGCGAGCGTTCGGCCTGTGGCAGGGCGGCCTCGTGCAGCGGGGCCGCCATCAGCGCTGCGCTCCCGGCAGGACAGCCAAGCGCCGGCGCACCGGGGGCGGTCCGCCGTGCACCTTCACGATCATCTGCACCACCGCCGGCGGCAGCACGCGCCGGCGCGCCAGCGTCCAGGGCAGCCCGGCCAGGGCTGACCACAGTGCCGCGCCAAGTACGCCCTGCGCTTGGCCGTCACGCCAGACCTTGCGCGTCTCGTGCCAGGCCAGCCGCCACGGCAGCCGTAGCCACGCCAGCCAGAAGCGGTTGCGCGTGGTCACGAGCTGGCGCGCGCGGCGGTCGCGCACTGGGGAAGGGTGGTGGTGCATCTGGACCGCCGGCACATAGGCCATGTCCCAGCCCGCGGCCATCAAATCCTGGCCCAGCAGGGCTTCCTCCGCGCCCAGGAAGAAGCGCGGCTCGTAGCCGCTGGCTTTGCGGAAGGCTTGCACCCGCATCACCACCGCGCCGGCCATGAAACTCACCAGCCGCGGCCCGGGTAGGCCGCGCGAGTCCAGCGGGCTGGAGGCCATGCACTTGCAGGCCGGATCGATCCGGTTCTCCGGCCCCACCAGCACCTGCGCGTTGAGCACGCCCAGGCGCGGATACATGTCCAGCACCGCCACCGCCCGCGCCAGCGCGCCGGGCTCCCACCAGGTGTCGTCATCGCAGAAGGCGACGTAGGGCGTGCGCACCAGTTCCACGCCGTGATTGCGCCCGGCCGCCCCCAGGTTGGCGGGACAGCACACGAGCTGCGCGCGCTGGAAGCGCCGCACCACCTCGGCCGTGGCCGGCGAAGCGCCGTTGTCCACCACGATCAGCGCCGGTGCCTCAGGCAAGGCTTCGAGGTGGCACAGCGTGCGCTCCAGTTCCTGTGGGCGCTCGTGGGTGAGCACCACCACGCTCACGCGCGGGTTCGCGATCTTCATGAGGTTTCCTCGGCAGCTTGTGTGTCCTGGATTTCGACGCGCCAGCGTCCCTCGGGGCGGGCCGTGTCGTCATGGCCACCGGGGCCAAAGGCGCGCAACTGGCTGGCGTAGCACTGCACCGCGCGCGCCTTGAAGGCTGCCGCCTCGATAGGCTTCTCCTTGGGCGGCGTGAGCTGCAGCCCCTGCCGCAGCAGCTCCGCCAGCCGCTGCTGCAGCAGCCCCGGGATGCCGCGGTAGAGCGCGTCCTCGTACAGCAGCGCGGGGCGTGGATGACGCCGCCACGCCGCCATGCAGGCCTCGTGCACCAGCCGGTGGTCCGAATGGAACAGCCCCAGCGGGAACACGAAGGCGTCGTCCTCGCCCTGGCGCGCCAGCAGCGGCGACAGCGCCTCGGCCACCGCCTCGACCGTGGGCGTGGCGCCGTACTGGCTGTCGCCGAAGTCCAGCCAGCAGGGCTCGCAGCCCAGCAGCGCCAGCGCGGCCCGGTCCTCTTCGCGCCGGGTCAGCACCGCCTCGCGGGCGCTGCCGAAGCCGCAGCGCGCATCCCAGTCGGTGCGCACGCCACCGTCGGCCGGTAGCCCCGCGAACACCGTCACCACGTGCGTGCCTGGATGGGCACTCAGCCATTGGCCGCAGCTGAAAACGGCGTCGTCGAGGTGGGGCGAGATGAGCAAGGCGGGCATGCGCTGTGGACGGGTTCGTGTGCAATGCAGCAAGCCCCAAGCCCGGGCATGGCCATGCCCTCCGTTCAAGGCCGGCAAAGACAGGCGCCACGGCGCGGTGATGGCCGGCAGTCCGGCCTTGGAGAGACCCCCTGCCTTAGGGGTGACAATGGCGGAAGCAGGACGGCCGGGCTTCTCCTCCCCGGCGCATGCCGTTCCATGCCCCGGAGACCGATGCCCATGAAGAAGCCGACGCCGAAACTCGCCGTCCTGGTGGCCGCGCTGCTGGCCGCCGCGCTGGTGCAGGCTGACGTCAACGTCGGCGTCACGCTTTCGGTCACGGGCCCGGCAGCTTCGCTGGGCATTCCGGAGCGCAACACCATCGCGCTGCTGCCCCCGGTGGTCGCCGGGCAGAAGATCAACTACCTGGTGCTCGACGACGGCTCCGACCCCCCCACCGCCCTTGCCAACGCGCGCAAGCTGGTGGGCGAGCACAAGGTGGACGTGCTTCTGGGCTCCACCACCTCGCCCAACTCGCTGGCGATGATCGAGGTGGCGGCCGAATCGCGCACGCCCATGATCTCCCTGGCCGCCAGTGCCCGCATCGTCGAGCCCATGGACGCCCGGCGGCGCTGGGTGTTCAAGACGCCGCAGAACGACAGCGCCATGTCGCAGGCCATCGCCGAGCACATGGCGGCCCAGGGGGTGCGCAACGTGGGCTTCATCGGCTTTGCCGATGCGTACGGCGAGGGCTGGTTCCAGGAGTTCAGCCGCGCCGCGGCGCTGCGCAACATCAAGGTGGTGGCCAACGAGCGCTACGCGCGCACCGACGCTTCCGTCACCACCCAGGCCTTCAGGATCCTGGCCGTCAAGCCCGAGGCCGTTCTCGTTGCCGCCGCCGGCACCCCGGCCGTGCTGCCGCAGAAGACGCTGCGCGAGCGCGGATACACCGGCCGCTTCTACCAGACGCATGGCGTGGCCAATGCCGATTTCCTGCGCGTGGGCGGCAAGGAGGTGGAGGGCACGTACCTGCCCGCCGGCCCGGTATTGGTGGCGGAGCAACTGCCCGCCACGCACCCGGTAAGGAAGAGCGCGCTGACCTACATCACGCTCTGGGAAGGCCTGTATGGCAAGGGCACCCTGTCCGCCTTCGGCGCGCATGCCTGGGACGCGGGGCTGCTGCTGACCACCGCGCTGCCGGCGGCGCTGAAAAAGGCCCAGCCCGGCAGCGCCGAGTTCCGCGCCGCGCTGCGCGACGCGCTCGAAGCCGTGCACGAGATGCCCGGCGCGCACGGCATCTTCACCATGAGCCCCACCGACCACCTCGGCCTGGACCAGCGCGCGCGCGTGATGGTGCGCATCGAGAACGGGGCTTGGCGGCTGCAGGCGGGGGCCGGGCCTTGAGGCTGGATTAAGGGCTGTCTTTACGCTCCAGCAAAGGACGGGCAGCAGCCTCGCCACATCCGGCTGTCAGACTGCGTGGCGTGAAGCAATCCGTGTCCTCCCTCAGTCCGTTGCCGCAGGTCCTGGCGCTGGCGGCGGTGGCGCTGCTGTCGGGGTGCGCAGCGCTGCAGCCGCCCGCGGCTGCCGATGTTGCGCCCATCCCCACCACCGCCGCCTCCGCGGTGCAGCTCGGCACCAGTTCCGCGACGGCCACGCCCCGCGCCGAAGCCGCCTGGTGGTCCCGCTTCGGCGACCCACTGCTGCCCACCCTCGTGGACGAGGCGCTGCGCGCCAACCCACAAAGCACCTCGGCCCAGGCGGCGCTGCGCCAGGCGCGCGCGCTGCGTGACCTGGCGGCCTCGGGGCTCTACCCCAATGTCGGCGCCTCGGCCTCGGCCGGGCGCAGCCGCGCGCGCAACGTCAGCGGCAACCAGTTCCAGGCCGGCTTCGACGCGGCCTGGGAGCCCGATCTCTTCGGCCGCACCCGCGCCGGTGTGACGGCAGCGGAGGCCGACGTCGCCGCCAGCGCGCTGTCGCTGGCCGACGTGCAGGTGTCGCTGGCCGCCGAAGTCGCCGCGGACCTGATCACGCTGCGCGGCCTGCAGGCGCGCCTGGCCATCGCCCAGGCCAACCTCGCGAGCCAGCAGGAGACTTTCCAGATCGCCCAGTGGCGGCTGCAGGCCGGGCTGGCGACCTCGCTGGAAGCCGAGCAGGCGCGCGCCGCCGTCGAGCAGACGCAGGCGCAGATCCCGGCGCTGCAGCTGTCGCTGACCCAGTTCGCCAGCGCGCTGGCCGTGCTCACCGGCCGGCCACCCGGCCTGCCGGAACTGGAGCGCGCGGCGCCCATCCCCGCCGCGCCGGCCGACCTGGCGCAGAGCCTGCCCACCGACACGCTGCGCCAGCGCCCGGACGTGCGCGCGGCCGAGGCGCGGGTGCGCGCCGCGCTGGCGCGCATCACGCAGGCCGATGCCGCGCGCTACCCCACCTTCCGCCTCAGCGGCTCACTGGGCCTGAGCGCGCTGACCGTGGGCGGGCTCACCGGCCCCGGCGCCGTGGTCAGCTCGCTGCTGGCGGGCCTGTCGCTGCCGGTGTTCGACGCCGGCGCCATCGACGCCCAGGTGCGTTCCCAGCAGGCCGCGGCGCAGCAATCGGGCGCCAACCTCCAGGCCGTGGCGCTGAACGCGCTCAAGGAAGTGGAGGACGCGCTGGTGGAGGTGCGCAGCAGCCGCGAGCGCCAGGCCACGCTGGGCCGCGCCGCCGAGGCTGCCGCCAACGCCGCGCTGCTGGCGACTCAGCAGTACGGCGGCGGGCTGGTGGATTTCCAGACCGTGCTGCAGACCCAGCGCACCCAGCTTGCCCTGCAGGACAACTTGGCCGCCGCGCAGGCCGACACCGCCGTCGCCCATGTGCGCCTCTACAAGGCGCTGGGTGGGGGCTGGCAGCCGGACGACACCGCCATGGCCACACCCTGAAACGAACGAGCGCCGGCCGCGGCTCCTCGATCACGCTTGATCGACCACGGCCAGCCGATCTTTCCGACCCGGAAAAACGCCCTCCATGAAAGCCCAAGACAACGCCTCCGACCTTGAAACGCTGCTCGGCGCCGATGCCAAGCCGCGCCCCTGGTGGCGCCGCACCACGCCGTGGCTGGCCGTGGCCGTGCTGGCCGCCGCCGTGGCCGGCGGCCTGGCCTGGCAGAAGCGCGAGGCCCAGCAGGCCACGCCGGTGTACGTCACCGAGCCCGTGACGCGCGGCGACCTGCAGCTCAGCGTCAGCGCCAACGGCACGCTGCAGCCCACGCGCACCGTCAACATCGGCAGCGAGCTCTCCGGCACCGTGGCGCGCGTGCTGGTGGACGTGAACGACCAGGTGAAGAAGGGCCAGGTGCTGGTGGAGCTGGACCGCACGCGCCTGCAAGGCCAGCTCGAACGCTCGCGCGCCACGCTGGCCTCCAGCCGCGCCAAGGTGTCCCAGGTGGAGGCCACGCTCAAGGAGGCCCAGGCGCAGCTCACGCGCTACGAGGAGGTCGCGCGCCTGTCCGGCGGCAAGGTGCCCTCGGCGGCCGAGCTCGACACCGCGCGCGCCACCGTCTCGCGCGCGCAGGCCGACCTCAACGCCGCGCGCGCGGCGGTGACGGACGCGCAGGCGCAGGTGCTCATCGACGAGACGAACCTGAGCAAGACCGCCATCCGCGCGCCCATCGACGGCGTGATCCTCACCCGCTCGGTGGACCCGGGCAACGCCGTGGCCGCCTCGCTGCAGGCGGTGACGCTGTTCACGCTGGCCGAGGACCTGAGCCACATGCGGTTGCAGGTCAACGTGGACGAGGCCGACGTGGGCGCGCTGCGTGTGGGACAGGAGGCGGACTTCAGCGTCAGCGCCTGGCCGCAGCGCCGCTACCCCGCCACCGTCACGCGCGTGGCCTATGGCTCCACCACCACCGACAACGTCGTCACCTACCCGACGCTGCTGGACGTCGCCAACGAGGACCTGTCGCTGCGCCCGGGCATGACCGCCACCGCCACCATCCGCGGCGAGCCGCGCCGCGGCGTGCTGCTGGTGCCCAACCAGGCGCTGCGCTTCACGCCCGCGCTGCCCAGCGCGCCGCAGGACGGCGCCGCCCCCGGCGGCGGGGGCGGCGTGGCCTCGGTGCTGATGCCGCGCATGCCGCGCAGCGGGCGCAAGCAGGCCGGCGACGCCAGCGGCGGCGGGACCAAGACGCTGTGGCTGCTGCAGGAGGGCCGCCCCGTGCCCGTGAACGTCAGCACCGGCGCCAGCGACGGCCGCCGCACCGAGGTACGCAGCGAGCAGCTGCAGCCCGGCATGCAGGTGATCGTGGACCAGCGCAGCCAGCCGCGATGAGCACGTCAGCCGCTTCCGCCAGCCTCGCCTCCACGGCGCAGCGCATGCCGCTGATCCGCCTGCGCGGCATCACCAAGCGCTACGGCCAGGGCCAGGCCGCCTTCCTCGCGCTCAAGGGCGTGGACCTGGACATCGAGGAGGGCGACTTCGTGGCCGTCATGGGCCCCAGCGGCTCGGGGAAAAGCACGGCGATGAACCTGCTGGGCTGCCTGGACGTGCCCACCAGCGGCCAGTACTTCTTTCGCGGCGTGCCGGTGCACGAGCTCAACCGCGACCAGCGCGCCCGCCTGCGCCGCGAGCAGCTCGGCTTCGTCTTCCAGGGTTTCAACCTGCTGGCCCGCACCTCGGCGCAGGAGAACGTGGAGCTGCCGCTGCTGTACCGGGGTATCCCGGCCAAGGAGCGGCGCCGGCTGGCGCTGCAGGCGCTGGACACCGTGGGGCTGGCGCAGTGGGCGCATCACACGCCGGCGGAGCTCTCGGGCGGCCAGCAGCAGCGCGTGGCCATCGCGCGCGCGCTGGTGACCAGCCCGAAAGTGCTGCTCGCCGATGAGCCCACAGGCAACCTCGACACCCAGCGCAGCCGCGAGATCATGGAGCTGCTGTGGCGGCTCAACAGCGAGCGCGGCATCACGGTGCTGATGGTCACGCACGAGAGCGACATGGCGGCCTACGCCAAGCGCATCGTGCGCTTCGTGGACGGCCTGGTGGACAGCGACGAGCGCAACGCCCATCCGCTCGGCGCCGGCGGTGGCGCCGCCGCGGCCACCCCGATGCAAGGAGCACGCTGATGTTGTGGAACAGCCTGCTGCTGGCGCTGCGCGAGATCCGCCGCCACCTGCTGCGCAGCTTTCTCACCATCCTGGGCATCGTCATCGGCGTGAGCGCCGTCATCACCATGGTGACGCTGGGCAAGGGCGCGACGCAGGCGGTGCAGGACCAGATCACGAGCCTGGGCACGAACCTGCTGATGGTGCGCCCGGGCCAGCGCCTGGGCGCGGGCGGCGGCGCGGGCGCGCCCAGCTTCACGGTGGAGGACGTGGCGGCCATCCGCACGCAGATCGGCGGCATCGCCGCCGTCGCCCCGGAGGTGCGCTCGGGCGTGACGGTGGTGGCCAATGGCCGCAACTGGGCCACCAGCGTCACCGGCACCAACAACGACTACTTCTTCACCAACAACTGGAGCGTTGCCGCGGGCCGCACCTTCGAGGAGTCGGAGGAACGTGCCGGCGCCGCCGTGTGCCTGATCGGCCAGACGGTGCGGCGCGAGCTGTTCGGTGCGGACTCGGCGTCCGTGCTGGGCCAGCGCCTGCGGGTCAAGCAGTTCAGCTGCGAGGTGGTGGGCGTGCTGGCCAACAAGGGGCAGGGCGCCATGGGCAACGACCAGGACGACGTGGTGCTGCTGCCGCTGGCCACCGTGCAGCGCCGGGTGACGGGCAGCACGCGGGTGCAGACCATCCTGGTGTCCATGGCCGAGGGCAGCGATGCCGAGCGCGTGAAGGCCGGCATCCGCGAGCTGCTGCGCGAGCGCCGCAAGCTGGGCGCGGGCGAGGAGGACAACTTCAACGTGCTCGACACCGCGCAGCTGGCGCAGACCTTCTCCAGCACCACGCGCACGATGACGATGCTGCTGGGCGCGGTGGCCGCGGTGAGCCTGCTGGTGGGCGGCATCGGGATCATGAACATCATGCTGGTCAGCGTGACCGAGCGCACGCGCGAGATCGGCGTGCGGCTGGCCATCGGCGCGCTGGAGGCGGAGGTGCTGCTGCAGTTCCTGATCGAGGCCGTGGTGCTGGCGGCGCTGGGCGGCGTGGTGGGCATCGTGCTGGCGGCGGTGTTCTCCGTTACCGGCGCGCGGCTGATGGAGGTGCCCTACCAGTTCGACGTGCCCATCAACCTGCTGGCCTTCCTGTTCTCGGCCGGCATCGGGGTGCTGTTCGGCTACTTCCCGGCCCGGCGCGCGGCGCGGCTGGACCCGATCGAGGCGCTGCGGCACGAGTGAGCCGGCGTGCGGATTGCTAAGGGGGCCGTCATGCAAAGTGGCGGCTTCCCGTTGTCCTGTCCGCGTGAGGCCCGATGACCCAGCTCCCCGAAGACCCTGAAATCACCGCCCGCGCGCGCAGCGGCGGCCTGGAGTTCCGCAGCCTGGTGTGGCTGCTGGTGCTGGTGACGCTGGCTTTCGGCTGGATCCTGCTGCCCTACTACAGCGCGGTGTTCTGGGCCGTGGTGACGGCGATCCTGTTCACCCCGGTGCAGCGGCGCATTCGCATCAACCTCAAGGGCCGCCCCAACGCCGCGGCGCTGCTGACGCTGCTGATCGTGCTGGTGATCGTGATCCTGCCCATGGCCATGGTGGGCTCGATGCTGGTGCAGGAGGCGCTGGGGGTGATGCAGCGCATGCAGAGCGGCGAGATCAGTTTCAGCCGCTACGCCGAGCAGATCTACGCCGCGCTGCCGGCGTGGCTCACGGGGCTGCTGGACCGCTTCGGGCTGGCGGACCTGGCGGGCCTCAAGGCCCGGCTGGGCGAGCAGCTGACCTCCGGCACGCAGGCGCTGGCCTCGCGCGCACTGAGCGTGGGGCAGGACACCTTCAACTTCCTCATCACCTTCGGCGTGATGCTGTACCTGCTCTTCTTCCTGCTGCGCGACGGCACCGGGCTGGCGCTGCGGGTGCGCAAGGCCATCCCGCTCAACGAGGAGGACAAGCGCGAGTTGCTGGCGCGCTTTGCCACCGTGATCCGCGCCACCGTGAAGGGCAACATCGTCGTGGCGGTGGTGCAGGGCGCCCTGGGCAGTCTGGCCTTCTGGTTCGTGGGCATCCACGGCGCGCTGCTGTGGGGCGTGGTGATGGCGGTGCTGTCGCTGCTGCCGGCCGTGGGCGCGGCGCTGGTGTGGGCGCCGGTGGCCGTGTACCTGATGGTCACCGGCGCGCTGTGGAAGGGCATCGCGCTGGTGGCCTGGGGCGTGCTCGTGATCGGGCTGGTGGACAACGTGCTGCGCCCGATCCTGGTAGGCAAGGACACCAAGATGCCCGACTACCTGGTGCTGATCTCCACGCTGGGCGGCATCGCGGTGTTCGGGCTCAACGGCTTCGTGATCGGCCCCGTCATCGCGGCGCTGTTCATGGCCGCCTGGGACATCTTCATCGACCGCCGCGCCGAGCGCGAGGGCTGAAGGCGCGCCGCGGCAGCGTGGCGGAGTGCACGCGGCGCCCGGCGGCGTGAAGGGCCTTCCCGCTCGGTATCCCGGACGCGGTGGTGCCGCCCGTAGACTCGCGCGCTTTTGCGTATGCGCGGTATGGCACGCGCGGCGATGGGATCGAGGAGCAGTACGGTGGTGATGGACGGCAGGGTGTGGCATGCGGCGTCGGCTGGTTTCGAGGCGGCGCGGCGTCTGGTGCAGGTGCCACCCAGTCATCGCGCGCGCAACTTGCACGGCCACGGTTTCCAGGCGCGGGTGCGCGGCGAGTTGCCCGCCGGCTGGGCCGAGTTCCCCGGCGGCGAGGTGCAGCGGCTGCAAGCCGAGCTGCGCGAGGTGACGGGCATGCTGGACTACCGGCTGCTCAACGAGGTGCTGACCGAGCCCAGCGACGAGCGCTTGGCGCGCTGGATCGCCGCGCAGCTGCCGCTGCCGTTGGAGGTGGCGCTGCAGAGCCGCCCCGACCGCGGCGTGGACCTCGACGCCGAAGGCCGGGCCCATGCCTGGCGTCGCCACGCCTTCCACTCCGCGCACCGGTTGCCCAACGTGCCGGAGGGCCACAAGTGCGGGCGCATGCACGGCCACGGCTTCGAGGTGCTGATCCACGCGCAGGGCGTGGACCACGACGCCATCGACGACGGCTGGGCGCCACTGCAGGCGCAGCTGCACCACGTCTGCCTCAATGATCTGCCCGGGTTGGAGAACCCCACCAGCGAGATGCTGTCGAGCTGGATCTGGGAGCGGCTGCAGCCCGCGCTGCCCACGCTGGCGCACGTGACGGTGTTCGAGACCGCCTCCTGCGGCGCTTGCTACGACGGCCGGCGCTGGCGCACCTGGAAGGAGTTCAGCCTGGACAGCGCGCTGTGCCTGCGCCGCGCGCCCGAAAGCAGCCCGCTGCGCCGCCTGCACGGCCACACCTACACGCTGCGGCTGCATCTGGAGGCGCCGCTGGACGCGCTGATGGGCTGGACGCTGGACTTTGGCGACGTGAAGCGCCTGTTCGACCCGGTGTTCCGGGCCCTGGACCACCAGCCGCTGCACGAGATTGAGAGCCTGACGGACTGCGATCCGGCCTCGCTGGCGCACTGGGCGCTGGGGCAGGCGCGCGAGCGGCTGCCGCAGGTGGACCGGGTGGACCTGTTCGAGACGCCCGCCTGTGGCGCCACGGTACAGCTCGGCGCCGCGACGCCGGCGCTGCCCGTCTGACGCGAGCGGCGCGCGCCATGGCCTACGCCGTCAAGGAAATCTTCTACACGCTGCAGGGCGAGGGCGCCCAGGCGGGGCGGGCGGCGGTGTTCTGCCGCTTTGCCGGCTGCAACCTCTGGAGCGGGCGCGAGGCGGACCGCGCAGCGGCCGTGTGCCGCTTCTGCGACACGGACTTCGTCGGCACCGACGGCCCGGGCGGCGGCAAGTTCGCCGACGCGGCGGCGCTGGCCGAGGCCGTGGCCGCGTTGTGGCCCGGCGGCGGCAAGCCGCTGGTGGTGTGCACGGGCGGCGAGCCGCTGCTGCAGCTGGACGCGCCGCTGATCGAGGCGCTGCACGCGCGGGGGTTCGAGATCGCCGTGGAAACCAACGGCACGCAGCCGGCGCCGGCCGGGCTGGATTGGATCTGCGTTAGCCCCAAGTCCGACGCGCCGCTGGCGCTGACGCGCGGCGACGAGCTGAAGCTGGTGTTCCCACAGCCGGAGGCGATGCCGGAGCGCTTCGAGGCGCTGGATTTCAGGCACTTCATCCTGCAACCCATGGACGGGCCGGAGCGCGAACGCAACACGCAGCTGGCGCTGCGCTACTGCCTGGAGCATCCGCGGTGGCGGTTGGGGCTGCAGACGCACAAGGTGCTGAACATTCCTTGAGCCGGAAACGCCTGCGCGAGCCGCGATAATGCGCGGCTTGCCTCCCGCCGCGCCCTCGCGCGGCGGCCCTGCCCGGGTGGCGAAATCGGTAGACGCAGCGGACTTAAAATCCGCCGCCCTAAAAAGGCTTACGGGTTCGAGTCCCGTCCCGGGCACCACGCGGATCACTCCTCCAACGGTCCGCGCCAAGCGCTGCCAGCCGCGCCCTTTTCTCCTCTTCCAACTCTGCGCAGCGCCCAGGTCTTGCATTGACCAGAGCTGCAGTCCGAATTCCTTTGGCGGGACCCTGAATTGCCCTCTGCCTATCGAGCACGCGCGGCCTTGCGCCGCAAGTTCGTGCTGATCCTTGTCCGCAGAAGCAGGAGACAACGCCATGAACCCCCCCGCTGATCGCACTGTCCGTTCCAACCCGCTGGCGCGCTGCCTGGGCGCGCTGGCCCTCGCAGCGCTCATGCCTACCGCGATGGCGCAGAGCAGCACCGGTTCGGCCGGCTCCACCACCGGCGCGGGCACCGGCACCGCCGCGCAGCCGGCGCAGCCCGTGGCCTCGGGCACGCCTGCCGGCGGCAACAAGGCCGCCAAGCCGCCGGTGGAAGCCAAGGCCGCGGAGGGCGCCGCCCCCGCCAAGAAGCCCGCCCAGGCCGGCACGCAATCGGGCGCGGCTTCTGAGCCGGCCACCGGCGCGACCGGCTCCAGCCGCTGAAGCCCCGTCCCGCTGCCTGAGGCGCAAGCCGCGCCTCAGGTCCTGAATTCCCTTTCCCGGCTTGGAGCCGCCGCTCGCGGCGCGTCCAGGCCGGATTGCATGCGCGCAGGACGCACACTCTCGGCCTCGTTCAGTCCTGCAACGCGGTTCCGTGCCCGGCCCTGGAGTGCCGGCGCCGGCCGCGGCCCGCGCCATGCCTCTTTTCCCATCCACCCTGCTGAACCCCGGCGTACGCAAGCGCGAGGTCTTCGGCTGGGCCATGTACGACTTCGCCAACTCGGGCTACACGACCGTGGTGCTCACGGCCGTGTTCAACGCCTACTTCGTCGGCGTGGTGGCGGGCAACGCGCCCTGGGCCACGCTGGCGTGGACGCTGGCGCTGGCACTGTCGAACCTGCTGGTGATGCTGCTGCTGCCGGCGCTGGGCGCCTGGGCCGACCTGCATGGGGCCAAGAAGCGGCTGCTGGCCGGCGCCACCGTGGGCTGCGTGCTCGGCACCGCGCTGCTGGCGGCCTGCGGACGCGGCGACGTGGCACTGGCCGTCGTGGCCGTGCTGCTGTCCAACGCCTTCTACAGCGCCGGCGAGTCGCTGTGCGCCGCCTTCCTGCCCGAGTTGTCGCGGCGCGAGGCGATGGGCCGCGTCTCCGGCTGGGGCTGGAGCTTCGGCTACTTCGGCGGGATGCTGACCCTGGGCCTGAGCCTCGGCTACGTGCTGTGGGCGCAGGCGCAAGGGCAGTCGGCGACGCAGTTCGTGCCGGTCACCATGGGTATCACGGCCGGCGTCTACGCCCTGGCCTCGCTGGCGACCTTCACCCTGCTGCGCGAGCGGGCGCAGCCGCAGCCGGACGCGAGCACCGGCATCGCCGATTCGCTGCGGCGGCTGCACGGCACCTGGCGCGCGGCGCGGTGCTACCAGGACTTCGGCCGGCTGCTGGCCTGCACCGTGGCTTACCAGGCGGGCATCGCGGTGGTGGTGGCGCTGGCGGCGGTGTACGCGGAGCAGGCGCTGGGCTTCACCCAGACGCAGACCATGACGCTGGTGTTCCTGGTCAACATCGCCTCGGCCGCCGGGGCCTTCGCCTTCGGCTACTGGCAGGACCGCGCCGGCCACAAGCGTGCGCTGGGCTGGACGCTGGTGGGCTGGATCGGCATGACGCTGCTGGCAATGGCGGCCCGCGAGCCGGGGCTGTTCTGGGCCGCTGCGGTGGTGGCCGGGCTGTGCATGGGATCGAGCCAGTCGGCCGGGCGCGCGTTGGTGGGGCTGCTGGCGCCGCCGGCGCGGCTGGCGGAGTTCTTCGGGCTGTGGACCTTCGCCACGCGGCTGGCGGCCATTGCCGGGCCGGTCACCTACGGGCTCGTCACCTGGCTCACCGACGGCAACCACCGCCTGGCCATCGGCGCCACGGGGCTGTTCTTCGTGCTGGGACTGGTGCTGCTCAGGCCGCTGGATCTGCAGCGGGGGCAGGCGGCGGCGCAGGGGGTGTGAGCAGGGGCCGGGCGTTTAGGGCAGCGCCGCCGCCTCCACGTCCCACTCCAGCCACCGCAGCGTGAACGCGCTCAGCTGTGCCGGATCGCCGCTGCTCCAGAGCTGCAGCGGCGGCAGGTCGAGTGTCGAGGGCGGCAGCCGCGCCGCCAGCCGGGCCGTCTGCCGCGCCACGGCCTCGGCGGTGTCCACCAGCATCACGCCGGGCAGGGCCTCGCGGATCAGCGGCGCGGCGAAGGGATAGTGTGTGCAGCCCAGCACCACCACGTCGCAGCCGGCCTCGCGCAGCGGCGCGCAGTGCCGCTGCACGACAGCCTGCAGCTCGGCCGAGCGCAGGTCGCCGCGCTCGATGGCCAGCGCCAGTCCCGTGCAGGCCTGCAGGTGAAAACTCACCTGCGGCGGCTGCGCCAGCAGCAGGCGCTGGAACTTGCGGCTGGAGAGCGTGCCGCTGGTGGCCATCACGCCCACGCGGCCATGGCGGGTGAGCGCCACCGCTGGCTTCAGGCCGGGCTCGATGCCCACCACCGGGATGTCGCCGTGCGCCTGCCGCAGCGCCTCCACCGCGGCGGCAGTGGCGGTGTTGCAGGCGACCACCAGCAGTTGCGCCCCCTGCGCGCGCAGGAAGCCGGCAATGTGTTGCGAGCGCTCGACGATGTAGGCCTCGGTGCGCTCGCCGTAGGGTGCATGGCCGCTGTCGGCCACGTACAGCAGCCGCGCGTCGGGCAGCGCCGCGCGCAGGGCCGGCAGCACCGACAGGCCGCCGACGCCGGAATCGAACACGCCGATACAGCAGCCGGCGGGAGGGGCAGGGTTCATGGCGGCGGCAGTGTAGCCGCGGGCATCCATCGCCTCGGAGCGGTGCAGGGGGCACTCTAAAATCCGCCGTCAAGCCTCAATCAGATGACAGGAGCGCACAACATGAAGCTGCTGGTGCCCGTGAAACGGGTGGTGGACTACAACGTCAAGGTCCGCGTGAAGAGCGACGGCTCCGGCATGGACCTCGCCGGCGTGAAGATGAGCATGAACCCCTTCGACGAGATCGCCGTCGAGGAAGCGGTTCGGCTCAAGGAGAAGGGCGTCGCCAGCGAGATCGTCGTGGTCTCCTGCGGTGTGGCGCAGTGCCAGGAGACGCTGCGCACGGCTCTCGCCATCGGCGCGGACCGCGCCATCCTGGTCGAGACCGACGCCGAGCTGCAGCCGCTGGCCGTGGCCAAGATCCTCAAGGCGCTGGTGGACAAGGAGCAGCCGGGCCTGGTGATCCTGGGCAAGCAGGCCATCGATGACGACAACAACCAGACCGGCCAGATGCTCGCCGCGCTGGCCGACCTGCCGCAGGCCACCTTCGCCTCCAAGGTCGAAGTGGCGGACGGCAAGGCCAAGGTGACGCGCGAGGTGGACGGCGGCCTGGAGACCATCGAGGTCACGCTGCCGGCCGTGGTCACGACCGACCTGCGCCTGAACGAGCCGCGCTACGTGACGCTGCCCAACATCATGAAGGCCAAGAAGAAGCCGCTGGAAACCGTCAAGCCGGCGGACCTGGGCGTCGATGTCACGCCGCGCATCAAGACCGTGAAGGTCAGCGAGCCCCCGAAGCGCGGCGCCGGCGTGAAGGTGCCCGACGTGGCGACCCTCGTGGACAAGCTCAAGAACGAAGCCAAGGTGATCTGACATGGCCGCACTCGTCATTGCCGAACACGACAACGCGTCCCTCAAGGGCGCGACCCTCAACACCGTGACTGCCGCAGCCGCTTGCGGCGGCGAAGTGCACGTGCTGGTGGCCGGCGAGAACGCCGCCGCCGTGGCCCAGGCCGCCGCCCAGGTGCAGGGCGTGAGCAAGGTGCTGCACGCCGACTCGCCCGCGCTGGGCAAGCAACTTGCGGAGAACGTGGCGGCGCAGGTGCTCGCTGTGGCACCGGCCTACAGCCACATCCTGTTCCCCTCCACCGCCAACGGCCGCAACGCCGCCCCGCGCGTGGCCGCCAAGCTCGACGTGGCGCAGCTCAGCGACATCACCAAGGTCCTGAGTGCCGACACCTTCGAGCGCCCGATCTACGCCGGCAACGCCATCGCCACGGTGCAGAGCGCCGACGCGGTGAAGGTCATCACCGTGCGCACCACGGGCTTCGACGCCGCCCCGGCCACCGGCGGCAGCGCCGCCGTTGAAAGCGTGGCCGCGGTGGGTGACAGCGGCA
>NZ_CALAOH010000153.1 GCF_937926365.1 uncultured Azohydromonas sp. | reverse complement strand
GGCAGCGGCGGCCGGGGCGGCGGCGCCTGCGGCGGCTTCGGTGTCGATCTTGGCAATGACCTGGTCGCTCACGACGGTGCCGCCGTCGGCCACGACGATCTCACCGAGCACGCCGGCGGAAGGAGCGGGCACCTCCAGCACGACCTTGTCGGTCTCGATCTCGATCAGGATCTCGTCCTGGGCCACGGCCTCGCCGGCCTTCTTCTTCCACTGCAGCAGCGTGGCTTCGGCCACCGACTCGGACAGCTGCGGAACCTTGACTTCAACGATCGCCATTTGTGTTCTCTTCGGAATTTGGGGTGTGCCGGGGGTGAACCCGGCTGCCGCGCGGCTTTCTCGATGGCGCCGCGCGCGCAGGAGACGGCGCGCCACGCGGCGCGCCGCACTTCAGTGCATCACTTGTTGAGCGTGTAACCCTTGAGCTTGGCGAAAGCCTGCTCCAGCAGTGCCTTCTGCTGCTCCTGGTGCAGGTGCGCGTAGCCCACGGCCGGCGAGGCCGACGAGGGACGGCCGGCATAGCCCAGCTTCTGCCCTTCGCTCATGTTCTCGTGGATGTAGTGCTGCACGAAGAACCAGGCGCCCTGGTTCTGCGGCTCGTCCTGGCACCACACCACTTCCGTGGCGTTGGGGTACTTGCGCATCTCGGCGGCGAAGGCCTTGTGCGGGAACGGGTACAGCTGCTCGACGCGGATGACGGCCACGTCGGAAGCGCCCTTCTCGGCGCGCTTCTTCACCAGGTCGTAGTACACCTTGCCCGAGCAGGCGATCACGCGCTTGACCTTGGCGGCGTCGATGCTCGCATCGAGCTCGCCAATCACGGTGCGGAACTCGCCCTTGGTGAACTCGTTCAGCGGCGAGGTGGCGTCCTTGTTCCGCAGCAGCGACTTCGGGGTCATGATGACCAGCGGCTTGCGGAACTGGCGCACCATCTGGCGGCGCAGCACATGGAAGATCTGGCTGGCCGTGGTCGGCTGCACCACCTGCATGTTGTTGTCCGCCGACAGCTGCATGAAGCGCTCCAAGCGCGCCGAGCTGTGCTCGGGGCCCTGGCCCTCATAGCCGTGCGGCAGCATCATCACCAGGCCGTTGGCGCGGCCCCACTTCACCTCGCCCGAGGCGATGAACTGGTCGATCACCACCTGCGCGCCGTTGGCGAAGTCGCCGAACTGCGCTTCCCAGACCACCAGCGTGTTGGGCTCGGAGCCGGCGTAGCCGTATTCGAAGCCCAGCACCGCCTCCTCCGACAGGATGGAGTCGATGACGACGAACGGCGCCTGGTTGTCGGCCACGTTCTGCAGCGGCACGTAGGTGCCCTCGTCCCACTTCTCGCGCTTCTGGTCGTGGATCACCGCGTGGCGGTGCGTGAAGGTGCCACGGCCGCAGTCCTCGCCCGACAGGCGCACGGCGTAGCCGCTGGCCACCAGCGAGGCGAAGGCCATGTGCTCGCCCATGCCCCAGTCCACGTTGATGTCGCCGCGGCCCATGCTGGCGCGGTCGTCGTAGACCTTCTTGACCAGCGGGTGCAGGTTCACGCTCTCGGGGATGGTGGTCAGGCGCTCGGCCAGGCGCTTCCACTCGGTCAGCGGGATCGCGGTGTCGGCGGCGTCCGTCCACTTCTTGCCGATGAACGGCGTCCAATCGACCGCGTACTTGCTCTTGAAGTTGCTGAGCACCGGATCGACCGTGTGGCGGCCCTCGTCCATGGCGGCGCGGTAGGCCTTGACCATGTCGTCGCCCAGCGTCTCGCCCAGGCCCTGCGCGGCCAGCTTGTCGGCGTAGAGCTTGCGGGTGCCGGGGTGCGCGGCGATCTTGCGGTACATCAGCGGCTGGGTCAGCGCGGGCGTGTCCTGCTCGTTGTGACCCAGCTTGCGGAAGCAGATGATGTCCACCACGACGTCCTTGCGGAACGTCATGCGGAACTCCAGCGCCAGCTGCGCGGCCAGCACCACGGCTTCAGGATCGTCGCCGTTCACGTGCAGCACCGGCGCCTCGATCATCTTGACGACGTCGGTGCAGTACAGCGTGGAGCGCAGGTCGCGCGGGTCGGAGGTGGTGAAGCCGATCTGGTTGTTGATGATCAGGTGCACCGTGCCGCCGGTGGAGTAGCCGCGCGTCTCCGACAGCGCCAGCGTCTCCTGGTTCACGCCCTGGCCGCCGAAGGCGGAGTCGCCGTGCACCAGCACGGGCAGCACCTGGGCGCCGAGCTTGTCGCCGCGGCGGTCCATGCGCGCGCGCACCGAGCCTTCCACCACCGGGTTGACGATTTCCAGGTGCGAGGGGTTGAAGGCCAGGCTCAGGTGCACCGGGCCGCCGGGGGTGGCCACGTCGCTGGAGAAGCCCTGGTGGTACTTCACGTCACCCGCGGGCAGGTCCTCGGGCGCGGTGTGCTCGAACTCGGCGAACAGGTCCTTGGGCATCTTGCCCAGGGTGTTGACCAGCACGTTGAGGCGGCCGCGGTGGGCCATGCCGATCACGATTTCCTGCACGCCCTTCTGGCCGGCCTGCTGGATCAGCTCGTCCATCGCCGCGATGAAGCTCTCGCCGCCTTCGAGCGAGAAGCGCTTCTGGCCCACGTACTTGGTGTGCAGGTAGCGCTCCAGGCCCTCGGCCGCGGTCACGCGCTCCAGCACGTGCTTCTTCTGCTCAACGGTCAGGCTCGGCTTGCTGCGGATGCTTTCGAGCTTCTGCTGCCACCAGCGCTTCTGCGACTGGTCGGTGATGTGCATGAACTCGGCACCGATGGTGCTGCAGTAGGTCTCGCGCAGCGCCTGCACGATCTGCCGCAGCGTCATCTGCTCGGCGGTCGTGAAGTAGGTGTTGGTGGCGCTGAACGTGATGTCCATGTCGGACTCGCTCAGGTCGTAGAACGCCGGCTCCAGCTCGGGGATGCGGGGGCGCTCCTGGCGCTTGAGCGGGTCCAGGTCGGCCCAGCGCGAACCCAGCGAGCGGTAGGCCGCGATCAGGCTCTGAACGTGGACCTGCTTGCGCGCGACGGCGAGGTCGGCGCTGCTGGCCTTGACGGCGAAGGCGTTGGACTTGGCGCGCTGCGCGAAGGATTCGATGACGGGCGCGTGGGGAACGTCGGGACGCTCGCTGCCGTCCACCGCGGGGACGTTCTGCAGGGCGTCGAAGTATTCGCGCCAGTTTTCGGGCACGGAGCCCGGGTTGTCGAGGTAGGCCTCGTAGAGCTCCTCGACGTAGGGCGCATTGCCCCCGAACAGGTACGAGTTCGCCCTGTACTGCTGCATCATTTTTCGCTCACCTTTCGCCTTGTCCACAAGGCTGTTGGCTGGTTTGAAAAAACCTTCCGCGACACGGCTTGACCGGTTGGCGGATTGCGACCCGCCTTCACTAGGTTTTCTGGTGAAGAAACCAGCAAAGGGGACGGGAAGGACCACTCAGGAAACGGTGGACTGTACCATCCTGCAAGCCCGGGATGACGCCCATCTGACGTCCGGGAATGTTCTCGTTCCCTTCGCAAGCAGTTGGTGTAGCGGGCAGCCCGTCGAAACCCAAGGGCTGCTCCCGGGGGCGGTCCGTCCGACTTCCCGGGCCGGTCCTTGCGCGAGTCGCATGCCGCCGGCCGGCCAGGTCCGCGCGGCCGGACCTGGTGCCGCCGGAACACATCCTCGTCAAGGGGCCAGCACCCTGCGCCGCGCCGCCTCGTATTCCGCCTTGAGTTGTGCCACGCGCTGCGCCGCCGGCACCACCTCGCGCACCGCGCCGATGCCCTGACCCGCGCCCCAGATGTCCTTCCAGGCTTTGGCCAGCCCGGCGCCGAAGTTCATGGCGCTGGGGTCGCTCTGCGGCAGCGCGTCCGGGTCCAGCCCCGCGGCGGCGATGGAGCCGCGCAGGTAGTTGCCGTGCACACCGGTGAAGAGGTTCGTGTAGACGATGTCCGCCGCGCGCCCCTCGACGATGGCCCGCTTGTAGTCCGGCGCGGCGCGCGCCTCCTCGGTGGCGATGAAGGCCGAGCCCACGTAGGCCAGGTCGGCCCCGCAGGCCTGCGCCGCGAGCACCGCGCCGCCGTTGGCGATCGCGCCCGACAGCGCCAGCGGCCCGTCGAACCAGTGGCGGATCTCCTGCACCAGGGCGAAGGGGTTGATGGTGCCGGCATGTCCGCCCGCGCCCGCCGCCACGGCGATGAGCCCATCGGCGCCCTTCTCCACCGCCTTGCGCGCGAAGCGGTCGTCGATGACGTCGTGCAGCACGATGCCGCCCCAGCCGTGCACGGCCTGGTTGATCTCCTCGCGCGCGCCCAGCGAGCTGATGACGATGGGCACGCGGTACTTGGCGCACAGCGCCATGTCGTGCTCCAGCCGGTCGTTGCTGCGGTGGACGATCTGGTTGATCGCGAAGGGCGCGGCGGGCGACTCGGGGTGCGAGCGGTCATGCGCCGCCAGCGCCTGCGTGATCTCGTCCAGCCACTCGTCGAGCTGCGAGGCCGGCCGCGCGTTGAGCGCCGGCATGGCGCCCACGATGCCCGCGCGGCACTGCGCGATGACGAGCTTCGGGTTGCTGATGATGAACAGGGGCGCGCCGATGACCGGCAGCGACAGGTGGGACAGCAGGGGCGGCAAGGCCATGGGCGTCTCCCTCGTGGTGTCTCTCGTCATCCCGGCGCAAGCCGGGATCCACGCACTCCGGGCGGCATCCCGGGCGGCGTGGATGCCGGCTTTCGCCGGCATGACGGGGGAATGTTTCGGCTTCGTCGGCAGGCTCAGTACGCCTCCAGCGGCATCGCCGCCAGCGCGTCCGCGCCCTGCACGATCGCGTCGCGCCGCCCGGGCAGCGCGCCCAGCACGTGGTCAGCGAAGAAGCGCGCCGTGGCGATCTTGGCACGCAGGAAGGCCGCGTCCTCGCCCTGTGCCGAGGGCAGCCCCGCTTCGGCCACCAGCAGCGCGCGCGCCATCTGCCAGCCCGCCACCAGGGCGCCCGCGAGCATCAGGTACGGCACCGAGCCGGCATAGACGGCGTTGGGCCGCGTCTTGCCGTACTCCAGCACGAACGCCACCACGTCGAGGAAGGCCTGGCGCGCGGACGTGAGCCGGTGGTGCATGGCACGCGCATGGGCGCTGCCGCTGCCCGCCAGCTCGGCCTCCGTCGCTTCGATCTGCTGCGCCAGCCAGCGCGCGGTCTGGCCGCCGTCGCGCAGCGTCTTGCGCCCCACCAGATCGTTGGCCTGGATGGCGGTGGTGCCCTCGTAGATGGAGAGGATCTTGGCGTCGCGCAGGTACTGCGCCGCGCCGGTTTCCTCGATGAAGCCCATGCCGCCATGCACCTGGATGCCCAGCGAGGCCACGTCCAGGCTGACCTCGGTGCAGTAGCCCTTCACCAGCGGCACCATGAACTCGTAGAAGCGCCGGTTGGCCTCGCGCTGCGCCGGGTCCACGTGCGCGTGCGCCGCGTCGTGCGCCGCGGCGGCCACCAGCGCCATGGCGCGGCTGCCCTCGGTCTGCGCGCGCATGGTCATGAGCATGCGCTGCACGTCGGGGTGGTGAATGATCGGCACCGCCGCCGCGGCGCTGCCATCCACCGGGCGCGACTGCACGCGCTCGCGCGCATAGGCCACCGCGTGCTGGTAGGCGCGCTCGGACACCGCCACGCCCTGCACGCCCACCGCGTAGCGGGCGGCGTTCATCATGATGAACATGTACTCCAGCCCGCGGTTCTCCTCGCCCACGAGGTAGCCCACGGCGCCGTCCTTCTCGCCGTACTGCAGCACGGCGGTGGGGCTGGCCTTGATGCCCAGCTTGTGCTCGATGCTCACGCAGTGCACGTCGTTGCGCACCGTGGCCTGGCCCTGCGCGTCGGGCAAGAACTTCGGGACGATGAACAGGCTGATGCCCTTGACGCCCTCGGGTGCGCCCGCAACCCGCCCCAGCACCATGTGCACGATGTTCTCGGCCAGGTCGTGCTCGCCCCAGGTGATGAAGATCTTGGTGCCGAAGAGGCGGTACGTGCCGTCGGCCTGCGGCTCGGCCCGCGTG
Source organism: uncultured Azohydromonas sp. (assembly GCF_937926365.1). Taxonomy (GTDB): domain Bacteria; phylum Pseudomonadota; class Gammaproteobacteria; order Burkholderiales; family Burkholderiaceae_C; genus Azohydromonas. Next base: position 714 of record NZ_CALAOH010000153.1, on the reverse strand, counting down.
CGCACCAGCGCCAGATCGGAGCCGGCCTGCGGCTCGGTGAGGTTCATGGTGCCGGTCCAGCGCCCGTCGATCATGGGCGGGATGTAGGCGGCCTGCTGCTCGGCCGAGCCGGCGGTCAGCAGCGCCTCGATGGCGCCGTCGGTCAGCAGCGGGCACAGCGCGAAGCTGAGGTTGGCGCTGTTGACCATCTCGTTGCAGGCCGCGCCGATGAGCTTGGGCAGGCCCTGCCCGCCGAAGTCCGCCGGGTGCTGCAGTCCCTGCCAGCCGCCGGCGGCGTACTGTGCGAAGGCCTCCTTGAAGCCGGGCGTGCTGTGCACCTCGCCGTTGTCCCAGCGCGAGGGGTTGCGGTCGCCGGCGACGTTGAGCGGCGCCAGCACCTCCTCGCACAGCCGCGCGCACTCCTCCAGCACCGCCTGGGCCGTCTCGGGCCCGGCGTCCTCGAAGCCCGGCCAGCGCGCGATCTGGTCCAGCCGCGCCAGCTCGTTCATCACGAACAGGTAATCCCTGATGGGTGCCTTGTAGGCCATGGCGTTGTCTCCTTGTGGATATGTCGTTATGGAAGAAAAAAGGGCGCCACTGGCGCCCTTGTGTCTGATCCGGCTTACAGCGCCTTGACCAGCGCCGGCACGGCCTCGAAGACGTCGGCCTCCAGGCCGTAATCGGCCACGCTGAAGATCGGCGCCTCCGGGTCCTTGTTGATCGCCACGATCACCT
>NZ_CALAOH010000152.1 GCF_937926365.1 uncultured Azohydromonas sp. | reverse complement strand
CCCCGGCCACCGCGGCGGCCGGCCGTGCGGCGCCCACGGAAGTCGCCGCGCCGGCGCAGGCGCCGGTGCAGGGGCCGCCCGCGATCGCCCAGACAAGCGACGACCGCGAGCAGCGCAAACACCCGGGGCGGCTGATCCTGATCGTCGAGGACGACCCCGATTTCGCGCAGGCCATGCTGCGGCTGGTGCACGAGCACGACTTCGACGGCGTGATCGCGCCCACCGCCGCCGAGGCGCTGCGCCTGGCGCGCGAGCTGCGGCCGCAGGGCATCCTGCTCGACATCATGCTGCCCGACGGCTCGGGCCTGACGGTGCTGGAGCAGCTCAAGCGCGACCCCGCCACGCGCCACGTGCCCGTGCACACCGCCTCCGCGCTGGAGCGCGGGCAGACGGCGATGGAGCTGGGCGCGGTGGGACACCTGATGAAGCCCACGACGCAGGAGGCGCTGACCCACGCCATCGGCGCCATCGAGCAGCGGCTGCAGCAGCCGCTGCGCCGGCTGCTGATCGTGGAGGACGACGCCACGCTGCGCGAGAGCCTGCGCAAGCTGCTGGCCGACGGCTCGCTGGAGATCACGGCCGTGGGCACCATGGCCGAGGCGCTGCAGGCGCTGCACGGCCAAGGCTTCGACTGCATGGTCACGGACCTGGCGCTGCCCGATGGCAGCGGCTACGACCTGCTGGACCGCATGGCGGCCATGGAGGACCGGGCCTTCCCACCCGTGATCGTCTACACCGGCCGCACGCTCACCCGCGACGAGGAGCAGCGGCTGCGGCGCTACTCCAAGTCGATCATCGTCAAGGGCGCGCGCTCGCCGGAGCGGCTGCTCGACGAGGTGACGCTCTTCCTGCACAGCGTGGAATCGGCGCTGCCGCCGGAGCAGCAGCAGATGCTGCGCCGCGCGCTCAAGCGCGACAGCGTGCTCGACGGGCGCCGCGTGCTGCTGGCCGAGGACGATGCGCGCAACATCTTCGCCCTCTCCAGCGTGCTGGAGCCACTGGGCGTGCGGCTGGAGATCGCGCGCAACGGGCGCGAGGCGCTGCAGCGGCTGGAGCGCCAGGACATCGACCTGGTGCTGATGGACATCATGATGCCGGAGATGGACGGCCTGGAAGCCATGCGCCGCATCCGTGCCGAGCCGCGCTGGGCCGAGCTGCCCATCATCGCGCTCACGGCCAAGGCCATGCCCGAGGACCGCGAGCGCTGCCTGGAAGCCGGCGCCAACGACTACATCGCCAAGCCCATCGACGTGGACCGGCTGGTGTCGCTGTGCCGCGTCTGGTGCCCCAAGTGAACGCCGCTTGCCCCGCCCCCCTGATGGACCTGGACGACGAGGACCCCGAGCTGTTCGACCTGGAGGTGAAGCTGCTGCTGGAGGCGGTGTACCTGCGCTGGCAGCACGACTTCCGCGACTACGCCATCGCCTCCATGCGGCGGCGCGTGCGCCAGGCGCTGGAGCACTTCGGCTGCGCCAGCGTGGCGCAATTGCAGCACCGGCTGCTGCGCGAGCCGCCGCTGTTCCAGCAGGCGCTGTGCTTTCTCACGGTGCACGTGTCGGAGATGTTCCGCGACCCGCCCTACTGGCGCGCGCTGCGCGAGCAGGTGGTGCCGCTGCTGCGCACCTATGCCTCGCTCAAGCTCTGGGTGGCGGGCTGCAGCAGCGGCGAGGAGGTGTGGTCGCTTTGCGTGCTGCTGGCCGAGGAAGGGCTGCTGGAGCGCAGCATCGTCTACGCCACCGACATCGACCCGGCCGTGCTGCGCCGGGCCGAGCGCGGCGTGTTCCCGCTGGAGCGCATGGCCGAGTTCAGCCGCAACTACCTGGCCGCCGGCGGCACGCGCTCGCTCTCGGACTACTACGCCACCTCGCCGCACGGCGCGGTGTTCGATCGCGCCCTGCGCCGGCAGGTGGTGTTCGCCGACCACAGCCTGGCCACCGACAGCGTGTTCTCCGAGGTGCACCTGGTGTCCTGCCGCAACGTCCTGATCTACTTCAACCGCGCGCTGCAGGACCGGGCGCTGGGCCTGTTCCGCGAGGCGCTGGTGCGCCGTGGCTTCCTGGGCCTGGGCAACCGGGAGACGCTCAGCTTCAGCGCGCACGCCGATGCCTTCGAAGACTGGTGCCCGGCGCAGCGCCTTTATCGGAAGCTGCCATGACGCCGCCCTTCGACTTCATCCCCCGGCGCGATGCCGATGCCGTGGTGATCGGCGCCTCCGCCGGCGGCGTGCAGGCGCTGCAGACGCTGCTGGGCGCACTGGACGCCGATTTCGCGCCCGCGGTGCTGGTGGTGCTGCACCTGTCCCCGGGCCGCGAGAGCCTCATGGCCGAGCTGCTGGATGCGGCCTGCGCGCTGCCGGTGGCCGAGGCGCTGGACAAGCAGCCCGTGCGCGGCGGCACCGTCACGCTGGCGCCGCCGGACTACCACCTGCTGGTGGAGCCCGAGCGCTGCCTGGCGCTCTCGGTGGACGACCCGGTGCTGTTCTCGCGCCCGGCCATCGACCCGCTGTTCGAATCCGCCGCCGCCGCCTACGGCCCGCGCCTGCTGGCGCTGCTGCTCACCGGTGCCAGCACCGACGGCAGCGCCGGGCTGGCAGCCGTGCGCCGCCGCGGCGGGCAGGCCTGGGTGCAGGACCCGGCCAGCGCCAGCGCCGCCACCATGCCCGCCGCGGCGCTGGCCCATGCCGGCGCCGATGCGGTGCTCACCCTTGACCAGATGTGCCGCCGCCTGGCGGCCCGATCCGAATGAACGCCCTGGAACCTCCCCGCGATCCCCGCGACGACGCCGCGGCCGCCGACGCCGAGCCGGCGAAGCTGCTGGTCGTGGACGACGTGCCGCAGAACCTGCTGGCGATGCAGGCGCTGCTGCAGCAGCCCGGGCTGCAGCTGCTCACCGCGGCTTCGGGCGCGCAGGCGCTGGAGCTGCTGCTGGAGCACGAGGACGTGGCGCTGGCGCTGCTGGACGTGCACATGCCGGAGATGGACGGCTTCGCCCTGGCCGAGCTCATGCGCGGCTCCAGCCGCACGCGCGACATCCCCATCATCTTCGTCACCGCCGCGCCGGGCGACCCGCTGCGGCTGTTCCGCGGCTACGAGGCCGGCGCGGTGGACTTCCTGCACAAGCCGCTGGAGCCGCACGTGCTGCAGGGCAAGGTGCGCGTGTTCGTGGAGCTGCACCGCCAGCGCCGGCTGCTGCGCCAGCGCAACGAGGCGCTGGAGCGGATGTTGAAACTCAACGAGGTGATGATGGCCGTGCTCTCGCACGACCTGCGTACGCCGCTGTCGGCGATGCTGATGAGCGCCGAGGTGCTCAAGCACCTGGCGCCCAGCGACGCGGGACGGCGCGCGGCGCAGCGCGTCAAGGACAGCGGCCGGCGCATGTCGCAGATGATCAACCAGCTGCTGGACTTCTCCCGCATCCGCTCCGGCACGCTGGCGCTGGACCCGCAGCCGCACGACCTGCGCGCCGTGGCCGAGGCCGCCGTGGCCGAGCTGCGGCAGGCGCATCCCGGCGCCCGGATGGAGCTGCTGGTGATGGGCGACCTGCGCGGGCGCTTCGATGCCGACCGCATGGCGCAGGTGTTCTCCAACCTCGTGGGCAACGCGCTGCAGCACGGCGAGCCCGAACAGCTGGTGGAGCTGGTGCTCGACGGCGGCGACACGCACGAGCTGCGCTTCGTGGTGCGCAACGCCGGGCGCATCCCGGAGGACGCGCTGCCGCGCCTGTTCGACCCCTTCAAGGGCGCGCAGGAGGGGCGCAGCGGCGGGTTGGGATTGGGCCTGTTCATCGTCCAGCAGTTCGTGGCCGCGCACGGCGGGCGCGTGGAGGGACGCAACACGGACCGGGGCGTGGAGGTGGAAGGCGTGCTGCCGCGCGGGGTCTGAGGCGCACTTGACGGAGAACCGGAACACCTTGCTCGGCGGGCGAGAATCCCGCCTTTTGTTCGCCCGTGACACCCGCCCCGTTCCCGATACCCACGCCGCGCTGGCGCGCCATGGCGCCGGCCGACCTGCCCGCCGTCTTGCGCGTCGCCGCCGAGGTCCATCCCGGCTACCCGGAGCGTGATGAAGTCTTCGCCGAGCGGCTGGCCCTGCACCCCGGCGGCTGCCTGGTGCTCGAAGGCGATGGCGACCCGCTCGGCTACTGCATCAGCCATCCCTGGCGCGGCGAACCGCCCGCGCTGGACACGCTGCTGGGCGCACTGCCGCCTCGGCCCGATACGTGGTACTTGCACGACGTCGCGCTGCTGCCCGCGGCGCGCGGCTTGGGCGCACCGGCAGCGCTGCTCGCTTGTCTGCGCGAGCGCGCCGCGGCGGCGGGCCTGCTGGCGCTGGCCCTGACCGCCGTCAACGACTCCGCGCCGTACTGGCGACGCCAGGGTTTTGAAGTGGTGCCGGCAAGCGATGCGAAGCAGCGGGAGAAGCTGCTCAGCTACGGTCCGGACGCGCGGCGGATGGTGTCTCCCGTCGCATCGGCCGCGCCGGCGTAGCCGGCTGGAAGCTGAAACCAGCTGACACCCACTGAAGCGGCCTGGTCCGGTCCTCACTCGCCGCCGTCCATTCCTCCCCCCGCCGCCTTGAACACCGCCACCAGCGCGGTGCTCAGCCTGGCGTCGTTGTCAGCCAGATCGGCGCGCGCCTGCAGCCAGGCTTGCCGCGCCTGCAGCACCGGCAGCTCGCTGCTGAGGCCGCTGGCGCGGCGGCCCTGCGCCAGCGCCCAGGCCCGGTGCCGCTCGTCCAGCCGCTCGCGCAGGCGCGCATGGCGCTGGCGCTGCGCCGCGTAGTCCGCCAACGCGTCGTCGATCTCCTGCCACGCCTTGAGCACCGCCTGCTGGTAGGCCACCGCGGCCTGCTGCTGCTGCAGCTTGCGCAGCTCCACGGTGGCGCGGCGGCGGCCGTGGTCGAACAGCGGCAGGCTCAGCACCGGGCCGATCTGCCAGGTGCGTGAGCTCCACTCACCGAAGCGCCCGGCCTCGATGGATTGCAGCCCCGCGCTCGCCCCCAGCGCGATGCGCGGGTAGAGATCCGCCACCGCGATGCCGATGTCGGCCGTGGCCGCATGCAGCTGCGCCTCCGCGGCGCGCAGGTCCGGGCGCCGGCGTGCCAGCGCGGAAGGCAGGCCCAGCGCCAGGTCCGGCAGCGCCGGCGCCGCAGCGTCAGCCGGCAGGGGCAGCGGTGCCAGCGCCTCGTTGAGTGCGCCCGGCAGCACGCCACTCAGGGTCGTGAGCTGGTTGAGCAGCGCCGCCTCGCGCGCGCGCAGTGGTGGGCGCAGCGCCTGCAGCTCCGCCACGCGGGCGCGCTGGGCCAGCACTTCGTCGTCGGCAATCAGCCCGTGCGCCGCCTGGCCTTCCAGCAGCCCCAGCGCGTCGCGCGCCACGGCCGCCTGCTCGTCGAGCAGCGCCTGCTGCCGCTGCGCCAGGCGCAAGTTGAAATAGGCCCGCGCCAGCTCGCCGGACAGCGCCAGCCGCGCCTGCGCCAGCAGCGCATCGGCGGCCTCCACGCCCGCGTCAGCGGACTCCACGCTGCGCCGCACCCGGCCCCACAAGTCCAGTTCCCAGGAGGCGTCGAAGCCCGCCTGGTACAGCGGGAAGGGCTCGGCCAGCAGCTCGGCAATCTCTTCGCGGTTGGCGCCGGGCAAGGCCCGCACCAGCCGCGTCTCGGCCCCGTGCTCGCTCTGGCGCTGGCGCGTGGCCTGCGCCCGCGCGTCCACGTGCGGCAGCGCCTGCGAAGCCACCACGCTGCGCTGCAGCCGGCTTTGCGCGAAGCGCAGCACGGCGTTGCGCAGGTCCAGGCTGTTCTCCAGCAGCCGCGCCTGCAGGCCGTCCAGCACCGGGTCGCCGAACACCGTCCACCAGCGTTGCGGCAGCACCTTTTCGCTCACCGGCAGGCCGCTCGCCAGGTCCGGCGCGCTGGTGGGCCGCTGGGCTGGGACGGCGGGCGCGGGCGCATGGAAATCCGGGCCGACGGTGGCGCAGCCCACGAGCAGGGCCAACGCGGCGGCCACGGGAATCAGGCGACGGCGGTTCATGGAAGCGCGGGACGGGAAGTGGGCATGGCGGGGCTCAGACAAGGCGGCGCCGGAACAGCCAGCCCGCCAGCGGCAGCGTGACGGCGGCCACGCAGAAGAAGGGCACCAGGTCCTGCCACACCTGCGCCAGCGTCGCGCCCTCCAGGTAGACGCGGCGCACCAGGTCGATGGCGAAGCGCAGCGGGTTGGCGTAGGTGGCGATCTGGAACCCTTCGGGCATGTTGCGCACCGGCGTGGCCAGGCCCGACAGCAGCACCAGCGGCATCAGCAGCACGAAGGTGTAGAGCATCGCCTGCTGCATGTTGGCCGACAGCGCGGAGATCGACAGGCCCGTGCCCACCACCGCCAGCGTGAACAGCAGCAGCCCGGCGTACAGCGTCCAGGCACTGCCCACCATCGGCACGCCGAACCAGAAGCGCGCCACCAGCAGGATCAGCGAGGACTGCAGCAGCCCGATGAGCATCGACGGCAGCGCCTTGCCCACCAGGAGCATGCGCGGCGTGTAGGGCGTGACCAGCAGCTGGTCGAAGGTGCCCTGCTCGCGCTCGCGCGCCACCGACAGGGCCGCGAGCATCATCACCTGGATCATGCTCAGCGAGGCGATGAGCCCCGGCATGATGTTCCAGCGCGTCTCCAGGTTGGGGTTGAACCAGGCGCGCGAGGCCACCGTCACCGGCGGCCGCGCGGCGCCGGGCAGCGCGGCGTTGAACGCAGCCACGACGGCGCGCACCTGCGCCGCCGCATTGCCGGCGGTGGTGGAGTTGCGCCCGTCCAGGATGAGCTGCAGCGGCGCGGGCTGGCCCGCGGACAGGCGCCGCTCGAAGTCCGGCGGGAAATGCAGCACCAGCAGCGCATCGCCGGCGTCGATGACCTCGGCCATCTGCCGCGGCGCCTGCAGCGTCGCCACGCGCTGGAACACGCCCGTGCCGTCCAGGTGCGCCAGCAACCTCGTGGAAGCCTCGCCGCGGCTCTGGTCCAGCACCGCGTAGGGCACGTCCGTGAGGTCGAAGGTGGCGCCGTAGCCGAAGAGCAGGCTCTGCAGGATGGCCGGCACCACCAGCACCACGCGGCTGGCCGGGTCCTGCAGCACGGCCAGGAACTCCTTGCGGCACAGGTTTACAAGGCGTCGCAGCGTGTCGAGCAGCGCGGAGAGCATTGACGTCGGTCCTCTGAAGAAACGTCGTCATGCCCGCGCAGGCGGGCATCCACGCCGGCCGGGATGCCGCCCGGAGCGCGTGGACACCCGCCTGCGCGGGTGTGACGGAGTGATTGCTGTCGTCATCAGGAAAAGGCCATCAATCCAGCCGCTTGCGCGTGACCGCGCGCGCCAGCCCCAGCAGCCCCACGGCGTAGGCCGCCAGGATGGCGCCGTCCTTGAGGATCAGCCCCCACTGGTCGCCGGCCAGGAACAGCGTCTTGACCAGCTCCATGAAGTAGGTCGCCGGCAGCACGTGGCCCACGACGCGCACCGCCAGCGGCACGTTGCGCAGGTCGAACACGAAGCCCGAGAGCATGAGCGCGGGCATGAAGCTCGCGAGGATGGCGATCTGGCTGGCCAGGAACTGGTTGCGCGTGAAAGCGGAAATCAGCAGCCCGATGCCCAGCGACACCACCATGTAGAGCATGCTCGCCGCCAGCAGCACCGCCAGCGAGCCGTACAGCGGCACGCCGAACAGCCCGCGCGCGGCCACCAGGCACAGGGCGAGGCCCACCATGCCGACCACGAAGTAGGTCACGATCTTCGCCAGCAGCACCTCCACCGGCCGCACCGGCGAGACGAAAAGCGCTTCCAGCGTGCCGCGCTCCCACTCGCGCGCCATCACCAGCGCGGTGAGGAAGGTGCCCACCAGGGTCATGATCAGCACGATCAGCCCCGGCACCAGGTACCAGGTGCTGTTGTTGGCGGCGTTGAACCACATCCGGTCCACCACCACCACGCCGGCGCCACCAGCCCGCAGGCCCGCGCGGTCCAGCCGTTTCTGCGCCCACACCGCCACGGCGCCTTCGACGTAGCCCTGCACCGCCGCGGCGCGGATCGGGTCGCCGCCCTGCAGCAGCAGGTGCAGCCGCGCGTCGCCGGCAGCCAGGCGGCGCGAGAAGTCGGCCGGCACGTGCACCAGCGCGTCCGTCTGGTGCGCCTCCAGCGCCGAGAGCGCCTGCGGCAGCGAGAGCGCGCGGGTGGTGGCCATGTAGGGCGAGCCGTCGAGGGCGGCCACCACCTCCAGCGCCGCGGGCGAAGCGTCGTCCAGCGCCAGCACCAGGCGCGCGTTGCGCACGTCCAGCGTCAGGCCGTAGCCGAAGATCAGGATCAGCACGATCGGCAACCCCAGCCCGACCAGCAGGTTGCTGCGGTCGCGCAGCAACTGGCGGAACTCCTTGCGCACCAGCGAGCGCAGCCGGCGCCAGAAACCGCCGTCGCGGCCACCGTCGCCGCGCATGCCGGGCCGGCCTTCGCTCATGCCGCGCGCTCCGGCTGCCGCGCGACGCGGGCGCGCTCGACGATGCCGATGAAAGCCTGCTCCATGTCCAGGCGCCGCGCGTCGGTTTCGCCGGCCTGGCGGCGCACCTCCTGCGGCGTGCCCAGCGCCAGCAGCCGGCCGCCGTCCTGGATCACGATGCGGTCGCAGTACTCGGCCTCTTCCATGAAGTGCGTGGTCACGACGATGGTGATGCCCGTGGCCGCCAGCGCCGTGATGCGGCGCCAAAAGCCGCGCCGCGCCAGCGGGTCGGCGCCGCTGGTGGGCTCGTCCAGGAACAGGATCTCGGGCTCGTGCAGCAGCCCCACCGCCATCGCCAGCCGCTGGCGGATGCCGCCAGGCAGCTGCCCGGCCGGCTGCGCCTCGTGGCCGCGCAGCTCGAACTGCCGCAGCACCGCGTCCATGCGCTCGCGCAGGCGGCGCCCGTGCAGGCCGTAGGCGCCGCCGAAGAAGCGCAGGTTCTCCAACACCGACAGGTTGGCGTAGAGCGAGAACTTCTGTGCCACGTAGCCGATGTGCTGGCGCGCCGCGGCGCGGGCGCGGCGCAGGTCCAGCCCAGCCACGCGCGCCACGCCGCTGCTGGCCGGCAGCAGCCCGCACAGCATGCGGAAGGTGGTGGTCTTGCCCGCGCCGTTGGGGCCCAGCAGCCCGAAGATCTCGCCGCGCCGCACGCTGAAGGTGGTGCGGTCCACGGCCACGAAGTCGCCGAAGCGGCGCACTAGGTCCTGTACCTCGATCACCGGCGCGCCCTCGCCCACCAGCGCCGCCGGGCGCGCCGAAGCTTCGAAGGCCGAGGCGTCCGCCACCGCCTGCTGCCCACCACGCGCGCGCAGCAGCAGCATGAAGCCGTCCTCCAGCCGTGCTTCCACGGGCTGGGCCTGGCCGGGCGCCAGCCCCAGCGCGCCGTCGTCGGCGCCGGCGCGACGGATCAGCCGCACCCGGCCGCCGCTGGGCACGGCGTCCAGCACCGCGTCGTGCCGGTCCAGCAGCCGCGCCTGCAGGGCGCGC
>NZ_CALAOH010000151.1 GCF_937926365.1 uncultured Azohydromonas sp. | reverse complement strand
GCCAGCGGCTGCAGCTCGGCGTCGGTCTCGACCAGGATGGCGCGGTCCGCGCCGAGGGCCAGCGCTGAGCGCAGCGTTTCCTGGCATGCGCTCGCACCGCACGAGACGGCGATCACCTCGGTGGCGACGCCCTTCTCCTTGAGCCGAACCGCTTCTTCGACGGCAATTTCGTCGAAGGGATTCATGCTCATCTTGACGTTGGCCAGATCAACGCCAGTTTGGTCCGCCTTGACGCGCACCTTGACATTGAAATCGACCACCCTTTTGATGGGAACGATAATCTTCATGATGTTGCTCGATCAGTAATTCTTACGACAACGAAACTTGAATTACCCGCCAGGAGTAAATTCATGGCCGCAAAGCACGGCAGCATTGCAAACCAGCAGCCTCATCCTGCAGAGGGGTCCGGCGCTATGAGGACAAAGCACCTTGCGGCTCTGCCAGAGCCAGCCGGTCTGTACTTGCCGAATCGCCGCCCTCAACAAGAAAATCTCAAGGCTGCTTTGTGCAACCGGATACCCTGCCTGCCTGCTTTTAGGTAAAAGGCCGTGACACCGGCTTTTTACGAGAAAAATCAATCGGCAATTTCGATCTTGAGTTTCCGTGCCAGTCCAGTCCAGCGCTCGAGGTCCTTCTGCATGAATTCCTTGAACTGGGTGGGCGACGTCGGCTCGGCCACATCCTGGCCGGCAGCGTTGATGCGCTTGACGACTTCGGGGTCCCGCAAAATATCGGCGACTTCGTTGTGGACGCGCGTCGCGATAGGGGCCGGTACGCCTGCCGGCGCAAAAAGGCCCACCCAGCCGAAAACGTCGAAGTTCTTCAGGCCGGGAACATTGCTTTCACTGAGCGTCATGACGTCCGGCATGATGGAACTGCGTTTTGCGGTGGTCACGCCCAGCGCCTTGACCGTGCCGGCGCTCATCTGCGCCGCTGCCGACACGACGCCGTCGATCATCACGTCCACGTGGCCGCCGATGAGGTCCATGAGGGCCTGCGAGCTGCCCTTGTAGGTGATCTCGGTGAGCGCCGCCCCCGACGCGGCCTTGAAGGCCTCGGTGCTCATCTGGCTGATCGTTCCCGGGCCCAGCGACGCATAGGTGTACTTTTGCGGGTCGGCCTTGGTCAACTGCACCAGTTTCTCCAGCGAGTCGATCGGCGAATCCTTTTTCACCAGCACGACCATCGGACCCTTGGTCGCCAGGAGAATAGGCGCAATATCCTTGGTCGGGTTGTACGGCATTTTTCGCCGGACCGACGGAATGATCGTGAACGGCGACAAGGAGCACATGCCCAGGGTATAGCCGTCTGCCGGTGACTTGGCGACGGCATCGACGCCAATAATGCCACCCGCGCCACCACGGTTTTCCACCACCACTGGTTGGCCCAGGCGCTGCGCCAAGCTCGGCCCCAGGGTCCGCGCGATCACGTCAGCGGCATTTCCCGGCGGGAAGCAGACGACCAGGCGCACGGGCTTGCTGGGCCAGTTTTGCGCAACCGCCGCACCGGAGTAGAGGCCGATGGCCGCTACTGCCGAAACTGCAGCCAGGGTTTTCACCCAGGTTTGATGAAGTTTTCCAAACGTTTGCATGCATGTCTCCTGAACGGGTGACTGGCTCTGTGGCCCTTGCGCGCATTCATGCGCCTTTGCATCCTATGGCGGCGAGCATTCCAGTAAACAAGCTCATAGCCACCATGTGGACTACCAGGATGAATCGGGCGACTTGTCGTCGGACGCCGTATTCAGCCGCGCGAATATCCGAAAATCGGGACTGACCAGTAAGCCAATCCGGACGCCGGAATTTGTTGCTGGCTCAGTACAAGCCTCGTACTCGGGCATGCAGCCGCGCCAGGCCGAACAGGGCGTTCAGGCTGGGCGTGGGCACCTCCACCTGGCGCGCGATCTCCAGCACGGCGCCCACCAGGGCATCGAGCTCGACCGGCTTGCCCGCCTCCACGTCCTGCAGCATCGAGGTGCGGAAAGCGCCCAGCTGGCGGGTCACGGCGTGCCGCGACTCGGGATCCGCGTCGATGGGCAACCCGATGCGCCGGCCAACGCTGGAAGCTTCCAGCATGCAGGCCGACATGAAGTTGCGCACCAACTCATCGTCCAGGATGCGGTCCCCCGTCGCGCCGGTGAGGCCAGAGATCGGGTTGACCGTCATGTTGCCCCAGAGCTTGAACCAGATTTCCTGCTGGATGGACGCCGCTTCCTCGACGTCGAACCCGGCGTTGCGCAGGAGCGCGACGGCCGCGCGCGCCCGTGGCGTGGCGGCTCCGCCGGTGGGCTCGCCGATGATCAGCCGGTTGCCCGCGACGTGCCGCACGATGCCAGGCCCGTCGGTCGCCGCCGACAGGTGCGTCACGCTGCCCAGCACCTGAGCCGCCGGAATGGCGCGGGACAGCACGCCGTCCGGATCGACGCTGTCGAGCCGCAAGCCCGAGGCCGACTCGCCCAGGCCGTGCAGGAACCACCAGGGAATGCCGTTCATGGCCGAAAGCACGGTGGCCTCCGGCCCGATCAGCGGGCCGATCTCCCGCGCCACGGCCGGCAAGGCCGTGGTCTTGACGGACAGGATCACCAGGTCCTGCGGACCCAGTTCTTCCGGACGCTGGCTCGCCTGGATCGCGAACTGGCGCCGCCGCGGCTGGCCTTCATGCGTGTCGATGAGCTCCAGGCCCCGTTCGCGCACGGCTTGCAGCGTGGCACCCCGCGCCACGGCGCTGACGGCCACGCCGGAGGCCGCCAGCCGGGCGCCGATCAGGCCGCCGATGGAGCCCAGGCCGTAGATGCAGATCTTCTTCATGGCGTTTCCTCCGCTCAGTCGAGGTCGCGGTACGAGGGATCGATGCGGTCGACCTGGCGCACCAGGGCGTCGAAGACGTCGCGCCCGCCGCCGTAGCGCAGGTCGAACTGCAGGGCGTCCGCGCTGGCCTTGCGCTGCACCGCCTCCGGCACGGGCACCGTGGACCCCAGGGCCGCCCCGGCCACCTGGATTTCGCAGGCGCGCTGCAGGGTCCAGAGGTAGGCCAGCGCCTGCGCGATGTGGGCGCCCCAGGACAGCAGGCCGTGGTTGCGAAGGATCACGGCCTGCGCGTTGCCGATCGAGCGCACGACCCTCGGCCCCTCGTCGGCGTGCACCGTGATGCCCTCGAAGTCGTGGTAGGCCACCCGCCCGTGCAGCATGGCGGCATAGAAGTTGTCCGTAGAGAGTCCCGCGGCGGCGCAGGCCACGGCCGATCCCGCCGTGGTGTGGGTGTGCATGACGCAGTGGGCGCCGGCGACCCCGCCGTGGATGGCCGAGTGCAGCATGAACCCGGCCGGATTCACCGGGTGCGCCGACTCGCCCACCACGCGGCCCTGCAGGTCGATCTTGACCAGGTTCGACGCGGTGACCTCGTTGAAGCACAGGCCGAAAGGGTTGATGAGGAAGTGGCGCTCGCCGCCGCTGACGCTCTCGGGCAGGCGAACCGTGATGTGGTTGTAGATCAGCTCCGTCCAGCCCAGGTGGTGGAAGATGCGATAGCACGCGGCCAGCTCGTTGCGCAGGCGCAGTTCGTCGGGATGCATCGTGCGGTTCCTTTTCAATCGTCAATCGAGGCTGTTGGCATGCAGCCAGGCGCACAGGGAGCTGCCCCGGCCCGTGCCCAGGTCGGCCAGTTGTGCCAGCAACCGCTGGGCGCCTTCGCGCGTGGCGTCATCGGCGCAGCCCATGAACTTGGTGCGGATGTCCTCGTCGGACAGCGGCAGCTTGGCGTGCCCCCGGGCGAAGCGGATCGGTCCGCTGTCGAGCACCGAGCCATCGCGCAGTTCCACGCGCACGCGGTCGTGCAGGGCGAAACCGGGCTCGACCGGGCAGCCCGGCGGCACCGTTTCCGCGTGCACGTGCCGCATCAGGGACTGGATGTCGTCGCGGGCGACTTGCGCATCGGTGACCTGCGCCAGCCCCACCGCGCCCTCGCAGGCGGCCATCGCGCAAGCGAACTCGATGCTGAACTTGGCCTGCAGCGCCGTGGCGGGCTGGTGCGCGTGCAGCACGCGGGCCGTGACGTCCGAGAGTGTCGGCACCATGCGCAGCACGTCCTGCGGCTTGAAGCCATGCGCCTGCTTGAGCGCAATGACGCCATCGATGACCCGGTGGCCCGCGTAGCAGACGGGGTACTTCTTGACGGACAGCCCGTTGCTGCGGATTCGCAGCTCTGGCGCCGGCGCCCACGCCTGCCGGTTCGCGCGGCCCTGGGGCGAGAAGGCGGCCAGGAAGCCCGTGGCGCTCTCGAAGATGTCGGCCGACGCCGTGGCGCCGGCACGGGCCAGGCGCACGGCCTCGATGCCGTGGCTGGCGGCCCAGCCGGCATGCAGCGGCTTGGTCATGGAGCCGAAGTTGCCCATCAGGCCCGAGGACAGGCTGGCCGCGATGCCCAGCGCATGCGTGCAGGCCGCCGCCGGCAGGCCCTCCAGGTGGGCGACGGCCGCGGCCGCCGCGACCGTGCCCAGCACGCTGGTCGGGTGCCAGCCCTTGTTGTGCAGGGAGTCGGGCTCGCGCCCCACCAGCTCGGCCCAGACCTCGTAGCCCACCAGATAGGCGCGCAGCAACTCGCTGTCGGGAGCGCCCCATGCCTCGCCGGCGGCCAGCAGCGCCGGCACCAGCACCACGCTGGGATGGCCGTTGAGGGCCATGTCGTCGTAATCCAGGGCATGGGCCGAGACGGCGTTGACGAAGGCCGCGTCGGGCGCGCTGAGACGCTCGCGGCCGAGCAGCACACGGGCCTGCGGCACCGGCCCGCGGCTGGCGGCCACCTGGTGCGCCGCGCGCGTCACCGGCTCTCGCAGGCCGCTGAGCAGGCACGCCAGCGTGTCGATGAAGCCGTTGCGCAGGGTCGGCAGCACATCGTCGGGCACCGTTGCGAAACCGGGCGCCGCCACGAACCCGCCCAGTCCTTGTGTCAAAGACGCTGTCATGGTGTCTTCCAGCAGAGTCGTTGCGCTGCGCGTCAGTACGAGCGCGGCATGCTCAGGGTGTGCTCGGCCACGTGGGCCAGGATCAGGTTGGTGGACACCGGCGCCACCTGCATCACGCGGACCTCGCGCCACTTGCGTTCCACGTCGTACTCGCTGGCGAAGCCGAAGCCGCCGTGCGTCTGCAGGCAGGCTTCCGCGGCATGCCACGCGGCCTCGGTGGCCAGCAGCTTGGCCATGTTCGCGTCCTCGCCACAGGGCCTGCCGGCCGCGAAGAGCGCGGTGGCCTTGCGCACCATCATCTCGGCGGCCACGGTCTCGATGTGCGCGCGGGCGATCGGGAACTGCACGCCCTGGTTCTTGCCGATGGGCCGGCCGAAGACCACGCGCTCCGTGGCGTAGGTGGCCGCCTTCTTCACGAACCAGCGCGCGTCGCCCAGCGCCTCCGAGGCGGCGATGATGCGCTCCGCGTTCATCCCGTCGAGGATGTAGCGGAAGCCCTTGCCCGCTTCGCCGATGCGGTTCTCGACCGGCACCTTCAGGTTGTCGATGAAGATCTCGGTCGTGTTGTGGTTGACCATCGCCTTGATCGGGCGGATCTCCAGCCCATTGCCGCGGGCTTCGCGCATGTCCACCAGCAGCACCGAGAGGCCCTCGGTCTTCTTGGTGACCTGGTCGGCGGGCGTGGTGCGCACCAGCAGCATCATCAGGTCGGAGTACAGGGCGCGCGAGGTCCAGACCTTCTGGCCGTTGACCACGTAATAGTCGCCCTTCGGATCCTTGACCAGCTCGGCCCGGGTCTTGATCTGGGTGGTGTCGGAACCGGTGGTGGGCTCGGTGATGCCGAAGGCCTGCAGCCGCAGCTCGCCGGAGGCGATGCCCGGCAGGAAGCGGCGCTTCTGCTCCTCGCTGCCGTGGCGCAGCAGCGTGCCCATGGTGTACATCTGGGCGTGGCAGGCGCCGGCGCTGCATCCGGCGGCGTGGATCTCCTCCAGGATCACCGAGGCGGCGCGCAGCGGCAGGCCCGAGCCGCCGTACTCCTCGGGGATCAGCACCGCCAGGTAGCCGGCTTCGGTCAGCGCCTTGACGAAGGCGTCCGGATAAGCGTTGCGCTCGTCGAGGTCGCGCCAGTACTCGCCCGGGAAGTCCTGGCAGATGCGCCGCACGCTCTCGCGGATTTCCGGATAGTCCTCGCCCAGCGGGACCGAGATGTCGAGTTGGTCGGCAATGGCTTGATTCATGATCGTTGGCTCCGTGTAGGGGTTGCGAAGGCGCGCCGTGGTCAGTGCGCCAGGGCAGCGGTTTGGGTCTTGTTGAAGTGCCTGGGCAGGCCGGCCGTGGCCAGGGCGCCGTACAGGGGCACGCCAGGCAGCCAGTCCGACAGGCGCTTGCGCACGGCCAGCAGCGCCTGCAGGTCGATGCCCGTCTCGCAGCCCATGGCTTGCAGCAGGTAAACGAGGTCTTCCATGGCCACGTTGCCGCTGGCGCCCGGCGCGAAGGGGCAGCCGCCCAGGCCGCCGAGGGAGGCGTCGAACTTGGTGACGCCCGCATCCAGTGCGGCCACGACGTTGGCCAGGGCCAGCCCGCGCGTGTCGTGGAAGTGGCCGCCCAGGGGCAGCGCCCCGATGTCGCCCCGGACCTGCGCGAAAAGCTGCCCGACCTGCCGCGGCTGGGCATAGCCGACGGTGTCGGCCAGCATGATCTCGTCGGCCCCGAGCTCCGCCAGGCGGGTGGCGAGCTGGCGCACGCGCCCGGGGTCGATGCTTCCTTCCATCGTGCAGCCGAAGGCGGTGGCGATGCCGGCCTCGATGCGCGGGCGGCGTTGCGGGTCAACGTCGCGCGCCAGCTGCACCACCGACGCGAACTCCTGCAGCGCCGCATCGGTTTCCCGCCCGGCATTGCCGCGGCTGTGCGCGCCGCTGGCCGACAGCACGAACACCAGGCGGTTCGCCCCCGCCTCGATGGCCCGCTGCGCACCGCGGGCATTGAGCGTGAGCACGGTGGTCTCCAGGCCGCTGAACCCGCTGGCCGCGTCAACCATGTACTCCGCATCGGCGAACTGCGGCATGCGGCTCTTCGAGACGAAGGAGGTGATCTCGAACGACGCCACGCCGGCATCCGCCTCCTCGCGCAGCCACGCCAGCTTGACCTCGGTCGGCACGAAGTGCTCGACCATCTGCAGGCCGTCGCGCAGCCCGACCTCGCGCACCTTGACCAGGGAACCGCTCACGACGCCATCTCCTGTTGGTCACGGTAGCGCTGCAGCAACTCGGCGTCGGCGTTCAGCGCGGACGAACCGCTGCGGATCGGCGGGCGCGTGCCGTCGAAACGCGCCGGCATGCCGACCAGGGTCATGGGCGAGCCGGGCACCGGTTGCAGGATGCCCAGCGCCTGGGTCTGGGGATGCTGCAGCGTCTGGTCGATGGACTGCACGGGCGCGCACGGAATGCCCGCGCGCTCCAGGATGCCGACCCATTCCTGCGTGGAGCGGCGGGCCATCAAGGGCTCGATCAGGCCGTCGATCTGCGCACGGTGGGCCACGCGCGCCGGGTTGGTGGCGAAGCGCTCGTCGCGGGTCCACTCCGGGTGGCCCAGCACGGTGCAGAACTTCTCGAACAGGCTGTTGTTGCCCGAGGCCACCACCAGATGGCCGTCGCTGGTCGCGTAGGCGCGGTAAGGCACGATCGTGGCCGCACCAGAGCCGTGGCGGCCCGGCACTTCGCCGCTGCTCATGAAATGGGCCGCGGCGATCGACATCCAGGCCAGCGCCGTCTCGTACAGCGACACCTCGACGCAGCAGCCCTCACCCGTGGCCTGGCGGCGGAACAGTGCCGCCAGGATGGCGTTCGCGGCCCACATGCCCGTACCCATGTCCACCACCGAGTAGCCGGTGCGCACGGGCGGGCGCCCTTCCTCGCCGGTCACGCTCATCAGGCCGGCAAAGGCCTGCATCAGCGGGTCGTAGCCGGGCTTGTCCGACAGTGGCCCGCCGCTGCCGAAGGCGCCCAGGTCGCACCACACCAGCGACGGCTTGAGTTCGCGCAGGCGCTGCGCCCCCAGGCCCTGAGCCGCCAGCAGGCCCGGCCGCATGCTTTGCAGCACCACGTCGGCCTCTTCCAGGATCAGCCGCTCCACGGCGGCCAGGTCGGCCGGGTCGCGGAAGTTCACCGCCACCGAGGCCTTGTTGCGGTTGACCGCCTGGAACATCGATGCGGCCCCGTCCCAGAACGGGGGGCCCCAGGCGCGGGCATCGTCGCCGTCGAGCTTCTCGACCTTGATCACCTGCGCGCCCAGGTCGCCCAGGACCTGCGTGGCGGTGGGCGCCGCGATGTTCTGCCCGATCTCGATCACCGTCACGCCCGACAAGGGGGCATGGGCCGGCGCCACGGAAGTGCGATTGTTGCTGCTGCTCATCATTGCCCCTCGAAGCGCGGCTTGCGCTTTTCGTTGAAGGCCGCGACGCCTTCGACGCGGTCCCGGCTCTTGACCATGCGCTGGTAGGCCTCGATCTCGAAGTGCATGCCCGTGGCGAGGTCCTGCTGCAGCCCGTGGTGGATGGCGTGCTTGGCCTGGCGTACCGCCAGCGGCGCGTTGCCCGCGATGCGCTCGGCGATGGCCAGCGTTTCGGCCATCAGGTTCTCCGGCTCGCACAACTGGTTGACCACGCCCCAGGCCAGCGCCTGCTCGGCGTTGAAGGGCTTGGCCGCCAGGATCAGCTCCTTGGCGCGCTTCTCGCCCACGGCGCGCGCCAGGGTCTGCGTGCCGCCCGCGCCGGGCATGATCCCCAGGGAGGTCTCGGTCAGCGCGAAGCGCGCGGTGCGCGAGGCGTAGGCGAAGTCGCACAGCAGCGCCAGTTCGAGGCCGCCACCGTAGGCGGCGCCGTTGACGGCGGCCACGACGGGCACCGGCGAGGCCACGATGGCCCGCACGGTGCGCTCCATCAGCTCGTGCTGCAGCACCCACTCGTGCTCGCTGAGCAGCTTGCGCTCCTTGAGGTCGCCCCCGGCGCAGAACGCCTTGTCGCCGGCCCCGGTCAGCAGCACGCAGCGAAAGCGCGTGCGCACGATCTCCAGGGGAGCGAACACGTCATGGAGCTCGCGGGCCGTGAGCGTCGTGAACGCGTTGGAGGCTTCAGGGCGGTTGATCGTCACCCGCAGCACATGCGGGGCCGGCTCGTCGACGAGCAGGGTTTCGAACCGTCGGGCCAGGATTTCTTCCGGCCATTTCTCGTATCCATTTCCGATCCAGGACGACATTGCCTTCTCCACATGAGTCCACATAGCGGACATTCGTTATCGAAACGAACTCAACGTGGAATGGATTCTCTGGAACAATGCCCTCAATTGTTCAACCGAAGTTCCACAATATGGACTCACATGAAGCGACCGGGAAAACGCGCACGAAGTCTTCGGGCACCGGGGGCACGCAGGCGATCGCCCGCGCGACGGCGCTGCTGCGCGAGATCGCCAACAGCGCTGGCGGCGAGCGCAGCCTGGCCGAGCTGGCCCGCAGCCTGGACATCGAGCGCCCCACCGCCTACCGCATCCTGCGGCGCCTCGTGGAAGACGGCCTGGCGGTGCAGAACCCCGTGACGCGCGGCTACGGGCTCGGGCCCTTGCTGTTCGAGCTGGGCCTGCTGGCCAAGCCGCCGCTGCAGTTGCAGGCCCTGGCCGGCGAGGCGGCGACGCACATCGCGCACGAGAGCGGCGACACCGCCTTCGCCCTGCTCACCAGCGGGCTGGACTCCGTGTGCCTGGACCGCAAGGAGGGCAGCTACCCCGTCAAGGCCTTGCTGATGGGCGTGGGACGCCGCCGGCCCCTGGGCATCGGCGCGAGCAGCCTGTCCATGCTGGCGGCCATGGCGCCTGAAGAGGCCAGCCAGATCCTTGACGCGAACGCCCACCGGATCGGCGCCATGGGCGAATCGGACGTCGCGAACCTGAAGGCGGTCGTCGAGCAGGGACGCCGCGACGGCTTCGTGCTCCGGGCACCCGTCGATGCGCCGGAGATCCTTTCGTTGGGGGTGGCCGTTCGCAACGCCTACGGCCACGCCATCCTGGGCCTGTCGATTTCCGCGTTGCGATTTCGCATCGAGCAGCGCTTCGACCGCCTGCTCGCCGTATTGCGCGAATCCAGGGATATGGTGGAAACGCGCCTCAAGGCCGAGGGGCCGGCACGCGACATCAAGGAGGCGTGATGCCAGGTTGCGATGGCCAGTGAAGTCACGCCGTCATGGCCGCGCAGGGGCAGTGTGGTCTGGGGAAAGTTGTTGGTTGTTAGCCGTGAGCTGCGTTGTGCCGACAACTACTTCGTCATTCCCGCGCAGGCGGGAACCCAGGCGGCCCCCAAGTCAGCCGCACGCAGCGCGGGCAGCGCACAGGATGCCTTCGCACCCTGGTTCGCCGCACCCATGCTTCGCTCTGGCGTAGGGCCGCCTGGACCCCCGCCTACGCGGGGATGACGAAGCAGGAGGGATGCTGCCCGTGCTTCGTCCAGCAGGAGCAGCTTCACTTTCCCCAGGCAGCATGCGCCCTATCAGCCGCGCGCCGGCAGCACCGTGCCCACGCACTCGCCAAAGCCGATGCGCGCCGCGCCGGGCTTCTCGCACCAGCCGCGGATGACGACGCTGTCGCCGTCCTCCAGGAAGGAGCGCTGCTCGCCGCCGGGCAGCTGCAGCGGCTGCTTGCCGCCGGCCGTGAGTTCGATGAGCGCCCCGGCCTGGTCCAGCGTCGGGCCCGAGAGCGTGCCGCTGCCGAACAGGTCGCCCGGCTGCAGGTTGCAGCCGTTGACCGTGTGGTGCGCCACCATCTGCGCCACCGTCCAGTAGGCATGGCGGTAGCTGGTGCGGCAGATCGTGGCGGCGGCGCCGCCCGCCTCGCGCTGGCGCGGCGTGAGCAGATCCACCTGCAGCTGGATGTCGAACGAGCCCTCGCGGCGGTTGGCCTCGGAGTCCAGGTAGGGCAGCGGCTGCGGGTCGCCCTCGGGGCGCGTGAAGGGCACGCGGAACGGCGCCAGCGCCTCCAGCGTCACGATCCACGGCGAGATGGTGGTGGCGAAGTTCTTGGACAGGAAGGGCCCCAGCGGCTGGTACTCCCAGGCCTGGATGTCGCGCGCGCTCCAGTCGTTGAGCAGGCAAATGCCGAAGACATGCTCCTCGGCCTCGGCGATGTCCACCGGCTCGCCCTGCGCGTTGCCGCTGCCGATGAAGATGCCCAGCTCCAGCTCGATGTCCAGGCGCCGGCTGGGGCCCATCACCGGCTGCGCGGCGCCCGCGGGCAGCGTCTGGCCCACCGGGCGGCGGAAGGCCTGGCCCGAGACGCCGATGCTGGAGGAGCGCCCGTGATAGCCGATGGGCACCCACTTGTAGTTGGGCATCAGCGGGTTGTCGGGACGGAACAGGCGGCCGATGTTGGTGGCGTGGTGCACCGAGGTGTAGAAGTCCGTGTAGTCGCCGATGCGCGCGGGCACGTCGTACTCGGCCTCGGCCTGGGACACCAGGCAGGACTGCAGCGAGCCCTGCTCGGCCGCGCCCTGGCGCAGCCCGCGCGACAGGGCCAGGCGCAGCGCGGCCCAGGCCGGCTGGCCCAGCGCCATGAGCGCATTGAGCTTGTCCTGCGCGGCGGCCCGCACCGCCTCACCGGCAGCGCCGCCGAACACGCCGGCCGCGGCCACCGCCGCCAGGTCCACGATCTGGTCGCCGATCGCCACCCCGCCGCGGAAGGCTTCCGCGCTCCCCTTGCGGCGGAACGCGGCAAAGGGCAGGTTCTGGATGGTGAAGCCGGTGTCGGCCGCGTTGGCCGACGCGACCCAGCTGCGCAGCGCGGGATCGTGGGTTTCGTTGAGAGAGGTCATGGCTTCAGGTCCTCAGGCGCTGGCACTGCCGTCGTGCATCCAGGCGGCATGCTGCGGCGCCCGCTTGGTGCGGCTCCACTCCTCCAGCATGTCCCACTTCACCTCGTCGAGCTTTTGCATCATCTCGGGCGTGCTGCAATCGGCGGCCAGCTCCAGGCGGTGGCCGTTGGGGTCGAAGAAGTAAATGCTCTTGAAGATCGTGTGGTCGGTGGGGCCCACGACCTCGATGCCGGCGGCCTCCAGCTTGGCCTTGGTCGCCAGCAGCGTGTCGATGGAGTCCACCTTCAGCGCCAGGTGCTGCACCCAGGCCGGCGTGTTGCGGTCGCGGTCCATGGGCGGCTGGCTGGGCAGCTCGAAGAAGGCCAGGATGTTGCCGTTGCCCGCGTCCAGGAAGATGTGCATGTACGGATCGGGCGCCTTGGTGGAGGGCACCTCGTTCTCCGCGATGGCGAGCACGAACTTCATGTCCAGGTGCTTGCCGTACCACTCGACGGTTTCCTTCGCATCCTTGCAGCGGTAGGCGACGTGGTGAACTTGCTGGATCAGCATTTGAATCTCCTGCAGATGTTGTTGGTGGCTCGGGCTCAGAGGTCGCGCAGCGCGGCTTCGAGCTGCTGCTGGAACAGGTCGGCGTCGCCCAGCGCCTGGGCGTTGAGCAGCGCCAGCTTGACGAGGAAGAGCTCCGACTTGTCGCCGGCGGCGTCGATGGCGGTGGCCAGGCGGTCGTAGACGGTTTCGAGCCCGGAAATGTCCAGGGCGGTGTTCGGGGCGGTCATGGGTTGTCTCCTCAGCGCGGCAGGGCGGCGTCAAAAGCGGCTTGCAGCCGGGTGGCATCGAGCGTGAGCCAGCGGGCGCACACGTGCTGGTCGGGGCGCAGCAGGTACGCGCCGCCGCTGGCGCGCACGCCGTAGTGCCGGCGCACGTGGCCGTCGGCATCGGCCAGGGTCAGTTCCGCGCCGGCCACGGGCTGCGCGGCACCGATGGCCACCACGCGCAGCGGCACGCCGCGCGCGCGCACCGTGTCGATGACCTGCAGCAAAGGTGCCGGGATGGCCGCGGCCTCGGTGAAGTACAGCAGGTCGAAGCCGCCGCCCAGGTGGTCGAGCAGGAAATCATCGGCGCCCAGGCGCACGTTCTGCGGCGGCGCGCCATGAGCCGGGCCGGCGGTAAACAGCGCGTTGTCGTCGCCGCGGCTGTTGAGCATCGAGTCGGTGTACTCGTGCGGCCGCGAGGTGCGCCAGTGGTAGAGCGGGCGCACGAACTCCTGCGTCAGCGACAGGGACAGCACCGCGTCGCGCAGCAGCTTGAAGCCGCGGCTGGGCGGGGTCATGAAGCGCGTGCTCTTGCCCGCCTCATCGATGATCTCGCGCGCCGCGCCCACGCGCTCGGCGCTGAAGTTGGACAGCAGTTTCTTCCCGGCCAAGCCCTTGACCACGAAGGCCAGGTGCCAGGCCAGCGACTGCGAGTCCTGGAACGCCGTGTTGGCGCCGCGCACGCCGAAGATCGGCAGCAGGTGCGCCGCGTCGCCGGTGAAGAGCACGCTGCCGTGCACGTAGTCGGGCAGCGTCAGGGTGCGCGCCGAATACACCGAGCACCAGTCCATCTCCCAGCTCACGCCGGCGTGGCCGATCATGGCCAGCTGTGCGTCGATGCGCTTCTTCAGCGACTCGGGCTTCAACGCCTCCTCGGGCGACTCGCCGGCGGGCAGCTGGTAGTCCACGCGCCAGATGCCATGCGGCTCGCGGTGCAGCAGCACGGTGTTGCCCGGGTTCCACTCGGGGTCGAAGAAGGCCAGCCGCTCGGTGGGCAGCGGCAGGTCCACGCGGATGTCGGCGATGACGAAGAAACCTTCGTACGAGGCCCCTTCCATCTGCAGGTTCATCGCGGTGCGGATGGCCGAGCGCCCGCCGTCGGCCGCCACCACCCAGTCGCTCTCCAGCGTGTAGGGGCCTTCGGGCGTGTCCACCTCCAGCCGCGCGAAGCCGTCGAGCTGCTCCACCTTCGTGAGCTTGTTGCCCCAGCGCAGGTCGATCAGCTCGCTGCCCTCGCAGGCATCCAGCAGGTACTCCTCCAGGTACTGCTGCTGGATGTTGATCATCGGGAAGAAGCGGTCGTCCGGATCGTGCGGCGCCTCCATGCGGAACACGCGCTGGCCGCGGTAGAACGAGTTGCCGAAGCGCCAGGGCAGGCCGTTCTCGGTGATGCGCTGCGCCACGCCCACCTGCTGCAGGATCTCCATCGAGCGCCGCGTGAACACGATGGCGCGGCTGCCCTGCGAAACCTGCAGCTCCGCGTTGAGCAGCACGCTGGGCACGCCCAGGCGCGCGAGCTCCAGCGCGGCCACCATGCCGGCCGGCCCCGCTCCCACGACCACCACCTTCTGGCGCTGCTGCGCGGGATTCGCCGAGGGCAGCCAGGGCTTGTGGATCTGATAGTCGTAATAGATGGAAGGACGCGGCTCGGTAGTCGGCTTGTGCATGCTGTTGTCTCCGGTGTGGTGCTGCGCTGCGTGGAACGAAAAGCCTTGCGGGAGCAGGGCGATCTCACGGCGCATGGCCCAGAACATCTGTGCGTACAACTATTTTGGGTTGACGAACCTCAAAGGTCCATAACGTATTTCTACTTAGTTGTACGCGCAGATGTTTTTGCGTAAAGTCAAACCAGAATCCGGCATCCAGTGCCTCGCGCCGTGCGAGCCGCCAAGGCCATCCACGTTTCCAGGAGACATCTTCATGACCCCCATCCGCGCCCCGCGCCGCTCGTTCGTTCTCGCCGCCCTGTCGCTGCCCCTGGCGGCGATGGCCTTTCCCGACAAGACGATCGAGTGGGTGGTGCCTTATCCGGCCGGCGGCGGCTCCGACGTGGTGGCGCGCACGCTGACCGAGCCCATGGGCAAGGCGCTGGGCCAGACCATCGTCGTCAACAACAAGCCCGGCGCGGCCACCAACATCGGCGCCGATTACGTTGCCAAGGGCAAGGCCGACGGGCATCTCCTGCTCACGGCCGACACGGCCACGCTGGCGGCCAATCCGTTCCTCTACTCGAAGCTGTCCTACAACGTCGAGAAGGACTTCGCCGCGGTCGGGCTGATGGCGCGCTTCCCGATGCTGCTGGTGGTCAACCCCGCGGTGCCCGTGAAGAACCTGGCCGAGTTCAGCGCCTGGGCCAAGCAGCAGCCGCAACCGCCGGCCTACGCCACGCCCGGCTCGGGCAGCCCGCACCACCTGGCCACCGAGCTGTTCCGCGAGCGCGCCGGCTTGAAGTTCACGCACGTGCCCTACCGCGGCGCGGCGCCGGCGGTGCAGGACGTCATCGGCGGCCAGGTGCCCTTCATGTTCGCCGACAGCGCCAGCGCCTACCCGCACATCGTCTCGGGCAAGCTGCGCGCCATCGGCGTGGCCAGCCCCAAGCGCGTGGCCGGCTTCGACACCGTGCCCACGCTGCAGGAACAGGGTGTCAAGGACTTCGAGGCCTACGCCTGGCAGGGCCTGGTGGTGCCGGCCGGCACGCCTCCGCAGGCCATTGCCGCGCTCAACAAGGCCCTGGTCTCGGCGCTGCAGAGCACGGCCGTCAAGGCCCGCTTCCAGACGCTGGGGCTGGAAGCCATCCCCAGCTCGCCGCAGGAGATGGCCGCCTACGCCAAGAGCGAGCGCGAGAAGTGGGGCAAGGTCATCCGCGCCAACGACATTCGCCTCGACTGAAGATGGCCGCCCGCCAGAAGGAGCACGAGTTCCGACTGGAACGCACCGTCACGCACCGGCTGCACACGCTCTCCAAGCTCACGGACCGCCTGAGCCAGGCGGCCTACCTGGAAGCCACGGGCATCCCGCTCAACGAGGGTCGCACCCTGGCGGCGGTGGGCGCCTTCGCGCCGCTGTCGGTCAACGACCTGGCCCGGCTGGCCAACCTCACCAAGGGACAGGCCAGCCGCGCGGCGCAGACCCTGGTGGACCAGGGGTTGGTTGACAAGCAAAGCAATGCCATGGATGCGCGCGGCGTGGTGCTCACGCTCACGCCGCACGGGCAGCAGTTGTGGCGGCGGCTCAAGGGCGTCATCCAGGCGCGCAACGAGGACATCACCGCCTGCCTCGACGAGGCCGAGCGCCGGCAGCTCGACCGGCTGCTGGATCGGCTGGTGGCGCATGCGCTGGCCGCCGCGGGCGAGGAGCCCCAGCGGGGCGACGCTGGAGGAATGGCATAGCGGGTCCCTGTCGCGGACCCATCACCCCCGCGCCCGGTACTCCGAGAAGATGTTCAGCTCGACGTGCCGCTCCACCTCCAGCAGCCCGCTGCCCGTCAGCGTCTGCATGACCTGCTGCGGCGGCACGCAGGCTTCGATGGTGTCCCAGTAGTAGCGCCAGAGCATGGGCGTGTCCTTGGCGCGGGACACGGCCCGGGCCAGCAGCGGCACCACGCCACGCATGTAGGCCTTGAGCAGGGCATGGCCCAGGCGCCCTTCGGGGCGGGTGATTTCCAGGATCAACAATTGCCCGCCCGGCTTGAGCACGCGGCGGAACTCGTCGGCCGCCGCGCTGAAGTCGGCGATGTGGCGCAGCGCGTAGCCCATCACCACGAAGTCCGCGCTGGCATCGGGCACCGGGATGTCCTCGGCCCGGCCCAGCCGGCACTCCACCGGCTGCTCGAAATGGGCTTGGCCCATCATCCCCGGGCTCGGGTCCACGCCCACCAGCCGATGCGGCTCGCCGGTGATCCTCAGGATCTCGCGCGACACCAGCCCGGTGCCCATGCCCACGTCCACCACCTGCAGCCCCGGCTTCAGCCCGGCGCGCAGCAGCGCCTGGCGCCGGTACCACGAGCCCGTGCCCAGGCCCAGGATCTTCTCCAGCCGGTTGTAGTCCACCGCCGTGTCGTCGAAGGTGCGGCGCAGGAAGTCCTCGCGCTTGGCGGCGTCGTCGGGCTGGTAGTACGCGGGCAGGGGCGCGTGAGGCAGGTGGACCGGCGCGGCGTCGCGATCGGGCGAGGAAGGTTGCGTCATGTTGGGTTCGGGGCCGGCGGGTCAGGCACGGGCCAGGGAGGCGGGCTGCCGATGCTACTGTCACGCCCCTCGCGTCTTCCCGGTTCGCGGCATGCCTGGGCCACCGGTGGGGCCACCGGGCGTGCCGGCTGCCCCTGCATTCCCGCTTCGTGGGCCGAGTTGTCCGAGGCCAAGTGGATGCGGGCGCGACACCTGCCCTGAACCGGGATGAAGACCTCGACACGACCTGATGCAACCGCAAGCCCTCCGCATCTACGCCGGACCCGCCGCACGCGCGCGCTTGCGCGAGCGCGGCCTGCGCGCCGATGACGTGCGCGTCGTGCCCGCCGCGGCGGCCGGGCCCAAGGGACTGGTGCTTCATCCGTTGGACCGATTCATCTTCGGCCACTGGCTCGCGCACGGCACGCGGCCCGTGCACCTGCTGGGCGCCTCCATCGGCGCCTGGCGCATGGCCAGCGCCTGCCTGCCCGATGCAGACGCCGCCCTGGCGCAGATGGCGCACGACTACATCCACCAGCGCTACGAGCACCCGCCCAACAAGATGCCGTCACCGCGCCACGTCAGCGAGGTGTTCGGTGCCCTGGTGAGGGAGCGCTTCGGGCACCGCAGCGCCGAGGTGCTGGGCCATCCACGCTTCAGGCTGCACCTGTTCACCTCGCGCGGCCGGCACTGGCTGCTGCGCCGCGAGGGCCGCTGGCGCACGCCGCTGGGCTGCGTGGGCGCGTTCGCCGCCAACGCGGTGAACCGCGGGGCGCTGGGCGCCTGGCTGGAGCGCGTGGTGTTCCACGATGCGCGCGCGCCGTCGCTGCCGCTGCAACTGCGGGACTTCCGCACGCAGCGGGTGACGCTGGGCGCGCACAACTTCTGCGCCGCGCTGCTGGCCAGCTGCTCCATCCCCTTCGCCCTCGATGCCGTGCACGACATTCCCGGCGCGCCGCCCGGCGCCTACTGGGACGGCGGCATCACCGACTACCACCTGCACCTGGACTACGCGTCCATGGACGAGGGCCTGGTGCTCTACCCCCACTTCCAGCGAAAGATCATCCCCGGCTACCTCGACACCCTGTTGCCCCGCCGCCGGCACCCCGACGACCGCCTGGCCAACGTGGTTGTGCTCGCACCCGACGCGGACTGGGTGCGCCGCGCCCTGCCCCACGGCAAGCTGCCGGACCTCGACGACTTCAAGGCCTACGCCGGCGACCTGCAGGGCCGCATTGCGGTCTGGAGCCGCGCCGTGGCCGAGAGCCAGCGGCTGGCCGAGGAGTTCGACGCGGTGCTGGCGCAAGGCCCGTTTGACGCGCTCCCGCTGGCATGACCGGGCGCCGCCCGCCGCGCTCAGCCGCGGGCGCGGTACTCCGAGAAGATGCTCAGCTCCGTGTGGCGCTCGACGCCGTTGAGGCCGTGGCCCGCCAGGGTCTGCATGATCTGCGCCGGCGGCACGCAGGTCTCGATCGTGTCCCAGGTGTAGCGCCAGAGCATGGGTGTGTCCCGGGTGCGTGCCACGGCGCGCACCAGCCAGGGCACCACGCCGCGCATGTAGGCCTTGAGCAGGGCGTGGCCCAGGCGCCCCTCGGGGCGGCTGAATTCCAGGATCAGCAGCCGCCCGCCGGGCTTGAGCACGCGGCGGAACTCGTGCGCCGCCGCGCCGAAGTCCGTGACGTGCCGCAGCGCGTAGCCCATCACCACAAAGTCCGCGCTGGCATCGGGCACCGGGATGTCCTCGGCGCGGCCCAGCCGGCACTCCACCGGCTGCTCGAAACGGGCCTGCTCCATCATTCCCGGGCTCGGGTCCACGCCCACCAGCCGATGCGGCTCGCCGGTGATCCTCAGGATCTCGCGCGACACCAGCCCGGTGCCCATGCCCACGTCCACCACCTGCAGCCCCGGCTTCAGCCCGGCGCGCAGCAGCGCCTGGCGCCGGTACCACGAGCCCGTACCCAGGCCGACGATCTTCTCCAGCCGGTCGTAGTCCACCGCGGCGGCATCGAAGATGCGGCGCAGGAAGGCCTCGCGCTTGGACGCATCGTTGGACTGGTAGTAAGTGGGCAGTGGCGCGTGCGGCAGGCGTACCGGCGAGGCGTCGCGATCGGGCAGGCGGGGATGCGTCATGAAGGAGCCCTTGCGCACGGCTCGGGCATGAACGGTGGACCAGCGGCAACGATGCTACCGCCCCGTCACGACGGCTTTGCGGCCTGCCGCGGCCCGGATGCGGCCCGGATGCGGCCATTGGCGTAAGACTGGAGAAAGCCTGCCGTGATGCAACGCCGGATATCCCGGGCCATGGCACGTGGCTGCGCCCGCCGCGCACCCTGCAACGAGTTGATCCGACCGGCTCGACTACAATTTTCGGTTCGTTTGAATGTAGTTTTCCGAGGAACATCACATCGTGTCTGCCACCGACGTGAAACCCGCCGGCGATGTGCTGCCGCCTTCCGCGCTGGAACCCGAGCTCGCCGAGCTTTTGGTCCAGGCCTTGAATCTGGAAGTTGCTCCCGCCGATATCGATCCCACCGCACCGTTGTATGGCGATGCGCTGGGGCTGGATTCCATCGACATCCTTGAACTGGCGCTGGAAGTGTCGCAGCGCTATGGCTTCGAGCTCCGCTCTGACGACGAGAACAACCACAAGATATTCGCTTCGCTGCGCAGCCTGGCCCTCCACATCGAGCAGCACCGAAAGCGTTGACCGGTCCGTCATGACGCATTGGCAGCTGGGCCTGGCGCTGCTGGGCGTCATCGCTTACTCGCTGCTGTCTCATGTCTTGATGCTGTACGCGGCCCACGAGCCCTGGGCCGCGGCGGCGTTGCTGGGTCCGCTGCTGGCCATGGTCGGCGCGATGGCCTGGCGTGGCCGGCATCGCGTGGGCATGTGGGCCGTGCTGCTGGCCGCGCTGGCGCTGCTGGCCGTGTGCCTGCGCGGCGGCGTCGGCGACGTGAAGCTGCTGTACCTGCTGCAGCACGCGGGCGTGCACGCCGCGCTGGGCGCGAGCTTCGGGCTCACGCTGAGCGGCCCGGGCCTGTCGGCCATCGGCCGCGTGGCGCAGCAGGTGCACGGCACGCTGCAGCCGGCCATGGAGCGCTACACCTGGCACGTCACGCTGGTGTGGACCTTTTACTTCTTCGCCATGGCGCTGGGCTCCGTGGCCTTGTACCGGTGGGGACCGTGGGAAGCCTGGTCGCTGCTGGCCAACCTGATCACGCCGGGAGCCATCGGCGCGCTGTTCGTGGGTGAGCACCTGCTGCGCTACCGGCTGCATCCCGAGTTCGAACGCGTCTCGCTGCTGGACACGGTGCGCGCCTACCGCAAAGTGCCCGGCGATCGCTGAGCCCGAAGCCTCAACCTTTTTCGCCCTCTCGCCGTGCTTCCCTTCCTCTCCCCGCGCGATCTCGACGCTCCCCTGGCCTGGTGCGGCGGCACCCCGGTCAGTGCCCGCCAGTTCCTGCGCGACGTGGCGCGGATGGCCGAACGGCTGCCCGCGCAAGGCGCGGCGCTGAACCTGTGCGTGGACCGCTATCGCTTCAGCGTCGCCTTCGGTGCCGCGCTGCTGCGCGGGCACGTCTCGCTGTTCCCGCCCAACGCGATGGCGCAGACCATCGACCAGTTGCGCTCGCAATATCCGCTGCTGTGGGCGCTGGCCGACGAATCGACCTTGGAAGGGCTGACCGGCCTGGACGTCCTCGCCGTCACCGGCGCCGCACCGGACGCGCGCGCCGAAGCCATCGTTCTGCCGCCGGAGCAACCGTCCGCCTGCCTGCTGACTTCCGGCTCCACCGGCGCCCCCCAGCCGCACCTGAAGCACTGGGGCACGCTGGTGCGCAACGCGGCGCAGGAGGCGCAGCGGCTGGCGGCGTTGCTGCAGCGGCCGAGCCTGGACGGCCTGAACATCGTCGCCACCGTGCCGCCGCAGCACAGCTACGGCTTCGAGTCCAGCGTGCTGCTGGCGCTGCAGGGCGGTGCCGCCATCGACGCCGGGCGGCCCTTCTACCCCGCCGACATCGCCGCCGCGCTGCAGCGGCTGCCGCGTCCGCGCGCCCTCGTCACCACCCCCTTCCACCTCAAGACCCTGCTGCGCTCGGGCGTCGAACTGCCCGAGGTGGACCTGGTGCTCAGCGCCACCGCGCCGCTGTCGCCGCAGCTCGCGCAGGAAACCGAGCGCCGCTGCGGCGGCGTGCTGGTGGAGATCTACGGCTGCACCGAGGCCGGCCAGGTCGCCACCCGCTGCACCGCGCGCACGGACCTCTGGCACACCTTCGACGGGCTGCGCATCTCGAAGCTGCCGGGCCTGGGCGAGGAGCAGGGCGAGCGCTACAGCGTGCAGGGCGGCCACGTGGCCGAGCCGACGCTGCTGGCCGACATCCTGGAGCTGCAGGACGCCGAGCATTTCCGGCTGCTGGGCCGCGCCAACGACCTGGTGCACGTCGCGGGCAAGCGCAGCTCGCTGGGGCACCTGAACTTCCACCTCAACAGCATCGAGGGCGTGGAGGACGGCGCCTTCTGGGTGCCCGACGAGGTGACCGACGGCGTGGCGCGCCCGGTGGCCTTCGTGGTCGCGCCCACGCTGAGCGCGCGCGCCATTGCCGCCGCGCTGCGCGGCCGCATCGAAGCCGTGTTCGTGCCGCGGCGCATCGTGCACCTGCCCCGGCTGCCGCGCGAGGCCACCGGCAAGCTCACCGCGCAGACGCTGCGCCAGCTCGCGCGCGAGCACCTGTCTCCCCGCACGCCATGAGCCCGACCTGCAGCGTGGTGCGCCGCATCGAGGCAGACCATCCCAGCTTCGCCGGCCACTTCCCGGGCCAGCCCGTGCTGCCCGGCGTGGTGCTGCTGGCCGAGGTGATGGAGGCGCTGCGCGGCGCGGGGCTGCCGGACCGGCCGGGCGAGCGCTTCGACATGCGGGCCGTGAAGTTCCTGTGGCCGGTGCGCCCCGGCGACGACATCCGCATCGACCTGCAGGGCGAGGCCGGCCGCGCCCGCTTCGAGGTGCACTGCGGCGGCAAGGTCGCCGCCAGCGGCCAGGTCGTCTGGAGCGCCGCGTGAGCACGCCGATGAGCGGCAACGACGCACCCGTGGCCGCGCCCGCCGCCTGGGCCCGCGCGCCCGAGCGCAGCAACATGCTGACGCTGCGCCTGATGTGCTGGATCGCGCTGCGCTGCGGGCGCCGCGTGGCGCGCGCCGTGCTGCACCCGATCGCGCTGTACTTCGTGCTGTTCGCGCCCGCGGCGCGGCGGCACTCGCTGCGCTACCTGGGCCGTGCGCTGGGCCGCCCGGCGCGCTGGAGCGACGCCTACCGCCACGTGCACAGCTTCGCCGCCACCATCCTGGACCGCGTCTACCTGCTGCGCGGCCAGCTCGATCTCTTCGATCTGCGGCTGCAGGGCGTGGAGGCCATCGACCAGGCCATGGCCGAGGGCCACGGCGCCTTCCTGCTGGGCGCGCACCTGGGCAGCTTCGAGGTGCTGCGCACGGCGGGCTGCGCCCAGGGGCGGCTGCGCGTGGCGATGGTCATGTACCCGGACAACGCCCGAAAGATCAACGCCGCGCTGAGCGCCGTTGCCCCCGACGCCAAGCCCGAGATCATCGCGCTGGGCCGCATGGACTCGATGCTGGCCGTGCGCGACTGGCTCGACGGCGGCGGCCTGGCCGGCATGCTGGGCGACCGCGTGCTGCACGACAGCGACGCGCAGCACGGCAAGGAGCTGCGCGTGCCCTTCCTGGGCCGCGAGACGGTGTTCAGCGACGGCCCCTTCCGGCTCGCCGCGCTGCTGCGCCGGCGCGTCATCTTCATGGCCGGGCTGTACCTGGGCGGCAACCGCTATGAGGTGCGCTTCGAACCCCTGGCCGACTTCACGCAGCGCTGCGACGCCGCCGAGCGCGAGCGCCGCATCCGCGAGGCGGTGTGCGGCTACGTCGCGCGGCTGGAATCGCTGTGCCGCGAGCATCCCTACAACTGGTTCAACTTCCATGATTTCTGGCATGAGGACTAGGCGCGGCCTGCTCGCGCTGCTGCTGGCCGGCTGCAGCCTGCCGGCGCTGGCCCTGGAACTGGGCGAGCTGATGAGCCTGCTGGGGCGTCAGACCAGCGGCCAGGCGCGCTTCTCGGAACAGCGCTTCGTCAAAGGGTTCGACGAGCCGCTGCTGGCCAGCGGCACGCTGGCCTTCACCGCGTCGCCGCCGCGCTTCGAGCGCCGCACGCTGAAGCCGCGCGCGGAATCCATGGTGGTCGAGGGCAACACCGTCACGCTCAGCCGCGGCGGGCGCTCGCGCACGCTGGCGCTGGACGCCGCGCCCGAGGCCATGGTGGCGATCGAGGCCCTGCGCGGCACGCTCACCGGCAACGCGCAGGCGCTGCAGCGCACCTTCCGCACCAGCCTGCAGGGCACGCTGGAGCGCTGGACGCTGGAACTCACGCCGCTGGCCGGCAGCGCCGCCGGGCAGCTGCGCTTCGTGCGCATCGTCGGCCTGCGCGACGAAGTGCGCAGCATCGAGACGCAGCTGCTCGATGGCGACCGCACGGTGCTCACCATCGAGCCGGTGCGCGACTCGGCGGCGTCCACGCCGTCCAAGTGAGCGCCGTGTCCCCCGCCGTCGCGCCGTCGCAGCGCGGCCGCGCCGCGCTGCTGCTGTGGCTGGCGCTGATGGCGCTGTGCGTGCTGCTGATCGCGCGCGGGCGCTTCACGGCCGACCTCTCGGCCTTCCTGCCGGTGAGCCCCAGCGCGCAGCAGCGCGTGCTCATCGACCAGCTGCGCAGCGGCGTGGCCTCGCGCACGCTGCTGGTGGGCATCACGGGAGGCAGCGCTGCCGAGCGCGCGGAAGGCTCGCGCGCGCTGGCGGCGGCGCTGCGCGCCGATGAACGCTTCGACCAGGTGCACAACGGCGAGCGCGGCGACTGGGCCGCGGCCGGCGAGCTGCTGCTGCGCCACCGCTACCAGCTCAGCCCGGCCGTGGACGCCGAGCGCTTCACCGTGGCCGGGCTGCGCGACGCCATCGACGAGACCCTCTCGCTGCTGGGCACGCCCGCCGGCGCCGCCGTCAAGCCGGTGCTGGAGCGCGACCCCACGGGCGAGCTGCAGCGCATCGCCGAAGCGCTGGTCCCGGCGCAGGCGCCGCGCATGGAGGACGGCGTGTGGGTGTCGCGCACCGAGCCGCGCGCGCTGCTGCTGCTGACCCTGCACGCCCCGGGCGACGACCTGGACGCGCAGGCCGTCGCCATCGAGGCCGTGCGCGCGGCCTTCGCGCCGCAGGCCGCGCGCGGGCTCGCGCTGCAGCTCAGCGGGGCGCCGCTGTTCGCGGTGGACAGCCGCAGCCGCATCCAGCACGAGGTGATCGTCATCGCCGTGACCGGGCTGGTGGTCATCGGCGGGCTGCTGCTGGCGGCCTTCGCCTCGCTGCGCGCGCTGGCGGTGGCGATGCTGCCGGTGGCCAGCGGCGTGCTGGCGGGCATCGCGGCGGTGGCGCTGGGCTTCGGCACCGTGCACGGCATCACGCTGGGCTTCGGCAGCACGCTGATCGGCGAGGCGGTGGACTACGCGCTGTACTACCTGATCCAGGCCCGCGACGGCGGCTGGCGCCGCTGGCGCGACCACGCCTGGCCGACCGTGCGCCTGGGCCTGCTGACCTCGGTGTGCGGCTTCGCGGCCCTGGTGTTCTCCGGCTTCCCCGGGCTGGCGCAGCTGGGCGTGTTCTCCGTGGCGGGCCTGGCGGCGGCGGCGCTGACCACGCGCTGGGTGCTGCCAGTGCTGGTGCCGGCCGGCGCCGCCGGGGCGGGCCGGCTGCTGCCGCTGGGCCGCTGGACGCTCAACGAGTACACGATCGTCGGATCGGTCGCGCACGTCTTCAACGACGACATGCCAGAGGCCGTGCGGCTGCTCGG
>NZ_CALAOH010000150.1 GCF_937926365.1 uncultured Azohydromonas sp. | reverse complement strand
GGCGGCGCGCCGGCGGTGGAGGCCGAGGCGGCGCCCGTGGCCGCGCCCGCGGTGCGCACGGGGCCGCGCATCGATGCGCTCATCGACGTGATCGCCACGCTGAAGCTCGATGCGCGCGTGAGCGGCGAGCTGGTGCAGGCGCACCTGCCCACCACGCGCCGCGCGGGCACGAAGCCCTTCCTGATCGAGGGCCTGAACGCCGCCACCGCCGAGTGGGAGCCGGTCCAGCCCGGGCAGCAGTACCGCGAGCTGCAGGTCGGCGTGCAGCTGGCCAACCGCCACGGCGCGCTCAACGAGATCGAGTACTCCGAGTTCGTGCAGAAGCTGCAGCCCTTTGCCGACAGCGTGGGCGCGGCGGTCGAGATCCCGGACATGCTGGAGGCGGTGTCGCGCGCCAAGGAGCTGGACCACTTCGCCAACCAGCACGACGCGCTGCTGTCGGTGCAGCTGGTGGCACGGGGCCAGCCGTGGTCGGTGGCCTACCTGCAGCAGGCCACGCTCAAGCACGGCTTCCTGCCGGGCTCGGTGCCGGGCCGGCTGGTGCTGCCGGGCGCCGGGGAAGGCGCGCCGCCGGTGCTGGTGCTGTCCTTCGACGCCAAGGCCGCGCTGGCCGAGGACCCGAACGGCGCGGGCGCCGTGGTGCGCGTGGCGCAGCTGAGCCTGGACGTGCCGCAGACGCCGGAGACGGACGGCCCCTTCGAGACCTGGCTCAAGGCCATGTCCACGCTGTCCACGGAGCTGGATGCCACGCTGGTGGACGAGGCGAACCATCCCGTGGTGCCGGAAGCCTTCGCGCCGATCAAGTCGGAGCTGGAAGGGCTCTACCGCCAGCTGGAGGCGCGCGACCTGGCGGCGGGGTCGGCGGCGGCGCGGAGGCTGTTCAGCTGACGGATCGCGGCCGGAAAGTCCGCAAGCAAAAGCGGCTTCCCTGCGAGGGGAAGCCGCTTTGTCGTTGTGGCGGCCCGTCC
This sequence comes from uncultured Azohydromonas sp., assembly GCF_937926365.1. Classification (GTDB taxonomy): domain Bacteria; phylum Pseudomonadota; class Gammaproteobacteria; order Burkholderiales; family Burkholderiaceae_C; genus Azohydromonas. The sequence goes on along the minus strand of NZ_CALAOH010000150.1, from coordinate 7,119 downwards.
GGGCCGCCCTCGTCACGCCGCGATCAGCGGATGAACTTGTCGCCCATGCGCAGCAGCTTCGTGCTGGCGCCGGCGCTGGCGATGCCGGCGGATTCGGCGCGGCCGGCGCCTGGAGGCGTCGGGTCCTTGGCGAACCGCAGCGTCACCGCCGCCACCGCGTGCAGGTTCACGTTGTAGGCAAAGCGGTTGATGTTGGTGTAGGTGTCGCAGGCCTGGTGGTAGCACGGGTCGTAGGCGACGCCCGCGGAGCCGCCCCACAGCGCCGCCTCTTCCGGCGTCTTGATGCCCTCGGCGCCGGTGAACAGGCCGCCCGCCGGGATGCCCGCCCCGATGAAGCCGAAGTAGTCCGAACGGCCGTCGAAGTCCGTGCCCCTGAAGGCCAGGCCACGGCGCTCGTAGAAGCCCTCGAAGGCCTTCTCGATCTCGGCCGAGCCTTCGGGCCCCGGGCCGGCGCCGGTGCCGTCCGAGTCGTCGCCGTCGTAGATGAAGAAGCCGTGGTTGGGCGAGGCGATCATGTCGAAGTTCAGGTACAGCGCGATGCGGCGTTGCTGCCACGGCTTGAGCGTGCCGACGTAGTAGCTGGAACCCACCAGCCCCGACTCCTCGCCACCCCACAGCGCGAAGCGGATGCGGTTGCGCGTGTGCACCTTGGAGAGCTGCTTGGCGGTTTCCAGGATCGCGGCCACGCCCGAGGCGTTGTCGTTGATGCCGGGCCCTTCGGGCACCGAGTCCAGGTGCGCGCCGACCATGATCACCTGGTCCGGATCGCCGCGCTTCGATTCGGCGATCACGTTGCTGGTGGCGACCGTTTCCATGCGCGTGTCGGTCTTGATGCGCATGCTCAGGCCGTCGATGGCCCGCAGCGTGTTGCCTTCGGCCAGCGTCACGGAGGTCACGGGCAGCCGGCCGTTGAAGTCCGCGCCCAGCGTGCCGGCGATCTCGCCCTCGATGTTGTTGACGATGACCACGCCCACCGCGCCGGCGGCCTGCGCATTGAGCGCCTTCTCGGCGAAGGTGCATTCGCCGCGGCCCACGAGCGCGATGTGGCCCCGCGGGAAGCCGGCGAAGTCGCTGGCCTCGCAGCCGGGGGTGGCGTCGCCGGGCTGGAAGGTCACCGGCGTCACCGGCGCCGTCACGTCGGCGCTGGGCGAGTAGGACAGGATGTCGTTGTCCACCTCGCGCTGCGTGGGGGCCGTGACCTGCAGCACCGCGGGCGAGAGCTCCTCGAAGGTGCGGAAGCGGAAGTACTGCCGCCGCACGTCGTAGCCGGCCTCGCGGAACACCCTCACGGCGTAGCGGGCCGAGGCGTTGAAGCCTTCCGTGCCCGAGGCGCGCGTGCCGCCGTGGGCGTCGGCGATGTCCTGCAGGGCCTTCTGGTGCTTGCGCACCTCGCTGAAGGTGACGCACTCCAGCAGCTTCGGGATGGTGTCGTTGACGCGGCTGGGGCGCGTGCACTGCGCCGGCAGGGCCTCGGGTGCCGCGTCGGCCACGGCGGCGGGCTGCTCGGTGGCGGCCAGGGCCGCCGCGCTCTCGATGGCGCCGCCGTCACCGCCGCCGCCGCAACCAGCCAGCATCCCCGCCGCCAGCGCGACCCGCCACCAGGCGGGGAATCGGGCCGAGACGGGGCCTTGCGCGTGATCCATGGACTTCATGCCGCAACTCCTACTTCGTGCTGCCGGCCCGCCGGACCGGCACGTTTGCTGAAGCCGGCCAGGGCGGCCGGGGGCGGAGAGGCGGCGGCAATTCGCAATCCTTTTACCGCGGGTGGCCCCCGGAACGCAGGGGCGCCTTGCCTACACTGGCGCCATGTCCATGACCGCTTCCGATTCCGCCGCCGGCGGCGCTGCCGCGCCGGCCGGGGCCACCGCCCGCGCCACCGAGTTGCGCAAGCTGCTGCACCACCACGCGCACCAGTACTACGTGCTGGACGCGCCCGAGATTCCCGACGCCGAGTACGACCAGCTGTTCCGCGAGTTGCAGGCGCTCGAAGAGCAGCACCCTGGGCTGCGCACGCCCGACTCGCCCACCCAGCGCGTGCTGGGCCAGGTGCTGCCGGGCTTCGTGCCGGTGCGCCACAAGGTGCCCATGCTGAGCATCCGCACTGAAACCGACACCACGGCCGAGGGCGCGCGCGTCTTCGACGCCCGCGTGCGCCGCGAGCTGGCGCTGACCGAGGCCGATGCGGCCATCGAGTACGTGGCGGAGCTGAAATTCGACGGCCTGGCGATCAACCTGCGCTACGAGCACGGCGTGCTGGTGTGCGCCGCCACGCGCGGCGACGGCGAGACCGGCGAAGACGTGACGCAGAACATCCGCACCATCGGCCAGATCCCGCTGCGCCTGAACGGCGACGCGCCGCCGGTGCTGGAGGTGCGCGGCGAGGTCTACATGCGCCGCGACGCTTTCAACCGGCTCAACGAGCGCCAGCGCGAGGCGGGCGAGAAGACTTTCGTGAACCCGCGCAACGCCGCCGCGGGCGCGGTGCGGCAACTGGACCCGGCCATCGCCGCGAAGCGTCCGCTGAGCTTCTTCGCCTACGGCTGGGGCCAGGTCGAGGGTTGGGACGACATGCCCTCCACCCAGGCCGGCGTGCTGGAGGCTTTCGAGAAGTTCGGGCTGCCGGTGAGCCGTGAGCGCACGGTGGCTCGGGGCGCGGAGGGGTTGATCGAGTTCCACGCCCGCATCGCCGCGGCGCGGGACGAGCTGCCCTTCGACATCGACGGCGTGGTCTACAAGGTGAACGACCTGGCGCTGCAGCAGCGCCTGGGCTTCGTGACCCGGGAGCCGCGCTGGGCGGTGGCCCATAAATACCCGGCGCAGGAGCAGGTGACGACGCTGCGCGACATCGACGTGCAGGTGGGCCGCACCGGCAAGCTGACGCCGGTGGCGCGGCTGGAGCCGGTGTTCGTGGGCGGCACCACGGTGACCAACGCCACGCTGCACAACGAGGACGAGATCCGGCGCAAGGACGTGCGCATCGGCGACCGGGTGATCGTGCGCCGGGCGGGGGACGTGATTCCGGAGATCGTGGGCGTGGTGCCCTCGGCCTCGCTGGACGCGGCCCGGCTCGAAGGCGCCGATGCCGAGGCGCTGGCGGACGCGGCGCTGGACGTGCTGGAGCGCCAGCCCGATCCGGCGGCGGTGGCCGAGGGCACGGCGGTCGAGGCGGCGGAGCCGGCCGTCAACCCGAACGACTACCCGGGGCGCAGCGAGCCCTTCGATCTCTACAAGCGTTTGGGCGGGCGCTGCCCGGCCTGCGGCAGCGACATCACGCGCGAAGAGGGCGAAGTGGACTGGCGCTGCTCGGGCGGCCTGTTCTGCCCGGCGCAGCGCAAGCAGGCGGTGCTGCACTTCGCCGGCCGGCGCGCGATGGACATCGAGGGCTTGGGGGACCGGCTGGTGGAGCAGTTGGTGGGCGAGGGCGAACAGCCGCCGCTGGTGCGCACGCTGCCCGATCTCTACAAGCTGGGCTTCACCGCCCTGGTCGTGCTGGAGCGCATGGCGGAGAAGAGCGCCCAGAACCTGCTGGACGCGCTGGAGAAGAGCAAGCAGACGACCCTCGCGCGCTTCGTGTTCGCGCTGGGCATCCGCCACGTGGGCGAGCGCACCGCGCGCGACCTGGCGGCGTATTTCGGCTCGATGGACCGGCTGATCCAGGCCAGCGAAGAGGAACTGCTGCAGGTGCACGACGTGGGACCGGTGGTGGCGCACAGCATCCGCACCTTTTTCGACCAGGCGCACAACGTGGAGGTGGTGGAGCAACTGCGCGCCGCCGGCGTGACGTGGACGGAGCACGAAGGCCACCAGGCCGCGCCGCCGGGGCCGCTGGAGGGCAAGACGGTGGTGGTCACCGGCACGCTGCCCACGATGACGCGCGACGAGGCCGAGGCGCTGATCGAGGGCGCGGGCGGCAAGGCGGGTAAATCGGTGTCGAAGAAGACGGCCTACGTGGTGGCGGGCGCCGAGGCCGGCTCGAAGCTGGCCAAGGCGCAGGAGCTGGGCATTCCGGTGCTGGACGAGGACGGTCTGCGCGCGCTGGTCGCGGGCGAGGCCGCGCCCGCGGACGAAACCGAAGAGGAGTGAGGGCGATGGCGGTGCGCGAACTGTTGAAGATGGGCGACCAGCGGCTGCTGCGCGTGGCGCAGCCGGTGCGCGAGTTCGGCACGCCCGAACTCCAGGCGCTGCTGCGGGACATGGTGGACACCATGCAGGCGGCCGGCGGCGTGGGGCTGGCGGCGCCGCAGATCGGCGAGGACATCCAGGTGGTGCTCTTCGGCTTCGAGCGCAGCGAGCGCTACCCCGATGCGCCGCCCGTGCCGCGCACCCTGCTGTGCAACCCGGTGATCGAGCCGCTGTCGGACGAGGAAGAGGAGGGGTGGGAAGGCTGCCTTTCCGTGCCGGGCCTGCGGGGGCGGGTGCCACGCTTTTCTCGCATCCGCTACCGGGGGTTCGACCTGGACGGCCAACCCATCGAGCGCGAAGCGGAAGGGTTTCATGCGCGGGTGGTGCAGCATGAATGCGATCACCTGATCGGCCGGCTTTATCCGACGCGGATGAGGGACCTGACCAAGCTGGGATTTACCAGTGTGCTGTTTCCGGGATTGGATAAGGAGGAAGAGTGATTCATGGCGCCCACTGTCGTTCGTGATGGACCGTTTCGACTTTTCTTCTTTTCGCGTGAAGAGTCCCGAATTCATGTACATCTCTCTCATCCGGACGGAGAGGCTAAGTTTTGGCTGACACCAGTTGTACATCTCGCAACTTCAACGGGGTTGTCGCCGCGCCAGCTCACTGACGCTCAGGCAATCGTGCAGGCTCACTTGAAGGAAATTGAAAATGCCTGGAATCACCACTTCGGCGGCTGAAGTCACTCATGTCTCCAAGCACGGCTTCTGGGTGCTGCTGGACGACGAAGAGCTTCTTGTGCCTTTTGATCAGTTTCCATGGTTCAGGCAAGCCACCATTGAACAGATCACCAACGTCGAGCGTCCGGCGCCTGACCACCTTTACTGGCCGAGCCTGGATGTCGATCTCTCGGTCGATTCAATCCGCCGTCCGGACCGGTTTCCGCTGGTGGCTCGTGGCTGATCCCGTTCGGGCTTGTTGATGAAATCCCTGCTGCGCCATCCGGGCGCCTGCCTTTCGACAGTGAATTAGAGCGCTGAATAGGGAACTGAAATTCCTTGGGCCTTCTATTTGCATACTCTCGGGAAAGATCGATCAGGAGGAAGAATTTGTGAAACTCGGCTACACCATCGTCTACGTCCCCGACGTCTCGGCGTCACTGGCCTTTTTTGAAAATGCCTTCGGTCTGAAGCGCAAATTCCTTCACGAGAGCGGCACCTACGGCGAGATGGATACCGGAGAAACCACGCTGTCCTTTGCCGCGCACGCGCTGGGGGACATGAATTTTCCGGGCGGCCACGTGCACGCGGACGAGTCGGTGTTGCCGCTGGGTTTTGAAATTGCGCTGGTCACCGGCGACGACGTCCATGCAGCGCACGCCAAGGCCATTGCAGCCGGCGCACGGGAAATGGCGGCCCCTCAGCAGAAACCGTGGGGCCAAACCGTCTCCTACCTTCGCTGTCCTGACGGCCTCCTGGTCGAGCTGTGCACGCCCATTACTGGCGGTGAAGGCGGATGACGTGAAGAGTTCTCAATCCCGCCTGGTCTGCATCACGCGATAGGGGGGGTGACCCCGGCCGCAACGTTGTAACCGTCTGGCACGCTGGGTCGGCCTGATGTACCACCCACCCGTTACAAAGCCAAGAGGGCCGCCGTCGCAGCGGCCGGGTGGAGACAGCATGACATCCCGAGATTTGCACCGCGGCCTGCGGTGGCTGCTGGCGCTGGTACTGCTGATGGCCTTCGGCGCCGCGGCCTGGGCCGATCCGCCCGGACGCGTGGGACGGCTGGCGCAGGCCAGCGGCACGGTGTGGATCTACGACACCGAGCAGAACGAGTGGGTCGCCGCGGCCCTGAACCGGCCCATCACCAGCGGCGACCGGCTCGCCACCGACAACGGGGCGCGCGCGGACGTCCAGATCGGCTCCGCCTCGCTGCGCCTGGACGGCGCCACGGAGCTGGCCGTGGACCAGCTCGACGACGCGCGCGTGAGCCTGCGCGTGGAACGCGGCAGCGTGGCGCTGCGGTTGCGCTCGGCCGAGAGCGTCAATGAGTTCGAGCTGCAGGCGCAGGACGCCCGCTTCTTCCCCACGCAGCCGGGCCAGTACCGCGTGGACGTGGAGGACAACGTCACCCATGCCCAGGCCTGGAGCGGCGAGATGCGCTTCCAGTCGGCCGACAGCGCGCTCACGCTGCAGAGCGGCACGCGCTACAGCTTCTGGCGCCAGGACGACCGCACCCACTACGACATGAGCACGGCCTCCGGCGAGGACGCCTTCGGCGCCTGGGTGCTGGCGCAGGACCAGCGCGAGGACCGCGCCGCCTCCACCCGCTACGTCTCGCCCGAGATGACCGGCGCGCTGGACCTGGACCACAACGGGCGCTGGGACACGCACCCGGAGTACGGCGCGGTCTGGTTCCCGACCGTCGTGGTCGCCAACTGGGCGCCTTACCGCTACGGGCGCTGGGTCTGGGTGGCGCCCTGGGGCTGGAACTGGGTGGACGACGCGCCCTGGGGCTTCGCGCCTTTCCACTACGGCCGCTGGGCCTCGTGGCGCGGGCGCTGGTGCTGGGTGCCGGGGCGCTACGTGGCGCGGCCGGTGTTCGCGCCGGCGCTGGTGGGCTGGATCGGCGGCAACCACGTCAACGTGAGCGTGGCGGTGGGCGGCCGGCGCGCTCCGCCGCCGGTGATCGGCTGGGTGCCGCTGAGCCCGCGCGACGCTTTCGTGCCGCGCTTCAACGCTACGCCGCGCTACATCCGCGGCGTCAACGCCACGCACGCGCCCTGGCTGCCGCCGGGCGGCAAGCCGTCCTGGGGCAACCGCCACATTCCCGGTGCGGTGACGGTGGTGCCGGCCAACACGCTGCAGCGGCAGGTGCGCGTGGCCGACCGCGTGCTGCCCAGGGCGGAGCCGCGCTGGAACGCGGCGCTGCCCCAGCAGCAGCCGGCGCTGCCGCGCCCGGACTGGGCGGATCGGCGCGGCGGCCGGCGTG
>NZ_CALAOH010000149.1 GCF_937926365.1 uncultured Azohydromonas sp. | reverse complement strand
CTCTTCCGATCCCCCGCCGAGCCCGAGGCGGCACCGGCCGTGCCGGCGGCGCTGGCGGCTTCCGCTGCGGTGTCGGCCGCGGCCGGCATCCCGGCGGAAGCGACGCCCGCCTCCGCCCGGGGCTCGGCCCCGGCGCTGGTCGCTCCCGCAACCGCCGACCCGCGGCGCACGCAGATCGGCCCCGAGGGCGGCCCGGTGGAGGTGCAGGCCGACCGCATCGGCGGGCGCCCGGACGTGGAGATGGAGGCGCAGGGCAACGTCGAGCTGAAGCAGGGCAACCTGCACGTGTGGGCAGACCAGGTCAACTTCCGCCAGGACCAGCAGCTGCTCAAGGCCCGCGGCAACCTGCGGGTGGAGCAGGAAGGCAACCGCTTCAAGGGTCAGGAACTGCAACTGCAGCTCGACACCCGCGAGGGCTTCGTGCTGGAGCCCGAGTACTTCCTGGCCCTGACGCAGGCCGGCGGGCAGGCCGAGCGCATCGACTTCCTGGGGCCCAAGCGCGCGCGCATCACGGAAGGCACCTACACCAGCTGCACGGCCGAGGGCGAAGGCACACCGGACTGGCTGCTGTCGGCCGATCAGGTGGACCTGGACCTGGACGCCAACGAAGGCGTTGCCCGCGGTGGCGTGCTGCGCTTCCTGGGCGTGCCGATCCTGGCCGCGCCGCGATTGAGCTTTCCGCTGTCGAGCGCGCGCAAGTCGGGCTGGCTGCCGCCCGACATCAACATCGACAACCGCAGCGGCCTGGACCTGTCGGTGCCCTACTACTGGAACATCGCCCCCAACCGCGACGCCACCTTCACGCCCACGCTGTCCACACGCCGCGGCCCGGGCCTCAACAGCGAGTTCCGCTACCTGGAGCCGGCCTACCAGGGCCGGCTGAACTTCAACCTGCTGCCCGACGACCGGGTGGCCGACCGCGAGCGCTGGGCGCTGGGCTTCGACCACAGCGGCAGCGGCGCCGGCTTCGGCTACCGGCTCGAAGGCGTGCGGGTGTCGGACGACGATTACTGGAAGGACTTCTCCCGCGGCTCGACCTCGCTGCTGTCCGCGCGCACCGGCGCCACCCTCACCCCGCGGCTGCTGCCGATGGACCTCAACGCCGACCGCAACCTGGGCAACTTCGGACTGCCCGGCGGCCAGTGGACCGGCTACGCCCGCGCGCTGAGCTGGCAGGTGCTGCAGGACCCGGACCCGCTGGGCCGCATTCTTCCGCCCTACGAACGGCTGCCGCAGATCGGCGTACAGGGCGGCAGCGCGCTGGCCGGTGGGCTGCGGATGGATCTGCAGACCGAGTTCAACCGTTTCAGCGCCGCGCCCACAGCCGCCGCCGGCACCATCACCGGATCGCGCTGGCATGCGCTGGGCACGCTCAGCCGCCCCTTCAGCACGACCTGGGGCTGGTTCACGCCCAAGTTCTCCTTCAATGCGGCGAGCTACGCCACCGACCAGGCGATGAGCGACGGGCGCACCAGCGCCTCGCGCGTGATTCCTACCTTCAGCGCCGACGCTGGGCTGGTGTTCGAGCGCGCCTCCGGGCTGCTGGGACGCAACCTGCGCCAGACGCTGGAGCCGCGGCTGCTGTACGTGTACACGCCCTACCGCAACCAGACAGCGCTGCCGCTGTTCGACACGGCGGGCAAGGACTTCAACATCACCTCGCTCTACACCGAGAACGCGTTCTCGGGCGTGGACCGGGTCAACGATGCCAACCAGCTCACCGCCGGCGTCACCACGCGCTTCCTGGACGAGGCCGGCGGCCAGGAGCTCGCGCGCTTCAGCGTGGCGCAGCGCGTGCTGTTCGACGACCAGCAGCTCACGCCCGAAGGCACGCCCATCACGCAGCAGCTATCGGACCTGCTGCTGCTGGGCTCGTCCTGGCTGACGCCGCTGTGGGCCCTGGACGGCTCGCTGCAATACAACCATTCGACGCGGCGCGTGTCGCGCTCGGTGCTGGGTGCGCGCTACTCGCCCGGGCCCTACCGCACGCTGAGCCTGCGCTACCGCTTCACGCGCGACTCCAGCGAGCAGCTGGAAGCGGGCTGGCAGTGGCCGGTGTACGGAAGGGCGCCGGGTGCGCTGGTCCAGGGCGGCAGCAGCAGCGGCAACTGCGGCGGCGGCAGCCTTTTCAGCGTGGGGCGCGTGCTCTACAGCGTGCGCGACAGCCGCATTACCGACTCCATCGTCGGCTTCGAGTACGACGCGGGCTGCTGGATTGCCCGCGTGGTGGGCGAGCGACTGTCCACTGGCCGTACCGAGGCCACCACACGGCTGCTGCTGCAACTGGAGCTGGTTGGTCTTTCGCGGCTGGGCAGCAGCCCGCTGCAGGTCCTCAGGGACAATATCCCGGGCTACCGGCTGCTGCGCGAGGACGTCACGCCGCTGCCGCCGCCTGCTTCGTATGAGTGATTTGCCGTTGCGCGGCCCGCAGCCGCGCCTTTCCGGGCCCGGTCGTGGCCGCCCTCAAGCCATCGTGAGTGAACCCTTGTTTCGCAAGCCCAAGACCCTCGTGCTCGGCTGGCTGCTGGCGGCGTGCGCGCTGCAGGCGCCGGTGCCGTCCGCCCTCGCCGCCGCCAGCGCACCGCGCACCGCGGACTTCATCGTGGCCGTCGTCAACCAGGAGCTGGTGACGGCGGTGGAAGTCGAACAGCGCCTGGCGCGCATCCGCGCCGAGGCTGCGCGCGCCGGGCAGCGGCTGCCGCCGGAGGACCAGCTGCGCCAGCAGGTGCTGGAGGCGCTCATCGACGAGCGCGTGATCCTGAGCCATGCCCGCGACACCGGCGCGCGCGTGGACGAGGCCGAACTGGACCGTGCCGTGGCCAGCGTCGCGGCGCAGAACCAGATCACGCCGGCCCAGCTGCGTGACCGGCTGCGCCAGGACGGCATCGACATGCAGCGCTTCCGCGCCAACCTGCGCGACCAGATCATGATCGAGCGCGTGCGCGAGCGTGAATTGCAGCAGCGCATCCGTGTCAGCGACGCCGACATCGATGCCTTCATCGAGAAGCAGCGCCGCGAGATGGGGGGCCAGAGCGAGCTCAACATCGCGCAGATCCTGGTGCCGGTGCCCGAAAGCGCGTCGGCGGCGGAGGTCGAGAAGCTGCGCGCGCAGGCCGAGCAGGCGCTGCAGCGCGTGCTCGGCGGCGAAGACTTCGCCGCCGTGGCACGCCAGGTGTCGCAGGACGACAACCGCGAGCGCGGCGGCGAGATCGGCCTGCGGCCCGCGCAGCGGCTGCCCGATGTGTTCGTGGAGCGGGTGCGCGGCCTGCAGCCCGGGCAGGTGGCGCCGCAGCTGCTGCGCACCGGCGCGGGCTTCCACGTGCTCAAGCTGCAGGACAAGCGCGACAGCGCCGTGCTGCGCGTGACGCAGACCCGCGCGCGCCACATCCTGCTGCGTCCCTCGGCCCAGCTGTCGGCGGAGGTGGCCAAGCAGCGGCTGGCCGAGTACCGGCGCCAGATCGAGAGCGGCAAGGCGCGCTTCGAGGAGCTGGCGCGCACGCAGTCGCAGGACGGCAGCGCCGTGCAGGGCGGCGACCTGGGCTGGACCTCGCCCGGCTCCTTCGTGCCCGAGTTCGAGCAGGCCATGAACGCGCTGCAGCCCATGGGGCTGTCGGAGCCAGTGGTCTCGCGCTTCGGCGTGCACCTGATCCAGGTGCTGGAGCGGCGCGAGGTGGCGGTGGAGCCCAAGCAGCTGCGCGAGCTCGCCCGCGACGCGCTGCGCGAGCAGCGCTTCGACCAGGCGTATGCCGACTGGGTCCGCGAGCTGCGCTCGCGCGCCTACGTCGAGATGCGCGAGAACCCGCGCTGAGCATGGGACAGCACATCGCGCGCAAGCGCTTCGGGCAGCACTTCCTGTCCGACACGGCCGTCATCGATGCCATCGTGCGCGCCATCGACCCGCGCCCGGGGCAGCCGCTGGTGGAGATCGGCCCCGGGCTGGGCGCCATGACCGACCCGCTGGTGGCGCGCTGCGGCGCGCTCACGGTGGTGGAGCTCGACCGCGACCTCGCGGCGCGGCTGCGCCGGCGCCCGGAGCTCACGGTGGTCGAGTCCGACGTGCTGCAGGTGGACTTCCGCGCGCTGGCCGCCGAGCGCGCCGCGCAGGGGCCGCTGCGCGTGGTGGGCAACCTGCCCTACAACATCTCCTCGCCGATCCTGTTCCACCTGCTGCCCGCGGCCGACGTGGTGCTGGACCAGCACTTCATGCTGCAGAAGGAAGTGGTGGACCGCATGGCCGCCGCGCCCGGCGGCAAGGACTACGGGCGGCTGTCGGTGATGCTGCAGTGGCGCTACCAGGTGGAGTCGCTGTTCGACGTGCCGCCTGAGGCCTTCGAGCCGCCGCCGCGGGTGGACTCCTCCATCGTGCGCATGCTGCCCTGGCCCAAGCCGGCGGCGCTGGACGCGGCGCTGCTGCAGGAGCTCGTGGCCGTGGCCTTCTCGCAGCGCCGCAAGCTGCTGCGCCACACGCTGGGCCGCTGGCTGGAGCAGCGCGGCTTCAACGGCGATTTCAATCTGCAGCGCCGCGCTGAGGAAGTGCCGGTGGACGAGTACGTCGCGCTGGCGGCGGCGCTGTCGCCGGCAACGGCCTGAAGCCGCCTGGAGCGCGGGCCCGGAGCCGGGCATGAAAAAAGCGACCCGAGGGTCGCTTTTTCTTTGGGGACCGGTGCCGAAGCGTGGTGCTTCAGATCAGGCCGCGCTGCGCCACATCGCCGTGTCGAAGGCGCTGCACATGAGCGGCATGTTGGTACCGAAATTCGCCTGTTGCTGGGCCTTCGTGAGGGCCTTCGGCTTTTCCGTGGGGGCCACCTCGGTAGCCCGCTCCCATGACCCGTTTTCCTGGGAGCGGGCTACTGAAAAGAATAGAAGCACCTGAATGGGACTTTCCGCTCGGCCCAGAAGTCGGCCGCGTCGCGGAACACGTCCAGCAGTTGCTCGCGCGCCTCGCGGTCGAAGCGCGGGTTGTCGGGCAGTTGCTCCAGCACCACCACGAAGCCCGGCTGCGCACCGGACTTGTGAACCAGGTCCGTCATGCAGTCATAGAGCGCATCGAGGTTCTTGCCGAAATGCGCCGGGAACAGGAACGACTGCGCGATGCTCTCCAGCACCTCCTGCTTGGACTGGGCGTTGCTGAGGTTAGCGTGGAGGAAATGCTGGCCGGCGCCCTGGGCGGCCTGCATCAAGTCCTCGACGCGGTAGGCGCGTATCGACTGGACGATGTTTGGTCGGACGGTCTGCAACAGCATGGTCGCGTTACCTCCTGGAGTCACACAAATCGGTCATCGGTCGGCCACGATGCGGCTGAAGCTCGCGTAGTGGTCGCTTGTGTAGTAGCAGACTTCAGGATTCGTGGGCGGTTTGCCGCCACAGACGATGCGCTGAGCGCCGCGATCGTGGCGGCCGGGGGTTGGCACGGTGTACTCCCTGTAGTGGCCGCGCTCGCGCACGGGCAAAAGCCGTTCGCGATTGAAGAACACGCTGCCATCCTTCTGGTAGGGAAAGGGACCGCCGGCGCGGATCAGCCGTTCGGTGGACTGCGCCGGTGCCGGCAAGGCCGACAGTGGCACCTCCTGCAGCGCGGCTGGCGCATCGGCCGGGGTTCGGCTCCACGCCGGCTCCCAACCCATGCCGCCCAAGAGTGCGGCGGCTGCAACGAAAGCGAATCCCCACTTGCGCAAGAACCACCGTCGCTGCGGCTGAGCACTCCTCAACACGGGATAACCCTGAAATCTGCGAAAGGCAGGATGGTAACGAAAGCCCTAAGGAACCTCAAGTTTTTGCCTCAAATTGCAGCAGTAGCCGAAGGCTATAAGGGGCAGAGGCGTGAAGATTCCGCACCCGGGCGCACCAGGACCATGCATGTCGGTCCGGAGCGCACCGGGCGCGGGAGGCGCGGCACGCCTCAGGCGGCCGCGCCGGCGCAAGGGCTGCGCGGGATCAGCGCGGCGCGTTGGCGTCTGCGACCGTCAGTGCCGTCATGTTGACGATGCGACGCACGGTGGCCGAGGGCGTGAGGATGTGCACCGGCTTGGCCGCGCCCAGCAGGATCGGGCCGATGGCGATGCCGCCGCCCGCGGCCGTCTTGAGCAGGTTGTAGGCGATGTTGGCCGCGTCGATATTGGGCAGCACCAGCAAGTTGGCCTCGCCCGTGAGTGTGCTGCGCGGCATCTGCGCCTCGCGCTGCTTGGGGTCCAGCGCGGTGTCGCCGTGCATCTCGCCGTCCACTTCCAGCCACGGCGCCTGCTCCTGCACCAGCGCCAGGGCCTCGCGCATCTTCACGGCCGAGGGCTGGTTGCTGGAGCCGAAGTTGGAGTGCGACAGCAGCGCGGCCTTGGGCTCGATGCCGAAGCGGCGCAGTTCTTCCGCGGCCAGGATGGTGATCTCGGCGATCTGCGCGGCCGTCGGGTCGTAGTTGACGTGCGTGTCCACCAGGAACAGTTGCTTGTTCGGCAGGATCAGCGCGTTCATGCACGCGTAGTTCTCGACGCCCGGACGTCGGCCGATGAGCGCGTCGACGTGCACCAGATGCATCGCCGTGGTGCCCCAGGTGCCGCAAATCAGCCCGTCCACCTCGCCCTTGTGCAGCAGCATGGAGCCGATGAGCGTCAGGCGGCGACGCATCTCGATCTTGGCGAACTGTGCCGTGACGCCCTTGCGCTCCATCAGCCGGTGGTAGGTCTGCCAGTAGTCGGTGTAGCGCTCGTCGTGCTCGATGTTGACCACGTCGTAGTCGCGGCCCTGCTCCAGCCGCAGGCCGAACTTCTGGATGCGCTGCGCGATCACGGCCGGGCGGCCGATGAGCGTCGGGCGCGCCAGGTTCTCGTCCACCACGATCTGCACCGCGCGCAGCACGCGCTCTTCCTCACCCTCGGCGTAGGCTACGCGGCGCGCCTGCGCCGTCTTGGCCACCGCGAAGATGGGCTTCATCGTCGTGCCCGAGGCATAAACGAAGTGCTGCAGCTTCTCGCGGTAGGCGTCCATATCCTGGATCGGGCGCGAGGCTACGCCAGAGTCCGCCGCCGCCTGCGCCACCGCCGGGGCGATCTTGATCATCAGCCGCGGGTCGAAGGGCTTCGGGATCAGGTATTCGGGGCCGAAGCTCAGGTTGGCGCCGGCGTAGGCCGCAGCCACCACCTCGCTCTGCTCGGCCTGTGCCAGCTCGGCGATGGCGTGCACCGCCGCGATCTCCATCTCCACCGTGATCGTCGTGGCGCCCGAGTCCAGCGCGCCGCGGAAGATGTACGGGAAGCACAGGACGTTGTTGACCTGGTTCGGGTAGTCGGTGCGGCCGGTGGCCATGATGGCGTCGTCGCGCACCGTCTTGACCTCCTCGGGCGTGATCTCCGGCGTGGGGTTGGCCAGCGCGAAGATCAGCGGCTTGGTCGCCATGCGCCGCACCATGTCGGGCTTGAGCACGCCGCCGGCCGACAGGCCCAGGAACACGTCGGCGTCCTCGATCACCTCGGACAGCGTGCGCAGCGAGGTCTCCTGCGCGAACTCAGCCTTGTCCGGGTCCATCAGCTCGGTGCGGCCCTGGTAGACCACGCCGGCGAGGTCCGTGACCCAGATGTTCTCGCGCGGCAGGCCCAGCTTGAGCAGCAGACCCAGGCAGGCCAGCGACGCGGCGCCGGCGCCCGAGGCCACGAGCTTGACCTTCGTGATGTCCTTGCCCACGACCTTCAGGCCGTTGAGCAGCGCCGCGCCCACGACGATGGCGGTGCCGTGCTGGTCGTCATGGAAGACGGGGATCTTCATGCGCTCGCGCAGCTTGCGCTCGACGTAGAAGCAGTCCGGGGCCTTGATGTCTTCGAGGTTCACGCCGCCGAAGGTGGGCTCCAGCGCGGCAATGACGTCCACCAGCTTGTCGAGGTTCCGCTCGTTGATCTCCAGGTCGAAGACGTCGATGCCGGCGAACTTCTTGAACAGCACGCCCTTGCCTTCCATCACCGGCTTGGACGCTAGCGGGCCGATGTCGCCCAGGCCCAGCACCGCGGTGCCGTTGCTGACCACGGCCACCAGGTTGCCGCGCGCGGTGTAGCGGAAGGCCGCGGACGGGTCGGCCACGATCTCCTCGCACGCGTAGGCCACGCCCGGCGAGTAGGCCAGCGCCAGGTCGCGCTGGTTGACCATGGACTTGGTCGCCGCGATGGACACCTTGCCTGGGTTCGGAAACTCGTGGTATTCGAGGGCGGCACGGCGCAACTCGGCGCGCTTGTCTTCAGCAGTGGACATGTGAAAAGTCGTTCTGGCTGTGCGGGGGGCAACGATTGTAGGAGTCGTCAAGTTGACTCCCCTCAACTTCGGGCAGCTTTGCGTGCCTGACGCATACTGCGCGCCCCCATGAATGCCCTGCAGTTCCTCCGCAATGCCCTGCCCGGCCGCATCCGGCGCACGCTGCTGTGGGGCGCGCTGGTGGCGCTGCTGCTGGTGGCGCAGACGATGCTGGTGATGCTGACGGTGCGCCACGAGGCCTCGCGCCAGCAGGAGGCGGTGGAGCGCGTGGCCGAGGAGGTGTCGGCCGAGCTGCGCCGCAACGTGATGCGCAGCGTGCAGGCGCTGCAGGCGCAGCTGTGGGGCGGCGGCACCGCGCCCTGGCAGGCCGGCGCCACGGAGTTGCTGCGCACGCAGCACGAGGTGCTGCGCGTGGAGCGGCGCGGGACCGACATGGCGCTGCTGGGTAGCCTGGCCTCGCCCTACAGCGCGCCGCTGTTCGAGCAGCTTGGCCGCGACCAGATGAGCGCCGAAACCGAGCTGACCTGCTCGGCCGCGCGCCGTGCCAGCGCGCCGGCCTTCTCGCACAGCTACTTCGTCCCCCAGCCCGGCGGGCTGGGCGTGGAGGTGATCGACGCCTGCATCCCGGTGCAGCGCGACGGTGGGCACGACGGCTTCGTGGTGCTGAGCTTCGGCCTGGGCACGCTGCTGGAGGAGTCCGCAGGCGCGCAGCGCCTGCGCCGGCACGAGTTCTCCATCGTCGAGATGGACGGCACCCGTCTGGCGCGCGCCGGCATGGCGCGCGGCGCGGGCTTCTACCACGCGCGCCACCTGCTGGAGCTGCCGGGCAGCGCGCTGCAGCTGCGCGTGGACAGCGCCGAGGGCAGCCCGCAGCTCATTCCCAACCTGTCCACGGCGCTGGTGCTGGGGCTGTCGGTGGTGCTGTTCGCGCTGCTGCTGCTGTTGGCGCGCGACGTGCGCCGCCGCGCGCGGGCCGAGCATGCATTGGCCGAGGCGCTGGCCTTCCGCAAGGCGATGGAGGACTCGCTGAGCACCGGGCTGCGCGCGCGCACGCTCGACGGTCGCATTTCCTACGTCAACCCGGCCTTCTGCGCCATGGTGCGCTTCAGCGCCGAGGAGTTGCGCCACACCGTGCCGCCGCCGTACTGGCCGCCCGAGTTCGTCGAGGAGTACACCGAGCGCCAGGCTGCGCGCATGCGGGCCGAGCCGGTGGCCAACCCGCACCAGGAAGGCTTCGAGACGGTGTTCATGCGCCGCGACGGCGAGCGCTTCCCGGTGATGATCTACGAGACCCCGCTGGTGGACGGCGCCGGCCGCCACACGGGCTGGATGAGCGCGGTGCTGGACATGAGCGCGCAGCGCCGGGTGGAGGAGCTCTCGCGCCAGCAGCAGGAGCGGCTGCAGGCCTCGGCGCGGCTGGCCACGGTGGGCGAGATGGCCTCGCTGCTGAGCCACGAGCTGAACCAGCCGCTGGCGGCCATCGCCAGCTATGCCACCGGCTCGCTGAACCTGCTGCAGCAGCCCGATGACCAGACGCCCGACATGCTGCGCCACGCCGTCACGCGCATCGCAGAGCAGGCCGAGCGCGCGGGCCGCGTCATCAAGAGCGTGCACGACTTCGTGCGCCGCCGCGAGCAGGCGCGCGAGAGCATCCGCGCCGACCAGCTCATCGACGCTGTGCTGCCGCTGGTGCGGCTGCAGGCGCGCAAGAGCGGCACGCGCATCGAGCTGGAATATCCGGACCCGATCCCGCGCGTGATGTGCGACCGCACGATGGTGGAGCAGGTGCTGCTCAACCTCACGCGCAACGGCATCCAGGCCATGGAGACGTCCACGCCGCAGCCGCAGCGCGTGCTGCGGCTGCGCGTGCACCCGTCGCAAGAGGGGCGCGTGAGCTTCAGCGTCATCGATGCCGGCCCGGGCATCCCGGCGGAGGTGGCGCAGCGGCTGTTCACGCCCTTCTTCACCACGCGCAGCGAGGGCATGGGTCTCGGACTGAGCCTGTGCCGTACCGTGATCGAGCAGCACGGCGGCGCGCTGGAGTTCGAGAGCACGCCGCAGCCCGAGGGTCCGGGCGGCACCGAGTTCCGCTTCACGCTGCCCGATGCCGCGCGCGTGCCGCGCGCCGTGCCGGCGCGGGCTTGAGCTTCTTTCCCCGCTCGCCCTGAGCCCTTCGACAAGCTCAGGACAGGCTTGTCGAAGGACCGCCCCCGCCTGAATGCGGACTTACATGGCCGATACTCTCGCGATGCAACCCCCGCTCGGTCTCCCCATGGTGTACCTCGTCGATGACGAGGATGTGGTGCGCGACGCGCTGGCCTGGCTGCTGCGTTCGCGGCGGCTGCTCTCGGAAGGCTTCAACAGCGCCGAGGCCTTCGAGGCCATGCTCGATGCGCTGCCCCCCGCCACGCAGGCGAGCTGGCCCGAGTCCCCCTCGTGCCTGCTGCTGGACGTGCGCATGCCCGGTGCCAGCGGCCTGACGCTGTTCGAGCGCCTGGCCGAACGCGGCGTCACCGCCGCGCTGCCCGTGATCTTCCTCACCGGCCACGGCGACGTGCCCACGGCGGTGGCGGCGGTCAAGCGCGGCGCCTTTGACTTCGTCGAGAAGCCCTTTTCCGACAATGCGCTGGTGGACCGCGTGGAGCAGGCGCTGGCACTGTCGGCCGAGGCCATCACGCGCCGGCGCGAGAGCCGGGCCAAGTCGCAGGCGCTGGCCGAGCTCACCGAGCGCGAGCGCGATGTGATGCAGCTCGTCATCGAGGGCAAGCCCAACAAGCTCATCGCCAACGCGCTGGGCATCAGCGTGCGCACGGTGGAAGTGCACCGCGCGCGGCTGTTCGAAAAGATGAACGTGAAGTCCGCCGTCGAACTGGCCAACCTGCTGCGCGAGCAGGGCCAGGGCTGATTCGATGCGGCGCTCGCAAGTGGTGTATTCCGTTCGTCCTGATGCTTCGATACCTCAGCACAGGGCGCGCCCTGCGGGCGCGTCGAAGGATGAACGGCCCTTGCCGTGACGCCGCCTCGCAGCCTGTCGGATTCGCACTTCGATACCGCAGTGCGAACGGTTCATCTCGCAAGCAAAGCGAAATCGGCTTGAAGAGCCATCGAGTTTTCCTTTGCCTTCTCCTTGACTGTTAAACCTTTCCTGCCATGGCTTTGGGCGAGTTCGACCTGATCGCGAAATTCTTCAAGCGCCCGGTGCAGCGCGCGGCGCTGGGCGTGGGCGACGACTGCGCGCTGCTCAACGTGGCGCCGGGCATGCAGCTGGCGGTGTCCAGCGACATGCTGGTGGAGGGGCGGCACTTCCTCTCTACCGTGCTGCCGGCACGGCTGGGCCACAAGGCGCTGGCGGTGAACCTGAGCGACCTGGCGGCCTGCGGCGCGCGTCCGCTGGCTTTCACGCTGGCGCTGTCGCTGCCGCGCGCGGATGCCGCGTTCCTGGAGGGCTTCGCCAGCGGGATGTTCGCGCTCGCGGAGGAGCATGGCATCGAACTCGTGGGCGGCGACACCACGGCCGGGCCGCTGAACATCTGCATCACCGTTTTCGGCGAGGTGCCGGCCGGCCGGGGGCTGCTGCGCTCGGGCGGCCGGCCTGGCGACGACCTGTGGGTCAGCCACCCGCTGGGCGGCGGGATCGGCGACGCGCGGCTGGCGCTGGAGGTGTTCCGCGGGCACGTGTCGTTGGACGGCTGGGATTTCCAAAACGTGCGCCACGCCATGGAGCAGCCGCGTCCGCGCGTGGCGCTGGGGCTGGCGCTGCGCGACCTGGCGCACAGCGCCATCGACGTGAGCGACGGGCTGCTGGGCGACCTGGGCCACGTGCTGCGCGCCTCGCGCGTGGGCGCGCGCGTGGACGCCGATGCGCTGCCGCGCAGCGCGGTGCTGGCGGCGCAGCCGCGCGCGCTGCAGCTCGAATGCGGCCTGGCCGGCGGTGACGACTACGAACTGCTGTTCAGCGCCCCGCCGCAGCGGCGCGAGGCGGTGCTGGCCGCGGCGCGCGCCGCGGGCGTGGGCGTGGCGCGCATCGGCGAGCTGCAGTCCGAGCCGGGGCTGCGGCTGGTGGACGGCTACGGCTCGCCACTGCAGGACCGCTTCGCCAGCTTCGACCATTTCCTGCCGGCATGAGCACGTCCGCGCCGCGCCGCGCCGACCTGCGCTTCCTGCTGGCGCACCCGGCGCACTGGATCGCGCTGGGCTTTGGCAGCGGCCTCTCGCCCAAGGCGCCCGGCACGGTCGGCACGCTCTGGGCCTGGGCGAGCTACCTGGTGCTGGACCACTGGCTCACGGCTTCGCAGTGGGGCTGGGTGCTGCTGGTGGGGCTGGTGGCGGGCTGCTGGGCCTGCACGCGCACCGCGCAGCACCTGAACATCGCCGACCCGGGCGCGATCGTCTGGGATGAGGTGATCGCCTTCTGGAGCGTGCTGTGGCTCGCCATGCCCATGGGATTCACCGGCCAGCTGGTGGCTTTCTGCCTGTTCCGCTTCTTCGACGCCGCCAAGCCGGGGCCGGTCGGCTGGGCCGACCGGCTGTTCAAGATCCGCGACGGCCGCTCACCCGGCTGGGCCCAGGGCTTCGGCATCCTCATCGACGACGTGGTGGCGGCCTTCTGCACCGTGCTGGTGATCGCCTTGTGGCGGCGCTTCGTGATGTGAGCGGCTGTTCGGGGCAGTCGCAGCCTTCTTGCCGGACGAAGCACGGGCGGCGTCCCTGCTGCTTCGCCATTCCCGCGCAGGCCGGAATCCGGGCGGCCCCACGCCGGCGCGCAGCGACCAGGCAGGCCCGCCCAGTCTTCAACCCCGAGTAGGTTCTTTCGGAGACCAAGCCCATGAACTTCCCCGACGACCTGGAGCCGCAAGTGAACGCCCTGGCCGCGGCACTGCTTGCGCGCGGCTGGCGGCTGACGACGGCCGAAAGCTGCACCGGCGGCCTGATCGCCGCGGCTTGCACCGCGGTGGCGGGTTCCAGTGACTGGTTCGAGCGTGGCTTCGTCAGCTACAGCAACGAGGCCAAGACCGAGCTGCTGGGCGTGCCGGCCTCGCTGATCGGCGCCCATGGCGCGGTGAGCGAGCCCGTGGCGCGCGTGATGGCCACCGGCGCGCTGGCGCATGCGCATGCCGACCTGGCGCTGGCCGTCACCGGCATCGCCGGCCCGGGCGGCGCGGTGCCCGGCAAGCCGGTGGGTACGGTCTGGCTGGGCTGGGCCCTGCGCAGCGGTCCTGCCGGTGCGGAGTTGCTGCAGCTCGGCGGCGACCGCGCCGCAGTGCGCGCCGTCACCGTGCAGCGGGCGCTGGACCGCGCCTTGGCCCTGGCCCAGGCAGGTGCTGCATGAAGCTGGCACTGGTGGGACAACTCGGCGCCGCCGAGCGACAGGCGTGGATGGAGGCGCTGCAGCAGGCCCTACCCGAGGCGCAATGGGTGGAGGCCGCACCCGGCGCCGAGGTGGACGTGGCGCTGGTCGCCAACCCGCCGCCGGGGCAGTTACGGGAGCTGAAAGGCCTGCGCCTGATCCAATCGTTGTGGGCGGGCGTGGACCGGCTGCTGGCGGACCCCACGCTGCCGGAAGGGGTGCCTATCGCCCGCATGGTCGATCCGGCCATGAGCGCGGCGATGGCGGAGACGGCGCTGTGGGCAGTGCTGAGCCTGCAGCGTGGTTTCTTCGACTATGCGCGGCAGCAGCGCGAAGGCGTCTGGCGCGTGCTGCCGCAGCGCTGCGCCGACGAGGTACGGGTGACGGTGCTGGGCCTCGGGGAGATGGGGCTGTCGGCGGCACGGCGCCTGGAGGCACAGGGCTACCGCGTCCAGGGCTGGAGCGCGCGGCCACGCCGGGAGCCGGGCATCGACTGCGTGCACGGCGAGGAGGCGCTGCCGGGGCTGCTCTCGCGCAGCGACATCGTGGTGAACCTGCTGCCGCTGACGCCGACGACGCGCGGGCTGTTCAACGCCGAGCGCCTGGCGCTGCTGCCCGAGGGCGCTTGCCTGGTGAATCTGGCGCGCGGCGGGCACGTGGTGGAGGCGGATCTGCTCGCCGCGCTGGACGCGGGGCGGCTGCGGCATGCGGTGCTGGATGTGTTCCAGACGGAGCCGCTGCCGGCGGACAGCCCCTTCTGGAACCACCCTCGGGTGACCTTGTTGCCGCACGCGGCGGCGTTGACGGATGCGCGCAGCGCGGCGGGGATCGCGGCGGGGAATGTGAGGGCGGTGATGGCGGGAGGCACCCTGGCCCATCTGGTGGAGCGAGGGCGAGGCTACTGAGCCCCTTACCTCAACCCCTGCATCACCATCAACGCCAGTTTCTGCAACCCATCCCAGGGTTCAGAAGGCCACTCGGGGTGTTTCAGCCCCTTCACCAGCCCATCGCAGATACGCGCCGCCTGCAGCCAGGCGGTGAGCTGGGCGTCCGTCACGCGCGGCAGCGCGCGTTCGAACAGCCGCTCGCGCGGGCCCCAGGCGCGCGCCTCGCGCAGTGCCATCGGCAGCGGCTTGCCTTGCGACAACGCGTCGCGCCCGCGCTTGAGCGCGCGGATGTCCTCCGCCAGCGTCCAGTGCACCAGCACGGCCGCTTCGCCCTCGGCGCGCAGGCCCTGCAGCATGCGCAACGTGCGCGTGGCCTGGCCGGCCAGCACCGCCTCGCTCAGCTTGAACACGTCGTAGCGCGCGACGTTGAGCACCGCCTGCTCCACCTGCTCGAAGCCCAGCTCGCCCTCGGGGTAGAGCAGCGCCAGCTTCTCCACCTCCTGGTGCGCGGCCAGCAGGTTGCCTTCCACGCGGTCGGCGAAGAAGGCCAGCGTGCGCTCGCCCTCCTCTCCCGGCGCCACGCGCTGGCGATGCGCGGCCATGCGCCGAGCGATCCAGGCCGGCAGCTCGCGCCGCTCCACCGGGTCGATGCGCAGGCTCGCGCCCGCGCCGTCCAGTGCCACGAACCAGGCGCTCTGCTGCTGCTGGCGGTCCAGCCGCGGCAGCTGCACCAGCGTCAGCACGTCGGGGTTGAGCAGTTCGCAGTAGCGCTGCAGCGCCACGGAGCCGTCCTTGCCGGGCTTGCCCGAAGGGATGCGGATCTCGATCAGCTGCCGGCTGGCGAAGAGGCTCATCTCCTGCGCCGCGCCCAGCAGGCTGCTCCAGTCGAAGTGGTTGCCGCTGACGGTGAAGACCTGCCGCTCGGTGTAGCCCGCGGCGCGCGCCGCGGCACGGATGGCGTCGGCCGCCTCCTGCATCTGCAGCGGTTCGTCCCCGTACAGCGTGTAGACCGGCCTCAGGCCCTGCGCCAGGTGCGCGTTCAAACCCTGCGCTCGCAACTGCACGGGGCTAGATCTCCCGCACCGCCTGCAGCCGGCGCAGGACCTGCTGGGCGATGTCGTTTTCCATGTCGCGGAAGAGCTCGTCCTGCTCCAGCTCCTTGGCCAGCGCGATGTCTTCGCTGTAGCTCATGTCGCGGAACAGCAGCAGCTCGGTGGGCGGCAGCAGCGGCTTGCCGGCCCGGGTGCTGAGTCGGTAGCCGAAGCGCACGCGCACCTGCAGGTCGCGCACCTGGCCGAAGGAGGTGCTGGCCACCACGCCGCGCTCGCGCTGCTCGCGCAGCGCCTCCAGAACTACTTGGGCCTGCTGCGGCGCGTCCACCACGGTCACGCTCTCCGGCAGCGTGCGCCTGATCGCCTCGGCCACGGGCGAGCGCGGCGCGAAGCCCACCAGCGCCAGGCGCTCGAAGGGCAGCGGCTGCGGGCGCCGCAGCGCGAAGCCGCAGCCGCCCAGCAGCGGTGCAAGCGTGGCGGCGGCCAGCAGGGTGCGGCGCTTCATGCGGCTCAGACCACCACGTTGACCAGGCGGCCCGGCACCACGATCACCTTCTTGGGCGCCTTGCCTTCGGCGAACTTCTGGAAGTCCGGGCTGGCCAGCGCGGCGGCCTCGATGGCGGCCTTGTCGGCACCGGCGGGCACGCTCACGGCGCCGCGCAGCTTGCCGTTGACCTGCAGCACCAGCTCGATGCGGTCCTGCACCAGCGCCGCCTCGTCCACCTGCGGCCAGGGCGCGTCCAGCAGGTCGCCCAGCTGCTCGGCGTAGCCCAGGTCCTGCCACAGCACATGGGTAATGTGCGGACACGCCGGGTACAGCGCCCGCAGCAGCGTGGAGAAAGCCTCGCGCTGCACCGCTGCGGCGGCGGCGCCTTCGGCCTTGAAGCCTTCCAGCGCGTTGAGCAGCTTCATGCAGCCCGACACCACGGTGTTGTATTGCATGCGCTCGTAGTCGTAGCTGACCTGCTTGAGCACGAGGTGCACCTCGCGGCGCAGGGCGCGCGCGGTGTCGTCGCCGGCCTGCGCCGGGTCGCCGCCGGCGCGCAGCACTTCGGCGTTCTTCACGCCATAGCCCCACACGCGCTTCAGGAACCGGTGCGCGCCTTCGACGGCGGCGTCGTTCCACTCCAGCGTCTGCTCCGGCGGCGCGGCGAACATCACGAACAGGCGCGCCGTGTCGGCGCCGTACTGCTCGATGAGCTGCTGCGGATCGACGCCGTTGTTCTTGCTCTTGCTCATCGTGCCCACGCCCTCGTAGGTCACCGCCGAGCCGTCGCTCTTCAATTTCGCGCCGACGATCTTGCCGCCCGCATCCAGCACGTTCTCGACCTCGTGCGGCCAGAAGTACTCGATGCCGCCCTTGTCGGTGCGGCGGCTGTAGATGTGGTTGAGCACCATGCCCTGCGTGAGCAGGCGCTTGAAGGGCTCGTCGACCTCGACCAGCTTCAGGTCGCGCATCACCTTGGTCCAGAAGCGCGCGTAGAGCAGGTGCAGGATCGCGTGCTCGATGCCGCCGATGTACTGGTCCATCGGCATCCAGTACTTGGTGCCGCCGGCAACCATCGCGTCCTCGTTCTTCGGGTCGCAATAGCGCATGAAGTACCACGAGCTGTCCACGAAGGTGTCCATCGTGTCGGTCTCGCGGCGCGCGTCGCGGCCGCAGCAGGGGCAGGCGACGTTGAGGAAGTCGGCGCGCTTGTTCAGCGGGTTGCCGCTGCCGTCGGGGATGCAGTCCTCGGGCAGCACCACCGGCAGGTCCTTCTCCGGCACCGGCACGGCGCCGCAGCTCTCGCAGTGGATGATGGGAATCGGCGTGCCCCAGTAGCGCTGCCGGCTGATGCCCCAGTCGCGCAGGCGCCAGGTGGTCTTCTTCTCGCCCAGGCCCTTTTCAGCCAGCAGCTCGGCGACCTTGTCCACCGCGGCCTTGTAGGACAGGCCGTCCAGCACGCCGGAGTTGACGTTCGCGCCGCGCTGCTTGTCGCCGTACCACTCGGCCCAAGCCTGGTCGGAGAAGGTCTCGCCTTCCACCGCCACGACCTGCTTGATCGGCAGGCCGTACTTCAGCGCGAAGGCGAAGTCGCGCTCGTCGTGCGCGGGCACGCCCATGACGGCGCCGTCGCCGTAGCTCATGAGCACGTAGTTGCCCACCCACACCTCGACCTGCGCGCCGGTGAGCGGGTGCGTGACGAACAGGCCCGTGGGCTGGCCCTTCTTCTCCTGCGTGGCCAGCTCGGCCTCGGTGGTGCCGCCGTGCTTGCACTCGTCGATGAAGGCCGCGAGCTGCGGGTTCGTGGCCGCCGCGTGCGTGGCCAGCGGGTGCTCCGGCGCCACGGCGCAGAAGGTCACGCCCATGATCGTGTCGGCACGGGTCGTGAAGACGTAGAGCCTGCCGCCCTGGATCAGCTCGCCGGAGGCGTCACGAATCTCGTGCGGGAAGGCGAAGCGCACGCCCTCGCTCTTGCCGATCCAGTTCTCCTGCATCAGCTTCACGCGCTCGGGCCAGCCCGGCAGGCCGTCCTGCACGTGCTGCAGCAGCTCCGCGGCGTACTGGGTGATCTTCAGGTAGTAGCCTGGGATCTCGCGCTTCTCCACCGGCGCGCCGGAGCGCCAGCCGCGGCCGTCGATGACCTGCTCGTTGGCCAGCACGGTCTGGTCCACCGGGTCCCAGTTCACGACCTGGGTGCGGCGCTCGCAGATGCCGGCTTCCAGCATCTTCAGGAACAGCCACTGGTTCCACTTGTAGTAGTCGGGCTTGCAGGTGGCGATCTCGCGCGACCAGTCGATGGCCAGGCCCAGGGCCTGCATCTGGCCCTTCATGTATTCGATGTTGGAGTAGGTCCACTGCGCCGGCGGGACCTGGTTCTTCATCGCCGCGTTCTCGGCCGGCAGGCCGAAGGCATCCCAGCCCATGGGCATCAGCACGTTCCAGCCGTTCATGCGCAGCTGGCGCGCGAGCATGTCGTTGATCGTGTAGTTGCGCACATGGCCCATGTGCAGCTTGCCGCTGGGATACGGCAGCATCGAGCAGGCGTAGAACTTGCGCTTGCTTTCATCCTCGACGACGCGGTAGGCGTCGCGCGCATTCCAGTGCGCTTGGGCGGCCGACTCGACCTCGGCGGGGACGTACTTTTCGTTCATGGGCCGGGATTGTAGGAGCCGGCCCGAGGCCCCTATTTCGGGGCCGATGCCGCCGCGCCGGCTCGTGGCGGCTCCGTCACGAAGCCGATGCGCGTGAGCCCGCTCTTCTGCAGCAGCGCCAGCAACTCGGCCACGCGGCCGTAGGGCACGGCACGGTCGGCGCGCAGCTGCACCTCGGTCAACGCATTGCGCTGCGCCGCCTGCTGCAGCTTTTGCGCAAGCGTCGCCTCGTCCAGCGGCTGGTCGTCGAGGAAGACCTGGCCCTGGGCATCCAGCGCCAGGTTCAGCGGCTCCAGCGCCTCGCTGGCCGAACCCTCGGCCTGCGGCAGGTCCAGGCGCAGGCTGGAGGTCATCAGCGGCGCGGCGACCATGAAGATCACCAGCAGCACCAGCATCACGTCGATGAGTGGCGTCATGTTGATGTCGCTCATCGGCTTGGCCGGTTTTTTACTCTCCAGGCGGCCGAAGGTCATGGCCTGCGCCCCGTGTGGAGCGGTGCGGGAACGCGGCCCGGTGTCATGGCTTCAAGCTTCCCGCGTGCCGTCGAGCATCAGCTCGCGCAGGTCGTGCGCAAAACCTTCGAGCTCGGCCTCGTTGCCGGCGATCCAGCGGCCGAACACGTTGTAGGCCAGCACCGCGGGGATGGCGACGGCCAGGCCCGCGGCCGTCATCACCAGCGCCTCGCCCACCGGGCCGGAGATCTTGTCGATGCTCACCGAGCCCTCGCCCGCCATGCCGATGAGCGCGTGGTAGATGCCCCAGACCGTGCCGAACAGGCCGATGAAGGGAGACGTGGAGCCGATGGAGGCCAGGGCGACCTGCCCCATCTGCAGCTGCGCCAGCACGCGGTGCAGCGCGTCGCGCAGCCGCCGTGTGAGCTGGGAGTCGGCATGGCCGTGCGACTCCAGCGTGCCGCCGCGCGCGCCGGCCTGCGCCGCGTCCACCAGCGGCAGCAGCAGCTGCTCGCGGTCGAGCTGGTGGAGCCGCTCGCGTGCCACGTCCAGCGCCGGCGCGGCCCAGAACGCGGGCACGCCGCGGGCGATGTCGCGCGACGCGCGGCGCAGCAGCCAGCCCTTCCACAGAATCAGCACCCACGCCGTGATGGACATCAGCAGCAGCAGCGCCGCCACGGCACGGCCGATGGCGTCACTGCGCGCCCAGAACTCCTGCAGGCCGTCCACCGTGCGGCGGCCGGCCTCAGGCCAAGCCCAGCACCGCGTCCATGCCGAACAGGCCGCTGGGCTTGTCGGCCAGGAAGCGCGCCGCGCGCAGGCTGCCCTGCGCATAGCCGGCGCGGCTGCTGCTCTTGTGGCTGATCTCGATGCGCTCGCCGGTGCCGGCGAACAGCACGGTGTGGTCGCCGACGATGTCGCCGCCGCGCACCGTGGCGAAGCCGATGGTGCTGGGGTCGCGCTCGCCGGTGACGCCCTCGCGGCCGTAGACGGCGCATTCCTTGAGGTCACGGCCCAGCGCCGCAGCCACGACCTCGCCCATCTTGAGCGCGGTGCCGCTGGGCGCATCGACCTTGTGGCGATGGTGGGCCTCGACGATCTCGATGTCGTAGCCCTGGTTCAGCGCGCGCGCGGCCATGTCCAGCAGCCGCAGCACCACGTTCACGCCCACGCTCATGTTGGGCGCCATGACGATGGAGACGTCCTGTGCGCCTTGCGCGATCTGCGCCTTCTGCTCCTCGCTGAAGCCGGTGGTGCCGATGACCAGCTTCACGCCCAGCTCGCGGCACACCTGCAGATGCGCCAGCGTGCCTTCGGGGCGGGTGAAGTCGATCAGCACCTGGGCCTGGACCAGGCCTTCGCGCAGGTCCGAGATGATGGGCACGCCCGAAGGACGGCCGAGGAAAGCCGAGGCGTCCTGGCCCAGCGCGGGGCTGCCAGGCACGTCCAGCGCGCCGGCCAGCTGGCAGTCGTCGGCCTGCAGCACGGCCTCGATGAGCATGCGGCCCATGCGCCCGGAGGCGCCGGCGATGGCGATGCGCAGCGGCGCGGCGGCGCCGGTGGAGGAGGAATCGTTGGTAGTCATGCGGGAAGGTTCAGGGCTCCAGCGGCGGATACGCCCGCGTGGCGCCGGTGGGCGCGGCGGCGGGCGCGGTTTCGGTGCGCGGCGGCGCGGGCAGCTTCGCGCGCTGCTCCGGCGTGAGTTCCAGCACCGGCAGCTTGGAAGGCACCTTGGCGGTGCTGATGGAGGAAACGAATTCCTGCTCGGAGGGCAGGTCCTGCGCGGCATCGAGCCGCTGCAGCCGCTCGCCCTCGAAGTACGCGGTGACGCTGCGGCGCTGCGGCTCGGCGCCGGTGCGCCGGATGGTGAAGATGTAGTCCCAGCGGTCGGCGTGGAACACGTCGGTGAGCAGCGGCGAGCCCAGGATGTCGCGCACCTGCGCGCGGCTCATGCCGGGCTGAATCGCCGCGGCTTGCTCGCGCGTCACCACGTTGCCTTGCACGATCTCGATGCGGTAGGGCGTGATCACACCGAGCAGGTTCTGGTCCGAGGACTGCAGCGAGGAGGCGCAGCCTGCCAGCGAGCAGGCCGCCAGCAGCGCGGCGGACAGACGGAAGACTTGGCGATGCATGGGATGGGCCTGCGTCGGACCGGGCCTCGCAGGGCTGGCTATGATCCGGCCCATTCTACCGGCCCCCTTTCGGGGGCTTGTCCTGTTCAAGAGAGCCGTCATGACGCATGCCGATGAACTCAAGAGCAGCGGCCTGAAGGCGACGCTGCCGCGCATCAAGATCCTGGAGGTGTTCCAGAAAACCAGCCAGCGGCACATGACGGCCGAAGACGTCTTCAAGGCGCTGCTGACCGAAGGCTCGGACATCGGGCTGGCCACGGTGTACCGCGTGCTGATGCAGTTCGAGCAGGCCGGGCTGCTCACGCGCAGCCATTTCGAGTCGGGCAAGTCGGTGTTCGAGCTCAACGAGGGCCAGCACCATGACCATCTGGTGTGCCTGACCTGCGGCCGCGTGGAGGAGTTCTTCGATCCGGAGATCGAGCGCCGCCAGCGCGCCGTGGCCGAGGCGCGGGGCTTTGCCATCCACGATCACGCCCTGGCGCTGTACGCCACCTGCACCAAGGCGGACTGCCAGTTCCGGCCGAAGTAAGTCTTCTTTCTCCGACTCCGGGCCCATCGAAGGGCTCGGGACAAACGCCGCGCGGCGGGCAGCGCTCAGCGCTGCATCGCCTTCTGGTGGCGCTGGATGAACTCGTTGTAGGTGTCGATGCCGCGCAGCTGCAGGATGGTGTTGCGCACCGCCGCTTCCACCAGCACCGCCAGGTTGCGGCCCGCATCCACCGCGATCACGACCTTGCGCACCGGCACGCCGAGGATCTCCTCGTACAGCGGCTCGTAGGGCAGGCGCTCGAACTCGCGCTCCAGCGTCTCGCGGCGCACCAAGTGCACGATGAGCTTGAGCTTCATCTTCCGCCGCACCGCCGTCTCGCCAAAGATGGCCTTGATGTCCAGGAGGCCGATGCCGCGCACTTCCAGCAGGTTCAGCAGCAGTTCGGGACACCGACCTTCCAGTGCGTTCTGCGCCGTGCGGTGGATGTCCACCGCGTCGTCGGCCACCAGACCGTGGCCGCGCGAGATCAGCTCCAGCCCCAGTTCGCTCTTGCCCAGGCCCGACTCGCCGGTGAGCATCACCCCGAGGCCCAGGATGTCCATGAACACGCCGTGGCGCGTGGTGCGCTCGGCGAAGAGCTGGCCCAAGTAGCTGCGCAGCACGTCGATGACGTGGCCGGCAGACTCCTTGCTGGCGAACAGCGGAATGCCCGCGCGCTCGCACAGCCGCAGCATCACTTCCGGCGGCGGCTGGTTGTCGGCCACCACCACCATCGGCGGCTCCAGCGTCAGGATGCGCGTGGCGCGGCGCTCCTGTACCTCGGCGGGCACGGCGGTGAGGTAGCGCACCTCGCGCTCGCCCACGATCTGCACCCGGTAGGGATGGATGTAATTGAGAAAGCCGACGAGATCGGCCGAGGAGTGCGCCTCGCGCACCGCGGCCTCGTCGAAATGGCGCTCGGGATGGGCGTGACCCGCCACCCATTCCCAGCGCAGCGCCTTGCGGTGTTCCTCGAACAGCGCCTCGGCGCTGACGGAGATCGGTTTCATGCGGCAGAGCCTCCAGGGCGAAGCCGCATCGCGGGCTTCAGGCGACTGATTTGAGCGGCTCCCAGTTCTGAATCAGCTTGTGCAGCGCGGCGGCATCGGGCTCGGCCTTGAGGCGTTCGCGCAGTTCGCGGTCGCTCAGCATCTCAGCAATCTCGGACAGGATCTCCAGATGCCGCTGCGTGGCCGCCTCCGGCACTAGCAGGAAGATCAGCAAGCTCACCGGCTCGTCGTCCGGTGCGTCGAAGGGAATGGGGTGCTGTACGCGCAGCACCGCCGCGAGCGGATTCTTCAGGCCCTTGATGCGGCCGTGCGGGATGGCCACGCCATGCCCCAACCCGGTAGAGCCCAGCCGCTCACGCGCGAACAGGTTGTCCGACACGGTGGCACGGGCAATGGCGTGCTGGTTCTCAAACAGCAGTCCCGCATGCTCGAAGACCCGCTTTTTGCTGGTGGCTTCCACGTTCACCAGCACATTGGTGGCAGGCAGGATGGCGGCGAGACGGTTCATGATGCTTTCTCCGCAGCGCAGGTCGTCCGGGCGGTTGCGGAGACTGTGACAGGGCGTTCGATTATAGAAAGCCCTCTTGTCACGCCCCCCGGAGGGCCTCCCTCAACCAGTCCAGTGTTGCGTGAATGCTGCGCACATCCGCCCACCGGAGCTTTTAGCAAAAAGCGGCCCCGCAGGGCCGCTTGGTGCGGAGCCGAGGACGGCTCCGGGTCAGTTGTGAACGCTCAGACGCTCGCGGGCATGCGCTTGGCAGAAGCGTGATGGTGCTCCTGCGTACGGTCCTTGTGGCGCATGACCTGGCGATCGAGCTTGTCCATCAGCTGATCAATCGCGGCATACAGGTCTTCGTGCGACTGCTCCACGAAGATGTCTCGTCCCTTGACATGCAGCGTCACCTCGGCGCGTTGGCGGCGATCCTTTTCCTTGGACTTGTCGATCGCCAGCAGCACGTTCACATCAACCACTTGGTCAAAGTGGCGCGTGACTCGGTCCAGCTTCGTCAGCACGTACTCACGCAGAGCCGGGGTCACGTCGAGATGGTGTCCGCTGATCGTCAGATTCATCAGATCCTCCTTTCGGAAGGGTTGCTACACACGGGGGGTGACCGCAGCACCGCCCCGTTGAATTCAGTTTGCCCCCGAGCCCGGGTGGTGACAAGGCGATGACAGTACGGTTTGACGGCGCATTCCGTTAAGAGTTGACGCATCGCAAGGCCTGCTCCAAAACGCGGAACCGCGCGCATTGCGCCTTGATGCGACATTTGCCACCCGCGCGGCGGTTCCCGGGTGCGTCCGAGCCGCCATGGGCACAGCCGGCACGGCACAATGCCCGTGGACCTCAAGCACACCATGAACCCCGAGTTCTTCAGCGCCATCGACACCGGCCGCGCGCGCAGCAACAACGAGGACGCGGTGGCTCTGGACGAGGCTGCGGCACTGGCAGTGCTGGCCGATGGCATGGGCGGCTATAACGCCGGCGAAGTCGCCAGCGGCATGCTCACCACGCAGTTGCGCAACGAGCTCGGCCGCTGGCTGCAAGAAACCGCGCACGCAGCCACTGATCAGGAAGTGCGACGCGCCATGGAGTTGTGCGTCGGGCAGGCCAACCGCGCCATCTTCGAAGCCGCACGCGCCAACCCGCAGTACGCCGGCATGGGCACCACGCTCGTGATGCTGGTGTTCCGCGGCGGCCATGTACTCAGCGGCCATGTGGGCGACTCGCGTGCGTACCGGCTGCGCGGCGCCAAGCTCATGCGGCTCACGCGCGACCATTCGCTGCTGCAGGAGCAGATCGACGCCGGCCTGATCACGCCCGAGCAGGCTGCCTTCAGCGCGTACAAGAACCTCGTCACCCGCGCCGTGGGCGTGGAGGAGCGCGTGCTGCTGGAGACGCAGATGCACGACCTGCAGCCTGGCGATCTGTACCTGCTGTGCTCGGACGGGCTGTCGGACATGCTCGACGACAACGCCATCGCCCAGATCCTGCTGGCCCATACCGATTTGGCGCAGGCCGGACGCGCCCTGGTGGACGCCGCCAACCAGGCGGGGGGAAAAGATAACATCGCCGTGATCCTGGCCCGCGTGCCGGGACCGGCGGCGGCCCGCTCGTGGTGGCCGTTCAAGCGCTGAGGTCCGCCATGCCCGCCGGGCTCGCTTCCTCCCCTGCCAGCCACACGAGGACAAGCATGGGCAAACTGGTCGTCTCCCTGGACGGCGTGGTGATCAAGCAGGTTGATCTCACCAAGGAAAAGACCACGCTAGGCCGGCGTCCCTACAACGACATCGTGATCGACAACCTCGCCGTCAGCGGCGAGCACGCCGTGCTGCAGCGCATGGGCGATGCGGTCTTCATCGAGGATCTCAACAGCACCAACGGCACCTACATCAACGGCCGCGCCATCCGTCGCCAGCAGCTCGCGCACAACGACAGCGTGGAGATCGGCAAGTACAAGCTGCGCTACCTCGCGCATGACGAAGGCTCGCCGGAACCGCCCCACCCGCCGCGTACCGCCCCCGTTCCCGATTTCGCCCACACCGCGCCGCTGCCCGGCGCGGGCAGCCCGTTCCCCAGCCCGGCCGCCGCCGATTCCGACATGCCCGTGGCCACGCTGCGGGTGCTCAACGGCAGCGCTGCCGGGCACGAGGTGATGCTCACCAAGATCGTCACCACTGTGGGCAAGCCCGGCGTGCAAGTGGCCAGCATCACACGGCGCCCGGGCGGCTACGTGCTGACCCATGTCGAGGGCAGCGCTCGCCCCGGCATCAACGGCATGCCGCTGCAGTCCGACGCCATGCCGCTGCGCGACGGCGACGTGATCGAGCTCGCCGGCACCCAGATGCTGTTTACCCTGCAACGCTGATGCACACCGGCGCGATCCTCGGCGCGCCGCATCCCGGCCCATGAAAATCCGCGTCCTGGGTTGTGCCGGTGCGATTGCCGCAGGCAGCTTTACCACCTCGTTCCTGCTGGACGGCGACGTGCTTATCGACGCCGGCACCGGTGTGGGCACGCTCACGCTCGAAGAGCTTGCCGGCATCGACCACATCCTGCTGAGCCATTCGCACCTGGACCATGTGCTGGGCGTGCCGCTGCTGGCCGACAGCGTCATGCGCATGCGCGCCGCCGCCGGCCGCGGGCCCATCCGCGTGCATGGGTTGCCCGAGACGCTGCAGGCGCTGCGCGAGCATCTGTTCAACAACCGCATTTGGCCTGACTTCACGCGACTGCCCACGGCACAGCAACCGGTGCTGGTGTTGGTGCCCTTTGCCGTCGGACAGGAGATTGCGCTGGGAGAGCGCCGCATCGAGGTGCTCAGCGCCGCCCACACCGTGCCGGCGGTGGGCTTTGCCGTCTTTGCCCGTGTACAGGGGCCTTGCTGGGTCTTCACCGGCGACACCGGCCCTAACGAGGCGCTGTGGCAACGCCTGGCGCAGCTGCCAGTGGCGCACCTGGTGATCGAAACCTCCTTTTGTGACGAGGAAGCGACGCTGGCCCAGCTCAGCCGCCACCTATGCCCTTCGGCGCTGGCGACGCAGCCGCTGCACCAACTGCAGCAGTCGCAGGAGCCAGCGCAGCTGCACATCACGCACGTCAAGCCCGGCGAGGTGCGCACGGTGATGGCGCAACTGCGCCGCCACGGCGTCAAGGCGCACGCGCTGCACACGGGTGACCGCTGGCAGCTTGACTGAGCGGGTCCAAGTGGGCGGCGCCTGACGTTTGTCCCGAGCCCGTTGCCTCGGCACCAGCCCCAGCATGGCGCCACCGGGGCGGCGAGCGTTTACTTCACTCACAAACCCGTCCTCCGGCCGCGGCCCCGGTGCCGTCGTGGTGCCGGTGCAACCACCTCTCACAGACCAAGGGAAGGAGGACGTTCCATGCGAAGCACCCGCCTCGAGCAACGGGGTTTCACGCTCATCGAGCTGATGATCGTCGTGGCGATCATCGGCATCCTGGGCGCCGTGGGCTTGCCGCTGTACCAGAACTACATCGTCAAGGCCCGCGTGGGCAACGCGCTGCGCTCGGCCGACGCGCTCAAGACGGCCGTGGGCCTGTGCATCCAGGAGCAGGGCGGCGCGCTGGCCGGCTGCAGCCAGGGCGCCCAGGGCGTACCGGCGTTCACGCCCACTAAGGAGGTCGCCTCCGCGACCGTCGCCGACGGCGTGATCACCCTGACGCTGGCCAGCGGCTTGGGCAACGGCGTGGATGGCAAGACCATCACTTTCACTCCGCAGCCGGGCACCAGCAGCGTAGTCTGGCTCAACTCCACCAGCGTGACCCACGACGCTG
This sequence comes from uncultured Azohydromonas sp., assembly GCF_937926365.1. Classification (GTDB taxonomy): domain Bacteria; phylum Pseudomonadota; class Gammaproteobacteria; order Burkholderiales; family Burkholderiaceae_C; genus Azohydromonas. The sequence continues at coordinate 5,426 of NZ_CALAOH010000149.1, read as the reverse complement.
CCTCGGAGCTGATCCGCAGGAACAACCCGGCCGGCGCGGGCAACGCAGCGTCCGCGGCCTCCTGAGCCGCCGTTGCCGGCAGCGTGCCGAGGCCCGGGCCGCATCCCATTCCGAAGACCGCCCTGGCGGTCTTTTTTGTGCCCGCACAAGGTTGCCCACAAGGTTGTGCACGGCCGGTGCAAGGGTCGCGGAGCTCGTCATGGCATCCACAACGACTGGCATCGAAAGCCACTTCATAAATTGGTATTGGTAGTAGAGCGCGTCCTGAACTGTGGGCAACTCTATTTTCCCCTTGCTTATCAACAGCTTGTGCCAGGTACAAGGCTGTGCGGCCCACGGATGGATTAGTTCTTTCGAAAACACAACAACTCGGCACTGCGGCCTGTGGTGTGTGGACAAGCCGGAGTTGTCCAGATCACTGTCCACAACCTTGTGCAGTGCGGCACAGGGGAGTGCAGGAGCTTCTTGCTAGAGTGCGCCGCCTTCGCTCAAACGCTTCATCTGTGCTTCCGATGCCTTCTCCTGCGCTGTCGCTGGCGGCGCTGCTGGCCTGCTGTGTGCCTGTCCTGGTGGCTTTCAACCTGCCGCCCTCCGCCACTTTCTTCAACCAGGCGGCGGCACTGGGGCTTTGGGGCGTGTTTGCCGCATTGCTTGGGATGCCGCGCGCGCGGGCGGGCGGGCGCGCGGCCGTTGCGCTGCTCGGGGCACTGGCGCTGCTGGTGGTGAGCGTGCTGTGGTCTGCCGTGGTGGCGTTGCCGGCCAGCCTGGCGGCCTCGGCGCTAGGGCTGCTGCTGGGCGCGCTGGTCATGGCTTGGTCCGGTGCGGCGCTGCAGGGGCCTGCACGCGCGGTGGCGCTGCAGGTGTTCTTGCTGGGATGGGTGGTGGTGGGCGTGCTCAGCAGCGTGATCGCCCTGGTGCAGGTCTTTGCGCCCGGCTGGGCCGACGGCGTGGTGATGGCCCGCTCGGGCCTGCCCGGACGCGCCGTGGGCAACCTGCGTCAGCCCAACCACCTCAGCACACTGCTGCTGTGGTCGCTGGTGGCGCTGGTGCCGCTGCGCGAGGCCGGACGCTTTTCCATCCGCAGTACGGCCCTGCTGGGCGCGCTGATGGTGGTTGGGGTGGAGCTGTCGGGATCGCGCACGGGCACCCTGGGCGTGCTGCTGCTGGCACTGTGGGGGGTGGTGGACAAGCGGCTGTCGCGGCCGGGCCGGCTGCTGCTGCTGGGGGCGCCGCTGTTCTATGCGGCCTGGGCGATGGCGCTCAAGACACTGCAGGAGGGAAGCGCGCTGGGTGCTGCCACGCGGCTGGGCGAGGCCGACGTCTCCGGTTCGCGCTTCGGTATCTGGCGCAATACCCTGGAGATGATTGCGCAGCAACCCTGGACGGGCGTGGGCTTCGGCGAGTTCAACTTCGCCTGGACCTTGACCCCCTTCCCCGGCCGCCCGGTGGCTTTCTTCGATCACACCCACAACGTGGTGCTGCAGTTCGCGGTGGAGCTGGGCGTGCCGCTGGCGCTGCTGGTGCTGGCCTTGCTGGGACTGGCCTTATGGCAGGCATGGCGGCGCACCTGGGCCGTGAAGGGCGTCGCGGGCACGGCGCTGCGCGCCCTCTTCGTGATGGTGCTGCTGGTGGCGCTGCACAGTCAGTTGGAGTACCCGCTGTGGTATGCCTATTTCCTGCTGCCGGCGGCGTGGATGTGGGGCGTGTGCCTGGGCACGCCGTCGGCGGTCCCGCTCGAAGCCGTTGCGGCGCCCCGGCGCGCCCTGGCGTCGCGGCTGCCCGGGCTGCTGCTGGCGGCGGGGGCGGTGTTCTCGCTGATGGATTACGGCCGCGTGGTGTCGATCTTCTCGCCCGGCGCGGACGCGGGTCCGCTGGCGCAGCGCATCGAGGACGGCCAGCACAGCGTCTTCTTCGCTCACCATGCCGACTACGCCGCCGCCACGACGGCCGACGTCCCGGCCGATGCGCTGGTGGCCTTCGAGCGCGCCACGCATTTCCTGCTCGACACGCGGCTGATGCTGGCCTGGGCCGAAGCGCTGGCCGATGCGGGGGACCTCGACCGCGCGCGCCACGTCGCGCAGCGGCTGCGGGAGTTCCACTATCCGCAGTCGGAAGCCTTCTTCGCGCCGTGCGCGGCCAACTCGGTGCTCAAGGCGGCCGACGAGAAGCCCTTCCAGTGCGAGGCGCCGGAAAAGGCGCTGGAGTGGCGTGATTTCCTGGACGTGATGCCTTGACGGAGGCGGCGCGGCGTGCGCCGCGCCCCGGGTTCAGCCCCCGGCCTGCCAGTGTCCCGACTTGCCGCCCTTCTTCTCCAGCAGGCGGATGTCGCTCATGACCATGCCCTTGTCGGCGGCCTTGCACATGTCATAAATGGTGAGCAGGCCGACCTGCACCGCCGTGAGGGCTTCCATCTCGACACCGGTGACGCCCACCGTCTCGGCCTGGACCGTGCAGCGCACGCCGGGCAGTGCCTCGTCGATATCGAGCTCCACCGCCACGCGCGTGAGCGGCAGCGGGTGGCACAGAGGGATCAGGTCCGATGTGCGCTTGGCGGCCTGGATCGCGGCGATGCGGGCGATGCCCAGCACGTCGCCCTTCTTGGTCGTGCCCTCGCGGATCAGCGCCAGCGTCTCGGGCAGCATGCGGATGCTGCCGCTGGCGCGCGCCACGCGGTGCGTGGCGACCTTGGCCGAGACGTCCACCATGTGGGCTTGGCCCTGGCTGTCGAAGTGGGTGAGCGGGTTGTTCATGGCGAGAAACCTGGCAGCAAAAGCGCGGTGCGATCATAGCCAGCCGTTTTGCAGCCCCCTCCAGCGACCTTGAAGCACTCCCTTGCCGCCTCTGCCCTCGTTGCCGGCCTGGCGCTGGCCGCGCTGCCAGCCGCCGCGCCGCGGGCGCAGACCTCGCCCTCCTCGCCTTCGGCCCTGCCCGCGCTGGGCGATTCGGTCTCGGGCGAGTTCAGCGTCGATACCGAGCGCCGCCTGGGCGAGCAGATCATGCGCGAGGTCCGCCGCGACCCGGCCTACCTCGACGACGCGCTTCTGCTGGACTACGTGCAGTCGCTGTGGCAGCCGCTGGTGGGCTCGGCGCGCCGACGCGGCGAGATCGGCGCCGACACGGCCAACGCCTTCGGCTGGGAGGTGTTCCTGGTGCTGGACCGCAGCGTCAACGCCTTTGCGCTGCCCGGCGGGCACGTGGGCGTGCACCTGGGGCTCATCGCCATGACCGCCAGCCGTGACGAACTCGCGGCGGTGCTGGCGCACGAGCTCTCGCACGTCACGCAGCGCCACATCGCGCGCAGCATCAGCAGCTCCTCGCGCCAGTCGATGGTGGGCATGGCGGCCATGATCCTGGGCGTGCTGGCCGCCAGCCGCACCGGCAACGCGGCCGTGGCGCAGGCGGCCGTGGTGGGCGGACAGGCCGCCATGGTGCAGGGACAGCTCAACTACTCGCGCGACATGGAGCGCGAGGCCGACCGCGTCGGCTACGGCGTGCACAGCGACGCCGGCTATGCCAGTGCCGGCGTGGCGGGCATGTTCGAGAAGCTGGAGCACGCCAACCGGCTCAACGACAGCAACAACTATCCCTACCTGCGCTCGCACCCGCTGACCACCGAGCGCATCGGCGAGGCCCGCGCCCGCGTGCAGGCCGATTCGCATGCCGCTAGGAACGTCCCGCCCGATGGCGCCATCGAGCACACGCTGGCGCAGGCGCGTGCGCGCGTGCTGATGGACACCACCGTGCAGGCGCTGCGCCGCAACCAGGCCCAGCAGGCCGGCCCGAACGCGGGCGCGGCCGAGCAGCTGGGCGCGCTGTACGCGCAGGCGCTGGCCTCCACGCTGCTGCGCGAGTTCGAGCCCGCCGATGTCGCGCTGGCCGCGGCCGACACGCTGCTGCAGCGCGAGGCGCCAGCGGCCGCGCGTGGCGGTGACGCGGCGCAGTGGCTGCAGTTGCTGCGCGTGCAGTCGCTGCTGGCGCGAGGCGACGCGCGCGCGGCGCAGCAGCGCATGCAGGCGCTGCCCGACAGCGGCATCTCGCGCCCGCTGCTGCTGTGGCATGCGCAGACCGCGCTGGCCGCGGCGCGGGCCGGCGCGGGTACCGAATCACTGCGGCGCAGCACCGAGGCGCTGCAGACCTGGGTGGCTGAGCGGCGAGAGGACGCCGGGGCCTGGCAGCTGCTGGCGCAGTGCGCGGACCAGCTCGGCCTGAAGCTGCGCGCGGTGCGCGCGGAAGCCGAATCGCGCGCGGCGCTGGGCGACATCCCCGGCGCGGTGGACCGGCTGCGCGCCGGCCAGCAGCTCGCGCGCAGCGGCGCAGCGTCGGACTTCATTGAGGCTTCCATCATCGACGCGCGGCTGCGCGAGATGGAGGCGCGCCGGCGCGAACTGGCCGATGAGATGCGCAACCAGCGCTGAGCGCCAGCGCTCTTTGAGAAGGCATTCCGTTCGGGCCGAGCCCGCCCAAGCCCTGTAGGCCCACCGGCCCGCGAGCCCTTCGACAAGCTCAGGGCGAACGGAATGAAGCTTCAGGCGCCGAAGACCGACTCCATCGCCGAGTCGATGACCATGCCGCAGGCGCTGTAGATCAGCGAGCCGATCAGCGCCGCGACGAAGCCGTTGACGCTGAAACCGTCCAGCATCGAGGCCGCGAACCAGAACATCACGGCGTTGATGACGAACAGGAACAGCCCCAGCGTCAGCAGCGTCACCGGCAGCGTCAGCAGCACCAGCAGCGGCCTCACCACCGTGTTGAGCAGCCCCAGCACCAGCGCCGCGACCATCGCGGTGCCGAAGCTCGCCACCGATACGCCCGGGTAGAGATAGGCCACCAGCAACAGCGCGGCGGCCAGCAACAGCCAACGAACCAGCAGTTTCATGCGGCCAAGCATAGCCACGGCCGCGGCCTCGCTGTGCCCGCGCGAGTCGCCTGCATGCCACAGCTTGCTTAAGAAAACTCAAGATTTCGTTTGATTGAGAATAATTCTTGTTTAGAATCCCCTCACACAGTTTGTGACCTTGGTCTGAAGCGACCGCGGAGCCCTCGATGAATTTGCCGCCCCTGCCTGCCGGCCACCCCGAGCCGATGACGCCCAACGCCCGCCGCGCGCTGGGTGCGGGGATGCTGGCGGCACACGTGGCGCTGGGCTGGGGCTTGCTGCAGCTGGAGCCGGTGCGCGAAGCCGTTGCCGAGGTGATTCCGCTGACGGTCAACTTCATCGCCCCGCCCGCGCCCGTCCCCGCGCCGCCGCCCCCGGTGCCGGCGCCGGTGAAGCGCGAGCCGCCCAAGCTCAAGCCGACGCCGGCACCCAAGCCCGTGATCACCAGCGCCCCGACGCCCGCGCCGCAGCCGCCAGCCTTCACGGCCCCGCCCGCGCCGCCGTGAAGCACATGGCCAACGGCACGCCGCTCATCGTCATCGCCGGCCAG
>NZ_CALAOH010000148.1 GCF_937926365.1 uncultured Azohydromonas sp. | reverse complement strand
GGCGTCGCCGCGCCGGCCTGGCGCGAGCCGCTCACGCTCCAGTTCAGTTGCGGCAGGGCGCTCGCGCGCGTGGCGCGCGCCAGGTGGGCCTGGGCCTGCGCCTGCGCGCTGAGCTGGGCGATGGGGCTGGCGGCGGCGGCCCCGGACAGCAGCGGCTCCAGCGCCGGCGGGCCGGGCAGCAGCGCCTCCAGCGGCGCCGGCGGCGGCATCGAATCGCCCACGAAGCGGCGCAGCCGCGATTCCACCTGGCGCTGCTGCGACTGCGACTGCGCCAGCGCCAGCTCTGCCTGGCGCAGCGTGTTGCGCACCTGCAGCAGTTCGCTGGCGCGGCCGCGGTCGGCCGCCACGATGCGCTCCAGCGCTTCCACCAGGCAGCCCATGCGCGAGGCGTAGCGGGCGTAGACCTCGGCCTGGCGCCGGTAGCGCTGCTGCTCCAGCGCCAGCGACACGGTCTGCAGCGCCACCTGCTCGCGCGCCTCGATCTCGCCCAGGCGCGCGGCTTCCAGCAGCCGCTCGCGCCAGTTGACCAGCGCCGCGCTGCGCCCGGCGTCGAACAGCGGGGCGCTCACGTTGACGTTGAGCTGGCCCTGCAGCCCCTCCTGGCGCAACGTGGAGTAATGCTGCGACAGGCCGCTGGCGGTGGCACCCAGCGTCACGCGCGGCAGCGGCGCGGCCTGCGCCTCCTGCAGGTCGCCCTGCGCCGCCTCGGCCAGCAAGCGGGCCGCGCCCACGGACTGGCTGCGCGCCAGGGACTGTTCCAGCAGCGCCTGCAGCGCGCGGCGCGCTTCGGCGGCGGCCTGGGGGTCCACGGTGGCCGCCACGGGGACGGCCTGCGCGTCGCTGCAGATGCCGGCCGCGGCGTGCGCCGGCACGGCGGGCAGCGCCAGCGCGGCGGCCAGCAGCGCGGCCAGGGCAGGGCGCGGCGCGCGCGCCACGGCGCGTCCAGGGTTCGCCAGCCTCATTTCAGCGCTCCCGGAACGCTTCGGTGGTGCGCAGCAGCGGCCGCATCAGGAAGCTCAGCACCGAGCGATCGCCGGTGCGGATGTCCACGGCGCCGGTCATGCCCGGGATCACGGGCAGCAATTCGCCGCGCGGGGTGCGCAGCGCCGCCTCGTCCGTGCGCACCAGCACGCGATAGTAGGTGTTGTCGCCGGCGAGGCGGTCGGGGTCGCCCAGGGCATCGGGGCTGATGTGCTCCACGCGGCCCATGAGCCGGCCGTAGATGGAGGGCTCGTAGGTGTTGAGCGTGAGCTGCGCGCTCTGGCCCACCTGCAGGAAGCCGATTTCCGAGGGCTTCACGCGCGCCTCCACCAGCAGCCGCGTGCCGGTGGGCACGATGTCCATCACCGCCGCGCCCGGCGCGACCACGCCGCCCAACGTGACGGTGCGGATGTTCTTGACCACGCCGTCCACCGGCGAGGTCAGCACCGTGCGGCGCAGCACGTCGGCGCGGCCTTCCTGCTGCTCCAGCAGCTGTGCCAGGTCGGCGCGCACGCGCAGCAGATCGGTGCGTGCGTCCTGGCGGAAGCGGTTGATGCGCTCCTCGCCCTGCATCTCCTGGTCGTTGAGCTGGCGCTGCAGCCGCATGACCTCCACTTCCGACAGCAGGCCCTGGGCCGACATGTCCTGCGCCACCTGCAGCTCGCGTCTGAACAGCGCGGCGCTGCGGCGTATGGCGGCCAGCGCGCCGTCCAGCGCGCGGTGCCGGGCCTGGAACGCCTCGGTCTCCGAGCGCACCAGCGCGGCGTTGCGCGCCACCTCGGCCGGGAACTGCGGCGTGCCGCCCGAGGCCTCGGCTTCTAGCCGGGCGATGGTGGCCTGCAGCGCCAGTTGCTTGGCCAAGCCCTCGTTCTGCTGGGCCTGGAAGCGCGTGGGGTCCAGCCGCGCCAGGGGTTGCCCCGCGCGCACCGGCTGGCCCTCGCGCACCAGCAGCTCGGCCAGCAGGCCGCCTTCCAGGCTCGCGATGGACTGCTCGCGGCCATCGGGAATGACGCGTGCGTCCACGCGCGCCATGCGGTCCACGCGCGCCAGCGACGCCCAGGCCACCAGGGTCGCCAGCAGCGCCGCCATCAGCCACAAGGCCCAGCGGCCGCGCGGCGGGTCGTCCAGATGCTGCGCCGCGCGCAGCTCCGAGAGGTATTGCGCCTCGACGGAGCTCAAAGCGTTCTTGCCGGCCATGAGGGGTACGTCTCAAGAAGGAAAGTCACGGTGCGGCGCGGCGCTCAAGCCTGTGCCGCCGCCTGCAGCGGCACCGTGGCGGCCGAGGCGGGCTGCCCCGCGGCCACCTGCCGCAGCGGCTGGGGTTGCTGTGGCTGTTGGGAGGGCTGCGGCTGTGGCTGCGGCGCCAGCGACGCCATCACGGCGGCCTTCGGGCCGTCGCGCACCACCTGGCCGTTGTCGATCACGAGCACACGCTGCGCCAGCTCCAGCACGGCCGGGCGGTGCGTGACCATCACCAGCGTGCGGTCGCCCACGGCGGCGGCGAGCTGGCGCAGGAACAGGAACTCGCTTTGCGCGTCCATGGAGCTGGTGGGCTCGTCCATGAGCAGGATGCGCGGGCGCGTGACCAGGCAGCGCGCCAGGGCCACGAGCTGGCGCTGGCCGCCCGAGAGCAGCGCGCCCATCTCGCCCACTTCCATCTCCCAGCCCTGGGGATGCGCGTCCACCACGCGGTCCAGCCCGGTGAGGCGGGCCACCTCGGCCAGGGCCGCGGCATCCACGCCGGGGCGGCCCATCGCCACGTTCTCGCGCAGCGTGCCGGTGAACAGCCGCGGCTCCTGCGACACGAAGCCCACCTGGGCGCGGAAATCGGCGCGGTTGAGTTGGCGCAGGTCCAGCCCGTCCACCTCCACGCGGCCCTGCGTGGGCTCGTACAGGCCCGCCAGCACGCGCAGGATGGTGGACTTGCCGCTGCCTATGCGCCCGAGCATCACCACGCGCTCGCCCGGCTCCACGCGCAGGTTCACGCCCCTGAGCACCTGCGGCGCCGGTGCGGCGCCGGTGGGCGGGTAGGCGAACTGCACGTCGCGCAGCGCGATGCGCCCGCTCAGCGCCATGGGCGGCAGCACCGCCGCGCCGGGGGGCTGTTCGGTGGGCAGCGACATGAGCTGCTCCAGTGCCCGCAGCGCCGCGCGCGCGCCCTGGTAGCGCGTGGCCAGGCTCACCACGCTGGACAGCGGCGCGATGGCGCGGCCGGCGAACATCACCGCGCCGATGAGGCTGCCGGCGCTGATCTGCTTGTCGGCGATGAGGTACACGCCCCACACCAGCATGGCCAGCGTGATCGCCTGCTGCGAGCCCGCGGTGAGGTTGCTGCTCCAGCTTGCGACGCGGCGCGAGCGCAGCGCCGTTTCGGCGGCGGCGGCGGTGGCCTGCTCGAAACGCTGCGCGAAGCGGCCCTGCGCGCCCACGGCCTTGACGTCCTCCAGCCCCTCCAGCGCCTCCACCAGCGCGGCCTGCTGCTCGGCCTGGTGCTTGAGGTTGGAGCGCATGGCGCGGCGCAGCGCCCCCTGCATCAGCGCCGTGGCGCCCAGGATCAGCGGGACCGCCACCACCATGACCCAGCCCAGCGGCCCGGCCACGGCGAAGATGGCCACGATGAACACCAGCACGAAGGGCAGGTCCGTGACGGCGGACATGGTGGCGGAGGTGGTGAAGTCGCGCACCAGCTCGATCTGCGCCAGCTGATGGGCGCAGGCGCCCGATGAGGCGGGGCGGTGCTCCATGCGCAGATCCAGCGTGTGGCGGAACAGCGCGGTGCCCACCAGCAGGTCCACCTTCTTGCCGGCCGCGTCGATGAGGTGCGCGCGCAACTGCCGCGCCACGGAGTCGAAGGCCAGCGCCACCAGCGCCACGCCCGTGAGCGCCCACAGCGTGACGAAGGCCTGGTGCGGGATGACCTTGTCGAAGGTCACCGCGGTCACCAGCCCCATGGCCAGCGTGAGCACGTTGCTCAGCAGCGCCGCCAGCATCGCCGAGCGGTAGTGCGGCGCGAAGCGGCGCAGCACGCCCCAGAGCCAGTGCGGCCTGTCCTGTGCGGCCGGGGCCGCCGGGTTCACGGGTTGCGGCGTGGCCAGCAGCGCGAAGCCGCTGTGGCGCGCGTCCAGCGCGCTCGCTTCCTGCACCGCGGCCTGGCCGGTGCAGGGGTCCAGCACCTCGTAGCGCGCGCCTTCATCCAGGCGGCGCAGCACGACGCAGGCCCCGCGCTCGTGCAGCAGCAGCACGGCCGGGAACACCAGTGCGTTGAGCTGGGCCAGCGGGCGCTGCACCACGCCGGCCTTGAAGCCCGAGGCCTGCAGGGCGCGCAGGGCCTGCACGGTGCCGAGCCGGCCCTCAAGGGCTTCGCCGGCCAGCAGCGACGCGGCGCTGTGCTCGCGCCCGTGGTGGCGCGTGAGCCACAGCAGCGCGGCCAGCAGCGGGTCGGCCGCCGCGGCGGCATCGGGGTCCGGGGCGGTGCTCATCGGCTCTTGCGGTGCTCGAGCGCCAGGCGCTCGAACTCGGCTTCCAGCCCGCGCACGAAGCGCGGCGTGTCGAACAGCGCCGACTGCCGGCCCTGCTCGGTGAGGTAGCGCCGGTACGAGGCCACGCGCGCGGGCGTATTGCCCAGCAGCACGGCCATGCGCTCGTACTCGGCCAGCGAGCCCGTCGCCAGCTCGGGCAAGCCCAGGTGCGTGAGCAGGCTGCCGGCCATGCGCGAGATGTAGCTGCGGCCCGAGCAGGTCAGCAGCGGCAGCCCCATCCACAGCACGTCGCTGGCGGTGGTGCCGCCGTTGTAGGGGAAGGTGTCGAGGAACAGGTCCGCCAGCGGCAGCCGCGCCAGATAGTCCGGCGGCGCCACGCGCGGGGCGAAGACCAGCCGCTCGCGCGCCACGCCCTGGGCATCGGCGGCGCGCCGCATGTTCTCCTGTGCCCACTCGTTGTCGGCCAGCAGCCACAGCACGCTGCCCGGCACCGCGTGCAGCACGCGCATCCACAGCCTGAACACCTCTTCGGTGAACTTGAAGTTGTTGTTGAAGGCGCAGAAGACGAAAGCATCCTCGGGCAGGCCGTACTGCGCGCGCGTGGGCTTGGCGCCGATCTCGCGCTGGCGGTCGCTGACCTGGTAGCAGCCGGGCAGGTAGATCGGACGCTCGCTGCTGTAGGGCAGCAGCTCCGGAGGCATGACGTAGCGGTCGGCGATCACCCAGTCCACGCCAGGGATGCCGCAGGTGCCGGGGAAGCCCAGGTAGCTCACCTGCACCGGCGCCGGGCGTTGCGTCAGGATGGCCGGGCGCGCGCCGCTGGTCAGGCCTTGCAAGTCCACCAGCACGTCGATGCCTTGCTGCGCGATGAGCTGCGCGGCGGCCTCGTCGGAGAGGGACCCGATGGGCCAGACCTTGTCGAAGCCCGCCCTCAAGCGTGCGCGCAGCGGCGAGCCGTCCTCGCGGCTCCAGCAGAAGGCATGCACCTCGAAGCGCTCGCGGTCGTGCGTCTCGTACAGCTCGGCGGTGAGCAGCCCCACGGCGTGCATGTGCAGGTCGCCCGAGAGGTAGCCGATGCGGAGCTTGCCGGTGCGCGGCGGCTGCTTGGCGTGCAGCGGCGTCGGCGGCGACTTGTACCCCCGCTCCAGCACGAAGCGCTGCGCGGCGAGCATGTGCAGCGCCGGGTCGTCGGTGGCGCTGAGCATGGCCAGCGCCGAGGTGCCGGCCAGCAGGTGGTAGTGCGTGAGCGCGCCCACGGGCTGGTACACCGGCCAGGCGCACTGCTTCTGGCGCAGGTGCACGTAATGCTGGATCGGGCCGGGCTGCGCGGGGTCGAGCTCCAGGCTCAGGCGCAGCCAGGCCTCGGCCTCGTCGAAGCGGCGCAGTTGCTCGCACAACCGCGCGCTGTTGTTGAGGGCGTGCAGGCGCAGCTGCAGCGCGGCGTCATCGGCCGCGGGCTGCAGGGCGATGGAGCGCCACTGGGCCAAGGCCTCGTCGTGGCGGCCGAGCTGTTCGAGCTGGTGGCCCAGGTTGAGCCGGGCCTGCGCGAAGTCCGGCGCCGTTTCCAGCGCGCGCCGGTAGGCCTGCTTCGCGTCGGCCGCGCGGCCAAGCGTGCCCAGCACCACGCCCCAGTTGAAACAGGCCAGGTGGCGCAGCGGCGAGGCGGTGTGCGCGAGCCAATCCTCGTAGAGCCGTGCGGAGGCTTCCGACAGTCCTTGCTGCGTCAGCCGGCCGGCGCTGTCGAACAGCTCGGGCAGCGGCATCCGGCCCGAGCGGGCCTGGGCCAGCAGCTGTTCGAGCGCGGCCTCGCGGGCGGCAGGGGGCGAAACGGTCTGAGAGGGCATGGCGGGGCCGGCAGGCGGAAGACGAAAGACTTCGGCCAGGATTGTGGGGACCGAGTCCGGTGCCTGATCGGTGCATCAAGCGGGGGAAGGGGGGCTATCTCGTGCGACGTTGGGGACGGTTACGGGAGGGCCGATCGCCGAAACAGCTTCCGTACCGGTGCGGTGTTCCGCGTTTGGACGCCGCTTTGGCTGTCTAGCATGGATGGTCCGCAACTCCTGGGCCACGCTCCTTCTATGGCTTCCAGAATCCATGGCATTCCCAAAAAGAAGCCGGTTCAAATTCAGTCATCCCAGCACGTGCAGCTCAAGCTCCAACAGGCGGTCGGCCTGCACCAGTCGGGCCGGTTGACTGAGGCGCTGGCCGCTTACCAGGAAATCCTCAAGATTCAGCCCAAGCACTTCGACAGTCTTCATCTGAGCGGCGTGGTGGCGATGCAGACAGGGCAGCATGCGTTGGGCGTGAAGTTGATTGACGAAGCAATCAAGATAAATCCTGGTGTCGCGTTTGCTTATAACAACCGCGGCAAGGCGCTCAAGGATCTTGGACGACTGGAGGAAGCGCTGGCCAGTTACGACAAGGCTCTAGCGCTCAAACCCGACTATGCGGAGGCCCACGGCAACCGCGGCAATGTGTTGCAAGAACTTCGGCGACTCGATGAGGCACTGGCCAGCCATGATCAGGCGCTGGCGATCAAATCCGATTACGCCGAGGCGCATAACAACCGTGGCAATGCGCTCCTGAGCTTGCGGCGCTGGGACGAGGCCATCACCAGCTACGACCGTGCCGTGCTGCTCAAGCCCGGCTATGCCGATGCCTATTACAACCGCGGCAACGCGCTCAAAGAGCTTCGCCGGCCCGAGGAGGCGCTGGCCAGTTACGACAAGGCTCTAGCGCTCAAACCTGACTTTGCGGAGGCCCACGGCAACCGCGGCAACGCGCTGGTGGACTTGCAGCGCTTGGACGCAGCTGTGGACAGCTACCGCCGCGCACTAACGCTCAGGCCCGCGAGCGAATTTATGTTCGGAAGCTATTTGCATACCAAGATGCGGGTGTGCGAATGGAATTCTCTGGTAGACGAGTTGCACCGGTATGGTGGCGGAATTGTCGAAGGTCAAAAAATAACCGCACCTTTCCCCTTGCTGGGCTTATTGGATGTGCCGGAGTTGCAGCAGAAGGCGGCGAAGATTTTCACGGAAGCCCGGTATCCCAGAAGTCATGCTTTGGGTCCGTTCAAGGGGCGTGCGCCGGATGGGAAGATACGCGTTGCTTACTATTCGGCCGACTTTCACGACCATGCCACGGCTTATTTGATGGCAGAGCTCTTGGAGAGGCATGATCCGAGAAGTTTCGAGATTTATGGGTTCTCTTTCGGGCCGGAGCGCCAGGACGGCATGCGGCAGCGTCTGTCTTCAGCATTTTATAAGTTCATAGATGTCCGCAACAAAACTGACACGGAAGTGGCTCGGTTGTCCAGGGAGCTGGGTATGGACATCGCGGTGGACCTGAAAGGCTATACGCAGGACGCCAGGCCCGGCATGTTCGCGCTGGGATGTGCCCCGGTACAGGTCAATTATCTTGGCTATCCCGGCACCATGGGTGCTGATTATATGGATTATGTGATCGCTGATAAATTCGTGCTGCCAGTGGAGTGTCAGGGATTTTTTGAGGAAAAAGCGGTCTACCTGCCCCATAGCTACCAAGTAAATGATTCGAGGCGGCGTGTTTCGGAAAGAATCTTTACGCGACAGGAGCTTGGCTTACAGGAGGGAGGTTTTGTTTTTTGCTGCTTCAATAACAACTACAAGATTCTTCCGCAGACATTCGATAGCTGGATGAGGATCCTCAAGGCGGTCGAAGGCAGCGTGCTGTGGCTCCTGGAAGATAATGCCACGGCGGCGAAGAATCTACGCCGGGAAGCGCAAGCGAGAGGTGTTGACGGCCAGCGCCTGGTTTTTGCGCAGCGCATGCCGCTGGATGAACACTTGGCGCGCCACAGGTTGGCAGACCTGTTTCTGGACACGCTGCCCTGCAATGCCCACACGACGGCCAGTGATGCTTTGTGGGCGGGATTGCCGTTATTGACGTGCAAAGGCAATACGTTTGCTGGTCGGGTAGCGGGCAGCCTGCTCAACGCCATGGATCTGCCGGAACTGGTGACCTCTACCCCGCAGGACTACGAGTCCGTGGCCATTGAACTGGCCACAAACCCTGGCGCGCTGTGTGAACTCAGGAATCGACTCGAGAAAAACAGAGCGACCAGTCCGCTGTTTGATGCCGGTTTGTATGCCCGACATCTCGAAGCGGCGTATAGGGCTATGCATGACCGATACCAAGCAGGCTTGCCAGCTGCCGTCATCGATTTGGCATCATGAGCCGGTGATTGGGGATGTGGCTGCGCACTTTCTTGAAATCACCTTGACATGCCGACCGGCAGGCAGAGCTTGAGAATTACCCAGTACCTTCTTGTGAAGCTCGTCGCAGTTCCCATCAGGGAACAGTCAGACTGCATTCAGTCGGCGCGCTGCCGCAGTTGCCGGGCCAGGTTGCGGTAATGCAGCGCCTGGGCCTGCTCGTCGAGGCCTTCGTGGACCACGGCAAGGTTGTGCGCAGCCAGGAAGCTGCCGCGGCCGGGTACGCCGTCGAACTCGGGGCGCTCGCCGATCTCCAGGCAACGCTGCCAGGCGGCCTGCGCCATCGGCAGCCATTCGGCCAGGGCCTGCTGCGGTTGCTGGACGGCCGCGTCGAGCATCAGGTTGCCCAGTACGAAGAAGTAGTCGGGATAGCCGTCGCACTCGTCCATCATGTCCGCGGACAGGCCGATGGCCTCCTCCAGCCGGCCGGCTTTCGACAAGCAGTAGAGCAGGCGCACCGAGGCATCCCGGCGGTATGCGGCGTGGGGGTCCATCAGGGGCCTGGCGCGCAGGTAGAACTCGCAGGCTGGCGCGAATTCGCCGGCTACCTCGTGGTCCTTGCCCAACTGGTACAGCAGATAGGGGTCGTCGGGGTGGAGCTGAATCTCCTGCTGCAGCAGCTCACGGTTGCGGCCCGCCTTGCGCGCCAGCTGCGAGGCGAGGTAGCCGTCATGGCCCAGCACCAGCGGCAGGCGACGCCGGGGCACCGCGGCCACCGGCGCCTCGTGAATGCGCCCCTCGTAGCGCACGCCGCGCGGTAGCAGCCGCGGCAGCCAGGTATTGCCCTGTTCGCGCTGGCCGCCAATGTCGAAGTCGCTCCTCACCTGCACCATGCCCAGGAAAGGTGTCTCGCTGTTGCCCAGGCGCAGGCACTGCGCCCCGCGCGCGATCCACTCGTCCGCGTCCAGGATCAGGTTCCAGTCGGCATCGGCCTGCTGCAGCGCGGCGTTGCGGGCTGCGGAGAAGTTGCCGGTCCACTGCGTCTGGTGGACCTGTGCACCACAGCCCCGGGCGATGGCCACCGTGTCGTCGGTGGAGCCCGTGTCCAGCACCACCATGCGGCGCACGTGAGGCGCGGCGCTGCGCAGGCAGCGCTCGATGCAGCGAGCCTCGTCGCGCGTGATGACGACCAGCGCCAGGTCAGGCTGTCGCCCGGTGTAAAGCTTCGTGGGCATGGTGCGGGGTGATGTGCGCGTTGGTGCGCTTGTAGGGCGGCAAGGACAGGCAGGCGTGGCGCGTAGCACCGAGCGCCGGCGTACCGTGCGTCAGCCAGGGTGCCGCGTCAATGGACGGTATGCCGTCGCGGCTTCATCAACCGGTCGAGCTCGTCGAGCCAGGGCTCGGCCAGGCGCCGGATCTGCGCATCGTTGAGCACGATACGTTGCAGGATGACCATCCTGACCTTGGCTTGCTCTGGCGCCAGCGCGGTCGCGGCGGTGGCCTGCTTGAGCTCCGAGATCAGCACTCCGCAGGTGCCTTCCAGCTGGATGACGGCGGCCCAGTCGCCACGGCGCGCGGCCGACAGCATGTCGGCGCTGGTCTTCTCAATGGCCTCGTAGTAGCTCAGCAGCGAAGTGGTCATGGCGTGCGCGATGGATGCCCAGGGCGGCGGCCTTGCGGCCTCAGCGGGTGTTGCCGGCTTGCGGGCCGATGGCGGCCCAGGCTTCGCTGATCGGCTCGATGAGGCGCTTGCACTCGTCCAGCAGCGCAGGGTCGTTGCGCAGGTTGGCCTGCGTCAGGCGCAGCGAAACGTAGCCATAGAGATCGCCCAGGTCGGCGGCCAGCGGCCCGCCCTGCTCGCGGTCGAGCGCGCTGCGCAGGCCCTCGTCGAGGATGCGCACCGCGCGGCTGATCTGGTGGCACTTGGCCTCGATGTCGCCCTGCGCCATGGCGCCCTGGGCCAGCGTGAGGCTGGCGAGCAGGCCATCGAAGAGCATGGCCACGAGCTTGTGCGGCGAGGCGGTGTTCACGCCGGTCTCCACGCCGATCTGGTGATAAGTCTGGGCCAACCCGGCAGCCGCGCCACGGCTGGGAGTGAAGGGTGAGGTCATGCTGTACATGGCGGGTCAGGAAGCAATGCGGTTGCGGTGTTCTCAGTTGGAGGAGAAAAGACTGCTCAGCCTCGTGACTTGTGCCGCCAGCGAGTTGAGCGAGGACATCTTGGTGTCCAGCGCCTGGTATTGCTTCTCCAGCCGCGCCTGGGTGCGGGCCACGCGCTCCTCGATCTTCTCCTGCTCGGTCTGGTTGCGCTTGAGCTTGCTTTGCAGGCCCGCGGTGCGGGTGCTCAGCACGCCGTCGCTACGGGTGAGCCGGTCGATGAGGTCGCTGAAGCGCACCCCGAAGCCATTGTTGCCGGGCACCGTGTCGTCGGTAGTGGAGAAGAGCTTGGCCACCTCCTCGGGCTGCTGCAGCGCGGTCTTGAGCTTGGCGGTGTCGAGCTTGAGCGTGCCGTCGGTGGCCGTGCTGAAGCCGATGCTGGCCAGGCTGCCATACACCGGGGAGGCCCCGTTGGAGCCCTGCAGCAGCAAGCGCATCTGGCTGCGCAGGCCCAGCGCGGTGCTGTCTCCCTGCAGCGGGGAACCCTTCTTGGCCGCCTCGTCGTACTTGGTCTGGTCGCGCAGGTAGCTGTTGAGCGCGTTGTAGGCGGCCATGAAGTCCTCGACGGCCTTTTGCTGCGCCGCGGCGTCGGCGGCGGAGGACACCTTGACCGGGTCGCTGCTCGTCTTCAGGACCTTGAGCGTGACGCCACCGATGACGTTCTTGAACTCGTTGGTGGTGGACTCCACGGTCATGCCGTTGATCGTGATCTCCGCGTTCTGCGCCTTCTGGCCCTCCGTCATCGTCCCGCCGACATCGTTGGGGCCGGCAAAGCTGAATTCGCCCAGGCCCCCGCTGCCCACCATCTCGATCTGGTCCTTGGTGCCGGTGTTCTTGGACGTCAGGGAGAGCTGAACGGTGCCGTCGATGTTCGTGACCAGCGAGGCGACCACGCCGGCACCCGCCGCGTTGATGCGGTCGCGCACCTGGCTCAGCGTGGTGTCGGGGTCGGTGAAATCCAGCGTCACGGGGCTGGTGCCGTCCTTGTACTTGGGCGGCGGTCCATAGTCCTCCACGAGCCCGATCGTCAGCGAGCCCGTACCCAGCGGGTCCGAGGGCTGCATGGCCCTGGAGTAGAGCGACTGCGCGCGGGCCATCTTGTTGACCGTGACGTCGTACTCACCGGCGCTGACGCTGCCGCTGCTGGTGGCGGTGAGCACCGTGGTGTCGGAGGCGGTGGCCGTGCCCTGCGTCCACAGCGAGCTCTTGGCCAGCGCCGCGGCCGAGTCGCGCAGCGTGGACATCAGGCTCTGCACCTTGCCGTAGGCGGACACCTGGGTCTGGATGCTGCTGGCCGCGGTCTTGAGCTGCTCGATGGGCTTGCGCTCGAGCGCCATCAACTGCGAGACGAGGCTCTGGACATCGATGCCGCTGCCGATGCCGGCGGACGAGATGGTCATGTTCTCCGCTCCTGGTGAGGGTTGTAGATGGGAGATCGGCGGCGGTTGCAGCAACTTGAGGCCGCGCCGGCGCCGGCACGGGCCAAGCGGAGGCGCCTGCGGCGCCCGTGGCGCGGCCCGAGCCGCCGGAGCTTCATCCCTGCAGCAGCTTCATGATCTGCTGCGGCTGCTGGTTGGCCTGTGCGAGCATGGCCTGGGCCGCCTGGGTCATGATTTGCGTTCGCAACAGGTTGGCGCTCTCTGCCGCGTAGTCGGCATCCATGATGCGGCTTCTGGCGGTACTCTGGTCTTCCACGGCAACCTGCAGGGTCGAGACGATCGCCTCGAAGCGCGACTGCGCAGCGCCCATCTCCGAGCGCTGCTTGCTGATGCTTTCGATGGCGTTGTCGATGTTGGTGATCGTGTCAACGTACAACGGGTTCTCGGGCGCGAGTGTCGCGCGTGGCACGATGGGGGTAAGCGAGTTGCTGCCGGCTGCGGCCGCAACGCCCGAATCCTTGGTCATGTCAACGATGTTGACGGTGATCGAGTCGTTGTCGGTGGCATTGGCGCCGACCTGGAATGCCAGGGTCTTCCCAGGAGCTTCCTTCGCGTCGGCACCCAGAATCTTCATCTTGTTGAAGGTCGTGCCGCCCAGCACCCGCTGCACCTCCTCGGCCAGCTGCCCGAACTCCTTGTCGAGCGCGGCGCGGTCGGACGAGGTGTTGGTGTCGTTGGCGGCCTGGATGGTCAGCTCGCGCATGCGCTGCAGCATGTCGTTGGTCTTGCCCAGCCCGACATCGGCGACCTGCGCCAGCGAAATGCCGTCGTTGGTGTTGCGCAGGGCGGCGTTCATGCCGCGGATCTGCGAGGTCATGCGGCTGGCGATCGCCAGGCCGGCTGCGTCCTCCTTGGCGCTGTTGATGCGCACGCCGCTGGAAAGGCGCTGCATCGCGACGGAGGTCTGGTGCTGGCTGGTGGAAATATGGCGCTGCGCGGTGAGCGCAGCCAGATTGGAGTTGAGCGTCTGAGCCATGACGGAGGACTTTCAGGCCTGGGGCGAGAACCCGGAAAGCGGGCGTATGGTTTTTCTTGAAACGTCTGATTCTTGGTCGGCGCACCGGAAGCGAAGCCGCGAGGAGGGGGGTCTTTCCAGCGCAGTTCGCGTCCCGGAACGAAAAAGCCCCGGCGTGGTGCGCGGGGCTTCCTGATTGCTCGTGCAACCGCGCCCGGGCGCGTGCCTGGGCGGTCTCGGCGCGATCAGCGCAGCAGCGACATCACCTGCTGCGGCTGCTGGTTGGCCTGCGCCAGCATCGCCTGGCCGGCCTGCTGCAGGATCTGCGCCCGCGACAGGTTCGCGGTTTCTGACGCGTAGTCCGCGTCCATGATGCGGCTCCTGGCGGCCGATTGCGCTTCCGAGGCGGACTGCAGGTTCGAGATCGCTGCGTCGAAGTGCGACTGGTAGGCGCCCAGGGTCGCGCGCTCGTCGTTGACTTGGCCGAGTGCCGCGTCAATATCGTCAATTACCCCGCGGATGTCCGTGCTGCTTGCGGCTGCGCCAATGTTGGCCATTGTGCCGCCGTTCGTGATGTTGGTGACAGCATCGATGAGGTTATCGGTGGCGACGCCAGTACCGTTATTAACTTGAGCCTGCGTCCAGTCCGAGGTCTGGATCGTGATCGTGTCAACGTTGGCAGTCGTGTTGGCGCCGACCTGGAACGTCATGCTGCCAGTACTACCGCCGCCAGCAGTAGCCAGGACGTCCTTCTTGTTGAAGGTCGTGCCCTTGATGACACGGTTGATCTCTTCACCCAGCTTCTGGAATTCCTTGTTCAAGGATTCCCGGTCGGAGGTGTTGTTGGTGTCGTTGGCGGACTGCACGGCCAGCTCGCGCATGCGCTGCAGGTTGTCGCTGACCTTGCCCCAGGTCGATTCCATCGTCTGCACCATCGAGATGCCGTCGTTGGCGTTGCGGATGGCCTGGTTCATGCCGCGCACCTGCGAGGTCATGCGCTCGGCGATGGCGAGGCCGGCGGCGTCGTCCTTGGCGCTGTTGACGCGCAGGCCGCTGGACAGGCGCTGCATCGAGGTGGCGAGCGAGCCCTGGCTGGAGGCGATGTTGCGCTGGGCGTTCAGCGACGAGAGATTGGTATTGACGGAAATGCCCATGATGTAGCTCCGTATGTCTTGGTTGACTCAGGCAGACGCCGGTGTTGCGGCCGCTGCTGGCGGACTGCGGACCGTTTGTTCATTTGACGATCCGTTGCCTGGTGTATCGGCGGCCTTGCGCCGGAACTTGAGGTCCGCCGGCGAAAAAATTGCGACTTCTTCGAGGCTCGTCCCGTGGCCGCAGCCGCAGCCGCAGCCGTCATCGGGTATCGGCCGGGTTCGGGCTGGCTTGAGCCTTGGACAAAGCGCGCGGCCTTATACCGATGCGCTCTGCGGTTGAAGATGGCGCGAGTTCCCGCCGTTTTTCGGGCAACCGAGGCCGCGCAGGAGGTCCAGACTCCGACGATCGAATAAAGCGCGCGGTGAACCTGAACCGCACCACCGCAACAGGAGTCGCCGTGGATCATCCGATTGCCCTGGACTCGCACGCCCTGGTCTTCATGACGGGCCGCAACTGCGAGATGTACGTGGGCGATGCCCTCAAGAGCCTTGCTCGGCAGACACACGACGAAGTGCACGTTCTGTTCGTCGACGACGCCTCGGAAGACGCCACTGCGGACATCGCCCGGCACCACCTGGCTGCGCTGTTCCCCGGGCGCCATACGATGGTGGTCAACGATGTATCGTGGGGCAAGGCGCGCAGCGCCAGTACGCACTTGCGGGCCCTGGCTCCCCAGTACGGTTTCGTTGCCGTGCTGGATGCCGACGATCAGCTGATCGAGCCGACCATCCTGGCGACGATGGCGCGCGAGTACGCCGAAGGGTGTGACGTCGTTTGGACCAATTTCGTCACGGACCGGGGCGGCACCGGCCGCAACCAGGCACTGGACCCGACACTTTCTCCACGCTTGCAAGGCTGGCGCACCAGCCATTTCTTCAGCTTCCGCGCGTCACTGTTTGCGAACGTGGACCCGTCCTATTTCCAGGACGATGACGGCCGGTGGCTCACGGCCGCGTGTGACTTCGCGATCGCATTCCCGATACTGGACCAGACACGCCGCTACCGTTTCCTTCCGGTCAATGCGTATCGCTACACGGCCTCCAACCCCTATTCCCACCACAACCTCGACCCGCAGTCCGTCGGACTGAGCTCGCGGCATCAAGCTGCCAGCGCACGCATTGTGCTCGCCAAACCGGCGTTGCCCTGTACGCGGCCTGCGCGCGAAGCGGTAGACCCCGTGTCCGCCGCAGCCGCTGTCGCCCGTCCATGGGCTCCGGTCGTACGGGAGCGTACTGCCGCGCCGACTGTGGCCGCCACTGATCCATGGAGCGCTGCCGCTGCGGCCGAGCTGGTGCGCCGTTGCCCGCGAGTGCTCGCCGCGCTGCGTCATGCGCCGGCCGCAGCGGCTGATCCGGTATTCCTGAACGACCTGCACGCGGCAGTGGGCCGCGCGCGCCGCGTACTGGAGATTGGCGCTTCACCGCTGCTCGGCTGGCTCGCCGCGTTCGCCGCCGATACCGGCACAGCCACGATCACTTCACTGGCGGCCGATACCGATCGCATCAATGCGCGGCGCCGGGAACTGCGGCTAGCAGGTGCGGAAACCTCGGTGCAGATCATCGAGAGCCGTTGGGCTGAGCTGACTCTCGGCGATACCACCGGCTACCTGCCTGACCCCGGTGCACTCGACGGCCAAGCGCCGTTTGATCTGGTGATCGTTGCCCCCGACGCTTGGGGCGCCCGCGTGGCGGCCAACCTCGCATTGCCGGCGGTCGCGCCACTGTTGTCGCTGGAAGGCTTTACGGTGCACCTGCAAGGCGTTGACGCCGATGTGCAGCAGGACGCCGCGGCGCAGTGGCGTGCGCTGGCGCCTGAACTCGAGCTGCTGTGTGGCGACTTTGGCGGCAGCGTGCTCACCGTGATTTCTGGCGCCACGAACTAAGCCCACACAAGGTCTCTTGCCATGACAGCCGGCCACATCACCGAATTCACTGCCTACAACACGGCAATCCGGATGCATCTGCCCAGTGCAGCTGACCATATTCAGTCGCTGATTCGCACCCGGCAGGCCTTCTACGAGTGCGCGATGCTCGAAGACGTCGGGCCACGTCTGCCGGAGTCGGCCCTCGTGCTCGATGTGGGCGCCAATATCGGCAACCACACGGTGTTCTTCGCGAAGGTTCTGGGCTTGAAGACCGTCGCGGTGGAGCCCAACCCGGCGGCGCTGCAGCTGCTGCGCAGCAACATTGCACTGAACGGCCTTGAGGACCGTGTCGAGCTGCACCCCATCGCGCTTGGCGCCACGTCGGGCATTGGGCGCGTGCTGGATGATGATCCGCTCAACATGGGCCGCGCCCGAGTCGCGGTCAGCACCGATGCTGGACTCGCGGGCGTACCGATTCGCAGCCTCGACGAGGTGGTCGGAGAGCGACGTGTGCACCTGATCAAGATCGATGTCGAAGGCATGGAGATCGAGGTGCTGCGCGGTGCACGGCGCACGCTCGCTGCGAGCCGCCCGATGCTGCTGGCAGAGGCCGCCACCGTTGAAAATCTGCAGGCACTCGATGCTGAACTGCGTCCGTATGGCTACCGCCGCGTGCGCTGCTACAACGACACGCCCACCTACCTGTTCGTACACGGTGGGAGCGTTTTCGACAACGCGGTCGATGCGTTGCCGGCCGAGGTACGGCAAGCGCTGCCGCCCACGCGGCAGATCGTCGCCGGCATGGCCACGGTGCCCGGCAGCGAGGTAGCGCTACGCGCGGCAGTGAGCTCGCTGCTGCCGCAGGTGGACCGGCTCTACCTGTATCTCAACGGCTACCAGGCGGTGCCCGCATTCGTGCGCCACAACCCGAAGATCACTGCCCAACTTGACCCCGATGGCCGTCGCTGGGGCGACGCCGGCAAATTCTGGGGCTTAGCGCAATGCAGCGACGCGATCTACCTCAGCTGCGACGACGACATCCTCTATCCGGCCGACTATGTGCAGCGTCTGGTTGCCGAGTTGGCGCAAGACGGCGGTCGAAGCGTCGTGGGCGTGCACGGTGTGCTGATGTTGCAACCGTTCGACGGGTATTACCTCCCCGGCGCACGTAGCGTGCTGCACTTCGAACAGCGGCTGATGCGCCGGCGACGCGTGCACCTGCTGGCCACCAACTCGCTGGCGTTTCATACCGCTACCGTATCAATACGAATCGAGGACTTCGAACGCCCGAACATGGCTGACCTGTGGCTCGCACGGTACCTGCATCGCAAAGATATCGCGGCGGTAGCTGTTTCGCGACCGACGAAGTGGCTCTGCAGCCTGCCGGTGCAGCGCCAGACCATCTACGAGGCGTCGTCCAGCAGAAGCGGCACGGCCTTCGATACGTCTGCCGCGCAAAACGAGGTAGCCCGTTCGCTCGTGCCGTTCACGGTGCGCGGTGGCACCGCAGCGTCCGCGCCGCTGTACATCGTCGAGGTGCACGATGGGCGTGATCTCGACGAATTGTTGCAGGCGCTGGCGCGCGCCGCGCTCGACCCCCGCATCGTCGTGGTCGACGCGACAGCACAGGGCAGGTTGCGAACGCAGGTGCTGCGGCCGGACTTGCAGTGCGAGCTGCATTGGCTGCCCGCACGCGGCGATCCGGCGCAGCGCCTCCTGTACCGGCAGTTGGCCGCCGACCACCATACGGCCGTGCGCTGCATGTCACTCGAGCTACACGACGGCGTAAGCCGACTGCGTGACCTCGGTCCTCATGCGTGGCGTCAGCTGCTCGCAGACTGCTGAGCCGGCATCAATTTGAGAGTTTTTGGCCCGGTCCTTGGCTTTGGTCATGGTGCCGCGTGGCAAGCCACTTCGCGCAGGCGGCGGAATACGCTGCTGGGCCCTTTGAGGGGCGCCCTCCGCCGGCACTCCATGGGGCTTTCAAGCACGAAGGCGCGCACCAGCGGCTTCAGCGGCCAAGCATGCGCCAACCCCAGCACGTGCAGCTCGCCCGTGACCATGTGCACCCGGCAACCAGCGCCGCGCCCATGAGCGGCAGCCCTGTTATTGCCCGGGCGGTCGCCTTGTAGGAATTTGCCTGACACGGCCCCTGGAAGAAAAGGGACTCCAGTGACCGAGATGGGCCGATATTCGCCCGTTGTTCTGGCTTCTAGAGTCCGTACCACGCTGCAAACAGACCGTGACTCTTGTCAGAGACCGCCATGAACACCGACCAAATCCTTGCCGAGATCCGCGAAGCCAACCTGTCGTACCTGATGCTGGCGCAGAGCCTGATCCGCCTGGACCGCGAGCAGGCGCTGTACCGGCTGGGTGTCTCCGACGAGACGGCGGGCCTGATCGCGGCGCTCACGCCGGCGCAGATGCTCAAGATCGCCTCGGGCAACACGCTGCTGTGCCGCTTCCGCATGGACGACGACCTGGTGTGGAACCTGCTGACCAACCATGGCCGTGGCGCGGCCAACGACGGCGTGAACCGGCTGCATGCCTCGATCCTGATGGCCGGGCGCCACCAGGAAGCGGCCTGAGTCCGCCGCAGCCGTCCGTCCATCGCGCAACCGTTACCGCATCATCACCATGGCCCGCAACAAGAGCATCCTGTCCGAAGCCCGCCAGATCGAGCGCGCCGTCACCCTGATCAACCTGGGTGCGCGGCTGCAGGTGCTGGAGAGCGAGACCGACCTGAGCTACGAGCGGCTGCTGCGCCTATATAAAGAAGTGTCGGGCAAGAGCCCCAGCAAGGGCCAGCTGCCGTTCTCCACGGACTGGTTCATGACCTGGCAGCCCAACATCCACGCCAGTCTCTTCCTCAACATCCACGAGTACCTGAACAAGAGCGCGGCGCTGGAGGACATCGACATCGTCATCAAGGCCTACCAGCTGTACCTGGAGCAGACGCAGTGCCAGGGCCTGGAGCCGCTGCTGTCGGTCACGCGCGCCTGGCGCCTGGTGAAGTTCGTGGACAACGGCATGTTGTCGTTGACGACTTGCAGCCGTTGCGCCGGCCGCTTCGTGACGCACCCGCACGAGATCGCCAAGCACTATGTCTGCGGCCTGTGCAACCCGCCCGCGCGCGCGGGCAAGGGCAAGGCGGCGGGCAGCCTGTCGATGCATTGAACGCGGCACCGGCGGCGCCCCTGGGCTCAAGTCCGGGCCGGACGTGTCGATAAGCTCCTGGCCGCGGTCCTTGTCGTCCGTTGTTCCGCCGCGCCTCCGTGAAACTCGTTCGCCTGCCGCCGCAACTCCTCTTCGACATCACCGAGCTGCCTTTTGACGTCTTCAACGCGCAGGGCCAGCTGTTGTTGCCTGCGGGAACGCCCATCGACTACGCCGCGCGGCTGCAGCTGCTGCGCTGGGCGGTGTACGCCGAGGAGACGAACTCCCTGCCTTGGCGCCAGCAGATCGAGCAGTTGGCGGAGGAGCGCAAGGAACGCGCGCGCCGCGCCAGCGAGGACTACCTGCTGTCGTCGCGGCGCAGGAGCCTGAGCCAGGAGTGGACCATGGCCGCCATGGCGTTGGAGGCGGCGCTGCGTGAGCCGCGTGACGACGGCCGGTGGATTCGCGAGGCGCGCGAGCTGCGCGCCCGCGCGCGGCATCTGATGGATATCTCGCTGGACGCATCGGTGTGCCACCTCATCCATACCGGCGGCCTGCACACCAACCTCTACAGCTGCCACCAGTCGCTGCGCTGCATGGTCGTGGCCGGCGAGTGCGCGCGCGTACTGGGCTGGGACAGCGGGCGGATCGAATCGCTGGAGCTCTCGGCGCTGACGATGAACGTCTCCATCTGCCGGATGCAGGACATGCTGGCGCTGCGCGACACGGGCATCAGCGCCGGGCTGCGCGCGCAACTGGCGCAGCACCCGCGCGACGCGGCGCGGCTGCTGGCCGCCGCGGGCGTGACCGACGGGGTGTGGCTGGGCGCGGTCATGCTGCATCACGACAGCCAGTTCGACGCGCAGCCGCTGGCAGGGCTGTCCACGGCACAGCAGGCGGCGCGGCTGCTGCGCCGGGTTGACATCTTCTGCGCCAAGCTCAGCCGCCGCGGCCACCGCGCGCCCATGCCGGGGCTGCGGGCCGTGCGCGAGGCCTGCGTGGGCCCTGACGGCAAGCCCGACGAGATCGGCACGGCGCTGTTGCGCACGGTGGGCATGTACCCGCCGGGCAGCTTCGTGAGACTGGCCAGTGGCGAGTGCGCGCTGGTGCTGGCGCGCGGCAGCCGGGCGCATGCGCCGCGCGTGGCTGCGTTCGCCGACGCCAGCGGCGCGGCGCTGGCCCAGCCGAAGCTGCGCGACACGACGCAGGCGAGCCTTGCCGTGAAGGCGTCGCTGAGCCCGGCCGACGTGCACGAACGGCCCAATCACGAGAAGTTGTTGGCGTTGCTGCCGCGCTGACCCATTGCGCGCCGTCCCGTCGGGCTCAAGTCGTCCTGGTGGGGGCCGATACTAGGCCGACTCGCCAACTCACCCCATTTCATGTTCGTTCTCATAGGCTGGACCCTGGCGCTGAGCTGCATCTTCGGCGTGTTCGTCGTCCATGGCGGCAACATCGCCGTGGTGCTGCAGGCGCTGCCCTTCGAGCTCGTCACCATCGGCGGCGCGGCGCTGGGCGCGTTCGTGGCCAACAACCAGCCCAAGGTGCTCAAGGCCACGCTGCGCAGCCTGACGACGTGCTTCAAGGGCTCCAAGTACAGCAAGACGCGCTACCTGGAGCTCATGGCGCTGCTCTACGACATCCTGCAGAAGGCGCGCAAGGAAGGCCTCATCGCGATCGAGCATGACGTGGACGCGCCGGCGGAGTCGGCGCTGTTCCAGCGCTACCCCGTCGTCAGCGCCGACCCCCACGCCGTGGAGTTCATCACCGACTATCTGCGCATGATGGTCTCGGGCAACCTCAACGCGCACGAGATCGAAAGCCTGATGGACAGCGAGATCGAGACCCACCACGCCGAGGCGCATGCGCCCGCGGTGGCGATGACGCGCGTGGCCAACGGCTTGCCGGCCTTCGGCATCGTCGCGGCCGTGCTGGGGGTGGTCAACACCATGGGCTCCGTGGGCCAGCCCCCGGCGGTGCTGGGCGCCATGATCGGCTCGGCGCTGGTGGGCACCTTCCTGGGCATTCTGCTGTCCTATGCCATCTTCGAGCCGCTGGCCGGGCTCATGGAGCAAAAGGCCGACGAAGCCACCAAGGAGCTGCAGTGCATCAAGACCACGCTGCTGGCCTCGATGCAGGGCTACGCGCCGCAGGTGGCCATGGAGTTCGGGCGCAAGGTGCTCTATTCCACCGAGCGGCCGTCCTTTTCCGAGCTCGAAAACCACGTCAAGGGCAGGAAGTGATGCCCCAGGACGTTCAGGCCTGAGCCATGGCCGCCGACATCAAGGGCCAGCCGCCCATCATCATCAAGCGCGTGCGCAAGAGCGGGCACGTCTCGCACAGTGGCGCGTGGAAGATCGCCTATGCCGACTTCGTCACGGCGATGATGGCGTTTTTCCTGCTGATGTGGCTCATGGGTTCGCTCACCGAGGGCGACCGCAAGGGCCTGGCCGACTACTTCAACTCCCCCATGAAGTTCACGATGAGCGGCAGCGCCAGCACCGGTACGGGCGACGCCATGAGCATCATCAAGGGTGGAGGGCAGGATCTCTCGCGCAGCGCCGGCCAGGTCAAGCGCGGCGAAACGGACCCCGTGAGCGAGCACAACGCGCTGCGCCTGCTCAAGGGCGATCAGGCCCGCGCCGAGGTGCGCCAGCTCGAAGCGCTCAAGCTGCGCGTGCTGAAGAAGCTCACCGACAATCCGCGCCTGAACTCGCTGTCGCCGCAGATCAAGGTCGAGATGGTGCGCGACGGGCTGCGCATCCAGATCGTTGACGAACACAATCGGCCCATGTTCGCCAGCGGCAGCGCGGTGGTGCAGCCCTACATGCGCGAGCTGTTGCGCGAGATCGGCCAGACGCTGGCCAACATCTCCAACCACCTCACGCTCGAAGGCCACACCGACGCGCATCCGTACGCCGGCGGCGACCGCGGCTACAGCAACTGGGAGCTTTCCAGCGACCGGGCCAATGCCAGCCGGCGCGAGCTCGTTGCCGGAGGCCTGCCCGAAGATCGTGTCGTGCGTGTGCAAGGTCTCGCTTCGAGCGTGCTGTACGACCCGAAGGACCCGCTGAACCCGCAGAATCGGCGTATCAGCATCATCGTCATGAACCGCGAAGCCGAGGAGCGCTTCTTCCACAGCGCGTCGGGCCTGGCCCAGGCCCTGGACGCCAAGGACTCAAGCGTTCCCGGCGTCCCGCCGATAACCCCGGCGCCTCCCTCCATTCGCCCGCAACGCACACCATGAGCACCCCCACCGATCTGAAGTTCCTGATCGTCGACGACTTTTCCACCATGCGCCGCATCGTGCGCGGTCTGCTCAAGGAAATGGGTTGCCACAACGCCGATGAGGCCGAGGACGGCGCCATCGCGTTGAGCATGCTCAAGAACCAGAAGTTCGACTTCGTCGTCAGCGACATCAACATGCCCAACATGAACGGCTTCGATCTGCTGTCGGCGGTGAAGGCGGACCCGTCCCTCAAGCACCTGCCGGTGCTCATGGTCACGGCCGAGGCGCGCAAGGAGGACATCGTGCGCGCGGCGCAGAGCGGAGCGGCGGGCTACATCGTCAAGCCCTTCACCAAGGCCACGCTGGAAGAGAAGGTGCAGAAGATCCTGCAGAAGATGGCGGCCGGTGCCTGAAGTGATGGAGCGCGACATGAACCTTCCGGAAATACCTACGCCGAGCGCGCCGCTGATCGTTTCGCCCGAGGTGTTCCAGCAGCTCGGCGCCATCACGCGCATGCTGCACGACACGATGCAGCAGCTCGACGTGATGCCGCGGCTGCAGGCCGCCACCGACGGGCTGCCCGACGCGCGCAGCCGGCTGCAGTACATCGCCACCAAGACCGCCGACGCCGCCAACAAGGTGCTCAACTCGGTGGACCAGGCCAAGGCCGAGCAGCAGCGCATCGGCCAGGCCACGCGCGAGATGGCTGCGGCCATGGTGTCCAACCCCGTCAAGGCCGTGGCCTCCGGCGCGGTAATGAACTTCATGCATGACGTCGAGCAGGCCTCGGCGCGCATCGATGCTCACCTGACCGACATCATGATGGCGCAGGACTTCCACGACCTCACCGGCCAGGTGGTGGCCA
The DNA here is from genome assembly GCF_937926365.1 of uncultured Azohydromonas sp. Lineage (GTDB taxonomy): Bacteria > Pseudomonadota > Gammaproteobacteria > Burkholderiales > Burkholderiaceae_C > Azohydromonas. The sequence goes on along the minus strand of NZ_CALAOH010000148.1, from coordinate 18,830 downwards.
AGGTGGTGAACCTGGCCAACGAGCTCGAGGACGGGCTGGTCAAGCTGCTGGTGCAGGTGATCCCGCCCGACCAGCGCGATAAGCTGCAAGCGCCGTCGGCGCTGGCCGCCGTGGCCCAGGAGCTCGACGGGCCGGTGGTCGATCCCACGGGACGCACCGACGTCGTCAGTGACCAGAGCGAGGTCGACGACCTGCTGGCCAGCCTGGGGTTCTGAGCAAGGGCATTTGCCCACTGAAGCGCCGCCATGGCTGACGAAGGCGCCCAGGACCGCCAGTTACCCGCATCGGAACGCAAGATCCGCAAGGCCCGCGAGGAGGGCCAGGTCGCGCGCTCGCGCGACCTGGGCCATTTCGCGGCGCTGGCCGTGGGAGGCGCGTTGCTGGTGGCCTTCGCGCCCCTGCTGGTCGAGCGGCTGCGGCAACTGCTGACGCACGGGCTGCGCTTCGATGCGCATGCACTCTCCAGCCCGCAGGTGATGCTGGAGCGGCTGTATGGGCTGGGGCTGCAGTTCCTGCTGCTGGTGCTGCCGCTGGGGCTGGTGATGGCGCTGGTGGCGGTGGCCGCGGCGCTGGGCGGCGGCGGCTGGAACTTCACCACGAAGGCGCTGCAACCCAATTTCACCCGCCTCAATCCGCTCACGGGCGTGGCGCGGCTGTTTTCCAAGGACCAGCTCGTGCAGACGCTCAAGGCCTGCCTGCTGGCACTGGTGCTGGGGCTGGTGGGTGCGCTGTACTTGCGCGCGCACCTGCAGGATTTCACGGCGCTGCTGACGCAGGCGCTGCCGCAGGCGCTGGCCGAAGGCGGTGCGCGGATCTACGGCGGCCTGGCGCTGCTGGTGGGGGTGCTGGCGCTGTTCGCGCTGGTGGACGTGCCGCTGCAGCGCTTCCTGCTGCTCAAGCGGCTGCGCATGAGCCACCAGGAGTTCAAGCAGGAGCACAAGGAGGCCGAGGGCAGCCCGGAAGTCAAGGGCCGCATCCGCCAGCGCATGCGCGAGGCGTCGCGCCGGCGCATGCTCGCGGCGGTGCCCAAGGCCGACTTGGTGGTGACCAACCCGACGCACTACGCCGTGGCGCTGCACTACGACGAGGCCACGATGGCCGCGCCGCGCGTGGTGGCCAAGGGAGCGGACCTGGTGGCGCAGCGCATCCGCGACCTGGCGCGCGAGCACAAGGTGCCGGTGCTGGAGGCGCCGCCGCTGGCGCGCGCACTGTATGCCCACGGCGAGCTCGAACGCGAGATTCCCAGCGCGCTGTTCGCCGCGGTGGCGCAGGTGCTGGCCTACGTGTGGCAGCTCAAGGCGGCCATGGCCGGGCGCGGCGCGATGCCCGGGGCGCTGCCGGCGCTGCCGGTGCCGGCGGACATGGACCCGCAGAACAAGGCCGGGCAGGGCTGATTCCAGTCCGCGCCGTCAATCAAGGGCTCCGTTCGCCCTGAGCCCGGTCGGGGGGCCCGGGGCGAACGGGTTCTGGTTGTTCAGGAATTGCTTGTGGTCCGTATCGGTTGGAAAAGCGAGTCGCTATGACGGCGGTCAACGCCCGTGCCCCTTGCACCGCTGCCGCCGCCATCCTGGCCCCGCGAACAGCGCCGTTTTCGGCCCGCTAATCCGGCTCAAGTTTTGGCGCGGGCTGGGAACAATCTCGGCCCATGAACACCTATCTCGCCCGGCTGCAGGCGGTGCTGGGCGTGGGGCCGGATCTCGTGCGCACGCTGGCGGCGCCGCTGTTCGTGGTCATGGTGCTGGCCATGATGGTGCTGCCGCTGCCGGCATTCGTGCTGGACATGCTGTTCACCTTCAACATCGCGATGGCGCTGATGGTGATGCTGACGGCCTCCAGCATGGTGCGTCCGCTGGACTTCGCCGCCTTCCCGGCGGTGCTGCTGGTGACGACGCTGCTGCGCCTGTCGCTGAACGTCGCCTCCACGCGCGTGGTGCTGCTGCAGGGCCACACCGGCACCGGCGCGGCCGGCCACGTCATCGAGGCCTTCGGCCACTTCCTCATCGGCGGCAACTTCACCGTGGGCCTGATCGTGTTCGCGGTGCTGGTGGTCATCAACTTCATCGTCGTGACCAAGGGCGCCGAGCGCATCGCCGAGGTCGGCGCGCGCTTCACGCTGGACGCCATGCCCGGCAAGCAGATGGCCATCGACGCGGACCTCAACGCCGGGCTCATCGACGAGGCCGAGGCCAAGCGCCGCCGCGCCGAGGTGGGTGACGAGGCCGAGTTCTTCGGCTCCATGGACGGCGCCAGCAAGTTCGTGCGCGGCGACGCGATCGCGGGGCTGCTGATCCTGTTCATCAACATCGTGGGCGGCTTCACCATCGGCATGGTGCAGCACGACCTGAGCGCGGCGCAGGCGGCCAACACCTACGTGCTGCTGGCCGTGGGCGACGCGCTGGTGGCGCAGATTCCGGGGCTGCTGATCTCGGTGGCCGCGGCGATGGTGGTCTCGCGCGTGGGCAAGGACGCCGACGTGGGCAGCCAGATCGGCGCGCAGCTCTTCGGCTCGCCGCGCACGCTGGGGATGGCCGCGGGCATCGTGGGCGGGCTGGGGCTCATCCCCGGCATGCCGCACCTGGTGTTCCTGCTGCTGGCCACGGCGCTGGGCGCGGGCGCGTGGCGCATGCACCAGGCCGCGCGGCGCCAGGCGGCGCAACCCGCGCCCCAGCCCGAGGCCGTGCACAGCGGCGACGCCGAGGCGAGCTGGGACGACCTCGTGCCCGTGGACGCGCTGGGGCTGGAAGTGGGCTACCGGCTCATCACGCTGGTGGACAAGTCGCGCAACGGCGACCTGCTCAGCCGCATCAAGGGCGTGCGCAAGAAGTTCGCGCAGGACGTGGGCTTCCTGCCGCCGGCGGTGCACATCCGCGACAACCTGGAGCTGCGCCCCAGCGCCTACCGCGTGACGCTGCGCGGCGCGGTGGTGGGCGAGGGCGAGGCCTTCCCCGGCATGCTGCTGGCCATCAACCCCGGCGGCGCCACGCAGAAGCTGCCCGGCACCACCACCACCGACCCGGCCTTCGGGCTGCCGGCGGTGTGGGTCGAGGAGCGGCTGCGCGAGCAGGCCCAAATGGGCGGCTTTACGGTGGTTGATTGCTCGACCGTGGTCGCCACGCACCTCTCACACTTGATGCAGGTCCACGCCGCGAAGCTGCTGGGCCGCACCGAGACCCAGCAGTTGGTGGACCACGTGGCCAAGCTCGCACCCAAGCTCATCGAGGACGTGATTCCCAAGGTCGTGGCCATCCCCGTGCTGCAGAAGGTGCTGCAGCTGCTGCTGGAGGAGGGCGTGCACATCCGCGACATGCGCTCCATCGTCGAATGCCTGGTGGAGAACGCCGCGGTAGCCGCCGACCCGGCCGAGCTGGCACGCCGGGTGCGTGTGCACCTGGCCCCGGCCATCGTGCAGCAGATCTACGGCCCGGTGCGCGAACTCGACGTGATCGCCATCGAGCCGGGGCTGGAGCGCCTGGTGACGCAGGCGCTGAACTCCCCGCACGGCGCGGCGCTGGACCCCGGCGTGGCCGAGGCCCTGACCCGCGGCGCCGCCGACACCGCGCAGCGCCAGGAGGAGCTGGGCCAGCCCGCGTGCCTGCTGGTGCCCGACGCCATCCGCACGCCCATGGCCCGCCTGCTCAGGCGCGCCGCGCCGCGCCTGAAGGTGCTGGCGCACAGCGAGATTCCTGAAACCCACACCATCCGGATCGCCTCGATCATCGGAGGCACAGCATGAACGTCAAACGCTTCACCGCGCGCAGCCCGCGCGAAGCCCTGCAACTGGTGCGGCAGGCATTCGGCGACGAGGCCGTCGTTCTGTCCACGCGTCCGTGCCCGGAGGGCGTGGAAGTGCTGGCCATGCCGCACGACGGCATGCGCCAGATCGAGAGCCTGGCCTCGGGCCTTCCGGTGCGGCAGCCGCCCCAGCCGGTGCCCACGCCAAGGCCACAGCAGGCCCGCAAGCCTCAGCAGTCCCAGCCGCTGCAGCCACAGCCCGCCGCGGGCGGCGGCATGGGCATGAGCACGCTGTCGTTCCAGGAGTACGTGCGCGAGCGCATGCTCAAGCGGCGCCAGGCCGAGCTGTCGCGCACGCAGGTGCCGGTGCTCACGCCGATGGCGGCTGCCGTCAGCGCGGTCGGCAAGATGGCCGCCACGGCCATCCCCGCGCGGCCGGTGCGGCCGGTGCAAGCGCAACCGGTGCAGGTGCAGTCGATCCAGGTGCCGCCAGTCCCGGTGCGGCCCATCCAGGCACCGCCGGCCACGATGGCGGCGATGCCCGTGTTGCCGGTGGCCGTGCAACCGGTGCCGGTACCGCCGGAGCCGGCACAGCCGTTGCCGGTACCGCCGGTCCAGGTGCCGCCGGCGTATGAGCTGCCGGTCCTGAGCGAGGCGATCCAGGGGCCGGCGCCGGATGCGGCGGCACCCGTGGCGCTGGAGGCCGTGGAGCAGGCGGTGGCGCCGGTGATGGCCGACCTGCGCCGCGAGCAGGGCGAGATGCTCAACGAGCTGCGCTCGGCGCGCGCGATGATCGAGCAGCGCCTGGACGCGCTGGCCTATGCCGACCAGCTCCAGCGCAACCCGGCGCAGGCCGCGCTGTCGCAGCGGTTGCTGGAGTGCGGCTTCTCGCCCGGGCTCATCCGCAAGCTCGGCTCGGGGTTGCCGCAGGACGCGGGCGACCCGCTGGCCTGGGCCGCGGGCGTGCTGCAGCGCAACCTCTGCGGCGCCGAGGCCGAGGTGCCGCTGGAGGCGGAGTGCGGCGTGTACGCGCTCATCGGCTCCACCGGCGTGGGCAAGACCACCACCACCGCCAAGCTGGCCGCGGCCTGCGCCACGCGCCACGGCCCGGGGCAGCTCGGCCTGATCACGCTGGACGCCTACCGGGTGGGCGCGCACGAGCAGCTGCGCGCCTACGGCCGCATCCTGGGCGTGCCCGTGCACACCGCGCACGACCGCACCTCGCTGGAGGATCTGCTGTCGCTGCTGGGCGGCAAGAAGATGGTGATCATCGACACGGCAGGCATGGCGCAGCGCGACGAGCGCACGCGCGAGCTGCTGGACATGCTGGTGCACCCGTCAATCCGGCGGCTGCTGGTGGTCAACGCCGCCTCGCAGGGCGAAACCATCGACGATGTGATGCACGCCTGGCGCGCTGCGCAATGCCGCGGCGTGATCCTGTCCAAGCTGGACGAGGCGGTGAAGCTGGCGCCGGCGCTGGATGCGGTGATCCGCCACCGGCTGCGCGTGGTGGGTGTGGCCACTGGACAGCGCGTGCCCGAGGACTGGCACCGCCTGTCGGCTCAGGCGCTGGTGGAGCGCGCGCTGCGCCCGGCCAGCGCCGCGGTGTACCGGCTGCAGTCCGACGACGTGAGCCTGGTGCTTTGCGGTGCGGGTCGCGGCGCTCCGGGTGCGGCTCCGGTGCTGGCCTGAGGAGAAGGCAAGGCATGCGCAGTCTGCTTTCCCGACGACAGCCTTCGTTGAGCGACCGGACCGACCAGGCCGCGGGCTTGCGCCGTCTCTTCAGCGGCGGCGCGCACCAGCGATTCGTGCCCGTGGCGGCCAATCCGCATGTGGGCGGCGTGGAGCTGCTGCTGGAGCGGCTGACGGCGGCGCTGGCCGCGCAGGGCGGCAACACGCTGATCATCGACGCGGCTGAAAGCGCGCCCGAGGCGGCGCCGGCGGTGCTGGAGGACCCGGCGCTGGGCATCGAGCCGCTGGGCAACGGGCTGTCCTACCTGGCCGCGCGCGGCCTGCCGGCGCGGCTGCTGGCGGCCCAGGGCAGCGCCGCGCAGTGGCTGCAGCACCTGGCGCGGTCGGCGCCGCAATGCGACGTGCTGATGGTGCATGCAGGCGCCGCCGAGCTCAGCCGCTTCTTCGAAGGCCGCGCGGTCAACCCGCTGCTGCTGGCCGGCGAGGACGCCGACAGCCTGGCGCACGCGCTGGCGAGCCTGCGGCTGCTGGGCTCGCGCCACCGCTGCACGCGGTTCGACTTGCTGCTGGGCGCACCGATGTCCTCGCCGCAGGCCGCGCGCGCCGTGCGCCACCTTGCCGGTTGGGCGCGCAACCGCCCGGGTGCGGCGCTGCGCGAGGGCGTGGCCGTGGACCCGGCGCGCGGAGGGGCCGCCGCCACGGTGCCGGCGTCGCTGGCGCGGCTGGCCGCGGCACTGCTCGAAACCGAAGAACGGCAAGCGGACCAGGGCTGGCATCCGGGCGGCGACGCCGCGCTGGACAGCACCCCGTCCGCAAGAAATTGAAAAACAAGGATGCCCCGGGAGCGTTGGAGCATGTACACCGTCAAAGGCCGCCTGAAGAACGATGCGTTACTGGCGCAGTACAGCCCGCTGGTGCGGCGCCTGGCTCACCAGATGATTGCCAAGCTGCCGGCCAACGTTGAGGTCGCCGACCTGATCCAGGTCGGGATGATGGGGCTCAACGACGCGCTGGGGCGCTTCGACGCCAACCAGGGTGTGCAGTTCGAAACCTTCGCCACCCAGCGCATCCGCGGTGCGATGCTCGACGAGCTGCGCGGGGCGGACTGGATGAGCCGCGGCAACCGGCGCCAGCAGCGTGAGATCGAGGCCGCCGTGCACCGGCTGGAGCACCGCCTCGGCCGCGCGCCGCTGGAGAGCGAGATCGCCGCCGAGATGGGGCTCGCGCTGGCCGACTACCAGGAACTGCTGGGCAAGGTGCGCGGCACGCAGCTGCTGTACCTGGAGGACATGGCCGGCAGCGGCAGCGACGGCGACGAGGACTTCCTGGACCGCCACATCAGCGAAGCCGAGGCCAACCCCATGGCGCGGCTGCAGGACCGGCGCATGCGCGAGGCGCTGGTGGCGGCCATCGAGGGCCTGCCCGAGCGCGAGCAGTACGTCATGAGCATGTACTACGAGCACGACATGAACCTCAAGGAGATCGCCGCCGTGCTCGGCGTGACCGAGTCGCGGGTGTGCCAGCTCCACAGCCAGAGCATCGCCCGGCTGCGCGCGAAGCTGCGCGACTGGTAAGCCCGTGCCGCGCTGAGCCAACGCCTTGATACGTAACCGCACGCCCTCCCGGGTGTGCGTGCGCCGGCCGCGGCATACCCTTCCCCGGAACCCATGCGTGGTGGGTGTTGGGGGATTGACATGCGTTCCCACTGGAAATGGCCGTGCCGGCTGCTCGTCGTCGTGATGCTGGGCGGCGGGGCCGCGGCGGGTGCCGCGCCGGGCCTGCCGGCCGACGGCGTGTACCGCCTGGAGAACCAGTGCGGCCACCGCGTGCTGGAAGTGCAGGGCGGTGCCGCGCAGGCCGAGGCCGCGCTGCAGCTGGGCCGTTGGCGGTCGCAACCGCACCAGCGCTGGCGCCTGGAGCGGCTGCCCGACGGGGACTGGCGGTTGACGGCGCAGCACAGCGAGCTGGTGCTCGACGGCGCCGGGGCGGCGTTCCGGCAGGGTGCGTGGACCGAGCTGGCCAGCCAGCGCGTGCTGCTGCAACCGCTGGGCGACGGCTGGGTGCGGCTGGTTTCGCGCCACAGCGGCCTGGCGCTGGGCGCCGCCACCGATGCCGACGGCGCCGAGGCGCAGTCGCAGGCGCTGAGCGCGGACTGTTCCCAGGCCTGGCGCCTGGTGTCGGTGGAGGCGGCCGGCACGCCGGCCGACCTGCGCATCGTGCGCGGCCAGGGCCAGGTCGCCCCGGTGAACACGCGGCTGCCGGTCGCGCCGATGGTGCGGGTGGTGGACAACAACGGCGTGGCGGTGGTGGGCGTGTCGGTGCGCTTCAGGGTGGTGGACGGCGGGGGCACGATCACCGGTGCCTTCGCCACGACCAACGGTGAAGGCAACGCGCGGCTGGGCAGCTGGACGCTGGGACCGGTGGCGGGGCGGCAGCGGCTGTCCGTGAGCACGCCGGGCCTGGCCGAGGCCGTGATCCAGGCCACGGCGCTGTCCGACGGTGCGCGCCTGGAGGCGCCGGAAGCCAACGATCACCAGATGGCGCCGGCCGGCGCCGCGCTGCCGCGGCCGGCGGTGGCGCTGGTGCGCGATGCCAATGGCCGGCCGGTGAGCGGCGTGGCGGTGACGTTCACGCCCAGCGACGGCGGCAGCATCGGCCAGGGCACGGTGCTCAGCGGCGCCGATGGCCGCGCCCATGCCGGCACCTGGCGGCTGGGGCCGGGGCAGGGGCCGCAGACGCTGGACGTGCGCGCCACGGGCTACGCCAGCACGCAGCTCGAAGCCACGGCGCTGCCCGCGGGCGCGCCGACGCTGGTGCGCGACGTGTACATGCGCAACGTGTTCGAGGTCTGGGACATGGCTTTCGCGCCCGGCGGCGTGATGCTCTACACCGAGCGCGGGCGGGGGCTGTGGGCGCGCCTGCCCGGCGGCGCGCAGCGGCGGCTGTTCGCGCCGGCGGACCTCGTCAGCGCCACCAACAGCGGCATGCTGGGCCTGGCGCTGGACCCGGAGTTCGGGCTCAACCGCCGCGTGTACGTGTTCATGGCCTCCAGTGCCGGCGGGGGGCGCGACAACCGCGTGGTGCGGCTGCGCGTGAAGCCGGACTGGTCGGGGGTGGATTCGCGCAAGGACATCGTCACCGGCATCCCGTTCCAGAACAAGGTCGGGCTGGTGGGCCAGCACTCGGGCGGCGCGCTGGCCTTCGTGGGCAAGGAGCTGCTCATCAGCACGGGCGACCTGCGCGACGGCCCGGTGCCGCAGAACCCGAGGTCGCTGGGCGGCAAGGTGCTGCGCGTGGACCGCGAGGGCCGGGCCTCGGCCGCGGGCCAGGCGCCGGCCGGGGCCGATGCGCGCATCTGGGTGCAGGGCCTGCGCAACGGGCAGGGCCTGGCGGTGCAGCCGGGGACGCGGCGGCCCTACCTGATCGAGCACGGCTCGGGCAACAACGACGAGGTCACGCCGCTGCGCGCGGGCAACGGTGGCTGGGACCCGCGTCCGCGCCCGCTGGGCAGCCCGGATGCGCTGTGCCCCAGCGGCCAGGCGCTGAGCTACTGCGGCTATGCCGGCACGCCCATGACCGACACCGGGCTGTACCCGGGGGCGCTGCGCCCGGCCTGGCGCTCGGGGCTGCCCGCGCGCGGCACGGGCGGCGGCGGCTTCGTCACGGGCGCGGCCTGGAAGGCCTGGGCCGGCGCGCTGGTGATCGGGCAGATGTCGGGGCGGCGGCTGCTGGTGCTGCAGCTCGCCGACGGCGGCAACGCCGTGAGCGCGGTCACGCCGCTGCTGGAGGGGCTCAACGTGCGGCTGCGCAACGTGGAGCAGGGCCCCGACGGCGCGCTCTACGTCAGCACCTCCAGCGACAACAACCAGAGCAACGTGCGTACGCAGGTGTGGCGGCTGGCGCCGGTGGGAGGGCAGTGAGCCCGGCTGCGCTTGCGTCCTCGCCATTCCCGCGAAGTGGGGTGCGAAGCGTCTTGGCTAACGGGATGCGATAGCACTTCGACTTTCCCAGGGCGGCACTGAACGAAAAAGGCCCGCTCGCGCGGGCCTGATCAAGGCTGGTTGCGGGCGCGGCTCAGGCGCGCACCATGCCGCTGCGCGTGGGCCGGTCGGCGAGGCCGGCGGCGCCGTAGACGGAGCCGCCGGCGTTGAGGCCGGGCAGCAGCACGTCGATGGCGCGGTCCAGCGCGGCGGTGGCGCGTGCCAGCGCTTCCCGCTGCGCGGCCACCTGGCTGCCCGCGCGCGCCAGGCGCATGCGCAGCGCCGGGGGCACGCTGCCGCTGCGCGCGGCCTGCGAGAAACGGTTCACGGCGGTGGCCAGTGCCTGGTGCAACTGCTCGGCTTGTCGCTCCATCGCGGCGGCATCGCGCTCGCGCAGGGAGTCGCTCAATCCCAGCAGGTTCGCCTCCAGCACAGCCAACGTGCCTTCGAGCTCAACGGCGGTGGACGTGGTGTCGGCGAGGGGGGTGTTCATGAGGTGGTCTGCAGCGGGTTGAATCTCAGTGCCGAGGGGGACGCGCCAGGAGTTCCTGGGCGTTGTCTAGGAGCTTGTCGGCGATGGCGCCGGCATTGATGCGAAAACTGCCGTCACGGATGGCCTGCGCGATGCGCTCGACCTTCGCGGCGTCGAAGCTGGCGTCCTCGCCGCCGAGCAGCGAGGCGGCGGCGGAAGACAGGGCCACCTGCGTGCTGCTGCCGGCGCTGGCCGGGCTGCTGGACGACGAGCGCGCGACGGGGCGATCGCCTGTTGCCGTGATGCGCGCGGACGGAAGGTCAAGGTGGCCGATTTTCATGAGCGTTCTCCGGGTGCGGACTGAGCAGGCCCGACCAATATGTCCGTGGTATCGGTCACGGTCTGGAGAACTTTAGGTTGGACTACCGATGGCGGGGGGACCCGCTTGCGGGCAGCCGGTGCGTATGCATGGCTTTCGCAGTGGCGCGGCCCGCGTCTCATGGCGTGATCTCCGCCTGGCGCGGCGCCACGGGCAACGCGCTGACGATGCGGCCGCTCTCGGTGCGCAGCCGCACGGCCTGGCCTTCCAGGCCGGGGCCCAGCGCCTGGGCCTCGCCGCTGACGCTGTAGCCCGCGCCCTGCGCCACCAGGCGCACGGTGTCGCCGGCGGCGAACCACTGGCGACTACGCAGGCTGGCGCGGTGGAGCGTGTCGCCGGCGTTCATGTCCCGCGCCAGGGGGCGTCCGAGCGCCTGTTCCAGTTGCATCAGCGCGGGGCTGCGGTCCGAGGCCACGTCCACGTCCTTGAGCTCCAGGTGCGCGGCTTCCAGCGCCGTGCCCGCGGGCAGCGATTGCGTGAGCACCAGTGCGGGCGCAAACACCTTCACCGTCACGGGCAGCGACACGTTCCACGCCGCGCCCTGCGCGCAGCGCAGCCCGATGCGGGCGCGGCCCCACATGCGCTGGTTCGGCGGCACGTAGGGCTGCACCTGCGCGCAGGGCGCCAGGCGCAGCCGCGCGTCGAGCGTGCCCAGCTCCAGCTGCACGCGCGCCCCCGGCAACTCGGCCACGCCGGCCTGCGCCGCCTGCTGCGCCATCTCGCGCACCCGCGCCAGCAGCGCCGGATCGAGCGGCGCCGTGGCGGCCGGCGCGCTGGACTGCGCCCACGCGGCACACGCCGCGGACGCCAGGCCCAGGGCCAGCAGGTGGTTGAGGGCAAGCCATTTCACGAGGGGCACTGTAGGACGCGCCGGCGCGGGGCATGCGCCGGAATTGCGCCCGGTTCATGCCGCTTATTTCACGGGCGGCGCGCGCGGGGCTGCCCACAATGCCAGCCATCGGAAAACCCGCGCTGCCATGCTCAACCGCCTCACCTCAACCCTGAACTTCCAGTCCGAGGCCTTGACGCTGCGCTCGGAGCGGCAGCGCGTGCTGGCCAGCAACATCGCCAACGCCGACACCCCGGGCTACCAGGCGCGCGACATCAGCTTCGCGCAGGCGCTGCGCGAGGCCACCGGCCAGGGCGGCGACCTCACGGTCACGTCCATGGGCGGCGTCGCACGGCTGGCCACCACGGCCGCGGGCCACCTCAGCGCCGCACCCGCCAGCCTGGACCGCACGGTGGGCACCGCGCAGCTGGCCTACGCGCAGCCCGCGCAGACCAACCTGGACGGCAACTCCGTGGACATGGACCGCGAGCGCGCGGCCTTTGCCGACAACAGCGTCAAGTACGAGGCGACGCTGCGCTTCATCAACGGCAGCGTGCGCACCATGCTCGATGCCATCAAGGGCCAGTGAATGAAGTTGCGCCCTCAGCCGGTCTGCGTTCGGGCGGAGCCCGTCGAAGCCCTGGCGCCTGCAAGCCCTTCGACAAGCTCAGGGCGAACCGAAGAGAAATACGCAAGGAACGCCGCATGAGCCTTCTGAACATCTTGAACGTGGCCGCCAGCGCCGTGAGCGCGCAGAGCCAGCGGCTGAACGTGGTGTCTTCCAACCTGGCCAACGCCGACACCGTGGCCGGCCCCGACGGGCAGGCCTACAAGGCGCGCCAGGTGGTGTTCCAGACCGAGCTCATGGGCGCCCAGGGCCACGCCGGCGTGCGCGTGAGCGCCATCAACGAGAACGACACGCCCGGGCGCCGCGCCTTCGACCCCAAGCACCCGGCGGCCGACGCCGAGGGCTACGTGACCTTCAGCAACGTCAATCCGGTGGAGGAGATGGTCAACATGATCTCGGCCTCGCGCTCCTACCAGAACAACGTCGAGGTCATGAACACCGCCAAGAGCCTGCTGCTCAAGACGCTGCAGATGGGCCAGTCCTGACCAACCCCCCCGTCCCATCGCATGAGCACCATCGACTCCACCAATCCCTTCGCGGCGCTGTCCAGCAGCACCGCCAGCAGTTCATCCAAGAAGAGCGGCGAGGCCGGCAGCCAGGACCGCTTCCTCACGCTGCTGGTGGCGCAGATGCAGAACCAGGACCCGCTCAACCCGATGGACAACGCGCAGATCACCAGCCAGATGGCGCAGATCAACACCGTCTCGGGCCTGGAGAAGGTCAATGCGTCCATCGCCGCGCTGAGCACGCAGTTCATGCAGATGCAGACGCTGCAGGGCGCGAGCCTGGTGGGGCGCGGCGTGGTGGTGGAGGGCAACCGCCTCACCGCCGCCGACGCCGAGGGCACCCGGCTGCAAGGCGGCTTCGAGCTTGCCAACGCGGCCGACCAGGTGCAGGTGGAGATCCTCGACGGCGCCGGGCACGTGGTGGACACGGTGCAGCTGGGCGCGCAGACCACGGGCCGCCACGCCTTCGAATGGACGCAGCCGGCGGACAAGGCCGCGGGCAGCACTTTCCGCATCGCCGCCACCAGCGGTGCGACCAAGCTCACCACCACCGCGCTGATGAGTGACCTCGTCGAGGCGGTCAGCACCAGTGGACAGTCGCTGCAGCTGCAACTCAGCCGCAGCGGCACCGTGAACTACGACGCCGTCAAGGCCTTCAACTGAAGAACAAGGACTCGCCATGAGCAGCTTCCCGCAAGGCCTCTCCGGCCTCAACGCCTCCAGCAAGAACCTGGAAGTCATCGGCAACAACATCGCCAACGCCAACACCTTCGGCGCCAAGACCTCGCGCGCCGAGTTCTCGCACGTGTACACGGCGGCCCTGGGCCAGGGCGGGGCGGTGCAGGCGGGCGCGGGCGTGCGCGTCGACACCGTGTCGCAGCAGTTCACGCAGGGCAACATCACCGACACCGGGCGATCGACCGACCTGGCCATCAGCGGCGAGGGCTTCTTCCAGGTCAGCGACGGCATCAACCCGACGATGTACACCCGCAACGGCCAGTTCAAGGTCAACAACGCGGGTGAGATCGTCAACAACGACGGGCTGCGCCTGATGGGCTACGGCGTCAACGCCACCGGCCAGATCATGTCCGGCACCCTGCAGGGGCTGCGCGTGCCTACCGCCAGCGTTGCGCCCCGCGCCACCAGCGAGATCAAGCTGGAAATGAACCTGGACTCGCGTTCCACGCTGAAGAGCACGGCGCTGGCGGACGCGCAGAAAGCCGCGGATGCAGCCTACCAGGACAAGGTAAAAGTCGAGGCTCCGAAGACAGCGGCTGTCGCGGCCAAGAAGGCCGTGGATGACGCGAAGGAAAAAATCGACCTCGCTAAGCAGGCGGACCCTGACCTGGTTCAAGCCAAGCAAGATGCGTTTGATGCTCTTGACGGATTGGATCCGACTTCGGCCGCCTACAAATCGGCCAAGCTTGCTGACGACAAGGCTACCGCCGCCCTGGCCGCCAAAGGCTTTGCCGACGCCGCCAAGGCCATCAGCAACATGAAGAGCCTTGAAGATGCCCAAGAGAAGGCGGAGGAAACCATGAACGCGATCCCGGATCTGGCGGCGAATATCGCGAAGGCAACCGATACGCTGCAGGACGCGACGGATATTCTCAAGTTGACCCACTCGGCCATGGCCTTTGATCCAGCCGACACCGCCACCTACAACTACGCCACCTCGCAGACAGCCTACGATGCGCTGGGCCAGGAAGTGACGCTCAACTATTACTTCCAGAAGGGTGCCACCGACCCGGAGACTAACCAAACGAGTTGGAATGTCTTCGTCAGCGCCAACGGCCAACTGCTGCAGGACGCGGACAACAAGAATCTGCGACTGGAGCTGGCCTTCGAGGGGAACGGCGCCAAGCCCATCAGCGATTCGCCCTCGGTTTTCCAACTCGCGATCCCTGGCACGGACGATGGCAAGGGCCTCAAGACCCTGCCGCTCGCGGTCCAGTTCGACCTGTCCAAGGCCACTCAGCGCAGCCTGACCACCGCGGTGAGCAAGCCCTACCAGGACGGCTACGCCCCGGGCAACGTCAGCAGCATCAACGTCCAGGAGGATGGCACGGTGCTGGCGCTGTACAGCAACGGCAAGACCTTCACGGCCGGGCAGGTGGAGCTGGCCAAGTTCGTCAACCCGCAGGGGCTGCAGCCGCTGTCGGGCAACCTGTGGGCGGGCACGCCGACCTCGGGCGAGCCCGTGCGCGGCACGCCGGGCAGCGGCGTGGTGGGCAAGATCCAGTCCGAGGCGCTGGAGGAGTCCAACGTGGACATCGCCAGCGAGCTGGTCAACATGATCACGGCGCAGCGCTCCTACCAGGCCAACGCGCAGACGATCAAGACGCAGGACCAGGTCATGCAGACCCTGATCAACCTGCGCTGACGCCCAGCGCGACTGACACGCCACCAGAGAAGGAAGCGCCGCCGTGGACCGCATGATCTATCTCTCGATGACCGGGGCCAAGGCGGCGCTGCAGCGCCAGGAGGTGCTCTCCAACAACCTGGCCAACGTCTCCACCGGCGGCTTCCGCGCCGAGATGGCGGCGTTCCGCGCCGTGCCGGTGCGCGGCGACGGCGCCAGCACCCGCGTGCCGGCGCTGGAGACCACCGTGGGCTACAACCCCGACCCCGGCCCGATCCAGACCACCGGGCGCAACCTGGACGTGGCGATGGAAGGCGGCGCCTGGCTGGCGGTGCAGGCGCTGGACGGCACCGAGGCCTACACGCGCGCGGGCTCGCTGGAGGTGGACGCGCAGGGCCAGCTCGTCACGCGCTCGGGCCTGCCCGTGCTGGGTGACGGCGGCCCCATCGACGTGCCGCCCAACAGCAGCGTGAGCATCGCCGCCGACGGCACGCTCAGCGCCACCGGGCCCGAGGGCCGCCCCACGCAGCTCGGCCGCCTCAAGCTGGTCACGCCCGACGCGCCGCTGCAACGCGGCAGCGACGGGCTGTTCCGCGGCGCCGAGGGCGAGCTGCCGGCCGACCCCGGCGCGCGGCTGCGCGACGGCGCGCTCGAAGGCAGCAACGTCAGCCCCATCGAGACGATGGTGGCGATGATCTCCGCGGCGCGGCAGTTCGAGCAGCAGATGAAGCTCATCCAGACCGCCGAGCGCCAGGAGCAGGGCGCGCAGAAGCTGCTGTCCAACAGCGCGGGCTGACAAAGGTTTCCAAGGTTCCCGAACCCGGTATTGCGTTCGTCCTGATGCTTCGATACCTCAGCACAGGGCGCGCCTTTGGCGCGTCGAAGGATGAACGGCCCCTGCCGGGAGGCCGCCGTCGCAGCCTGTCGGATTCGTACTTCGATACCTCAGTACGAACGGATCACTTCATTGACAAGTGACACCGAATAAGGCCGTGCGCCCCTGCGGCTCAAGCTCCGCCAGGCGCGGCCGATAACTGGGCGACAAACACCTTGTTATTCGCACGCTGCCCCGGGCCGGAGGCGCGCGAAGATCGCCCGCAGCATCGAGGAGAAGCGCCCCATGATCCGTTCGCTGTGGATCGCCAAGACCGGCATGGAAGCCCAGCAGACCAGGCTGGACACCATCACCCACAACCTGGCCAACGTCTCGACCAACGGCTACAAGCGCACGCACGCCGTGTTCGAGGACCTGATGTACCAGAACCTGCGCCAGAGCGGCGCCGCCAGCTCCGAGCAGACGCAACTGCCCACGGGGCTGCAGCTCGGCCTGGGCGTGCGCCCGGTGGCCACCTCGCGCAACTTCACGCAGGGCAACCTGCAGCAGACGGGCAACCACCTGGACCTGGCCGTCAAGGGGCAGGGCTTCTTCCAGATCCAGATGCCCGACGGCACCACCGCCTACACCCGCGACGGCGCCTTCCAGCTCGACGCCAACGGCCAGCTCGTCACCAACGCGGGCTACGCCGTGCAGCCCGGCATCACCGTGCCGGCCACCGCGTTGAGCGTGACGGTGGGTGGCGACGGCGTGGTCTCGGTGCAGATGCCCGGCCAGGCCACGCCCACGCGCGTGGGCCAGCTGCAGCTGGCGCAGTTCATCAATCCCGCCGGGCTGGAGCCGCGCGGGCAGAACCTGTTCGTCGAGACGGCCTCCTCGGGCACGCCCACCACCGGCAACCCGGAAGCCGATGGGCTTGGCGCCCTGGCGCAGGGCTTCGTCGAGACCTCCAACGTCAGCGTGGTGGAGGAGCTGGTGTCGATGATCCAGACCCAGCGTGCCTACGAGCTCAACTCCAAGGCCGTCAGCACCTCCGACCAGATGCTGCAGAAGCTCTCGCAGCTCTGAGGCAACGCAGCAACGCATCCGTGCCATGAGGACCCCGCGCACCATGCCCCTGGCCGCCGCCGCGCTGGCCGCGCTGCTGGCGCTGGGCGGCTGCGCCTCGGTGAACGAGTACCGCGCCCCGCGCGTGGAGATGCCCGACACCACCCCCGTGCTGCCCGCGGCCCCGCCGGCGCCGGCCGCCGCCAACGGCGCGATCTTCCAGGGCGCGACCTACCGGCCGCTGTTCGAGGACCACCGCGCGCGGCTGCCCGGCGACACGCTCACGGTGCAGATCGTCGAGGCCGTGAGCGCCAGCCAGAAGTCCACCAGCTCCGTGGACAAGAGCGGCGAGGTCGATGCCAGCGTGAGCCGGCTGCCGCTGCTCAACAGCTCCTCCTCGCTGCTGGGCCGGCTGGGTGCGGGCGCAAGCTCCAGCAACACCTTCTCCGGCGCCGGCGCCACGGCCAGCAGCAACGACTTCTCCGGGACCATCACGGCCATGGTCACGGGCGTGCTGCCCAACGGCCACCTGCTCGTTGCCGGCGAGAAGCAGATCGGCGTCAACGCCAACGTGGACGTGCTGCGCTTTTCGGGCCAGGTCGATCCGCGCGCCATCCAGCCGGGCAACGTGGTGCCCAGCGCCAGGATCGCCAACGTGCGCGTGGAGCATCGCGGCCGCGGGCAGCAGGCCGACGCGCAGCTCATGGGCTGGCTCGGCCGTTTCTTCCTCAACGTGCTGCCCTTCTGATTTCCGAGCAAGACATGAACGAGATGGCGCTGTCCCCCTTCGAGCCGCGGCGGCTGTTGCCGCGGCTGCTGTCGCTGGGGGCCCTGCTGGGCGCGCTGGTGCTGGCGCTGCCCGCGCCGGCGCACGCGGTGCGCATCAAGGAAGTCGCCGCCGTGCAGGGCGTGCGCAACAACCAGCTCACGGGCTACGGCCTGGTGGTGGGCCTGGACGGCACCGGCGACCAGACCACGCAGGCGCCCTTCACCACGCAGAGCCTCAACGCGATGCTGCAGCAGATGGGCGTGACGGTGCCCCCGGGCACCACCATGCAGCTGCGCAACGTGGCGGCGGTGATGGTCACGGCGGTGCTGCCGCCCTTCGCGGTGCCGGGGCAGGCCATCGACGTCAACGTCTCCTCGATGGGCAACGCCAAGAGCCTGCGCGGCGGCACGCTGGTGGCCACGCCGCTCAAGGGCGCCGATGGCCAGATCTACGCCCTGGCGCAGGGCAACCTGGTGGTGGGCGGCGCCGGCGCCTCGGCCAACGGCTCCAAGGTGCAGATCAACCACCTCAGCGCCGGGCGCATTCCCGAGGGCGCCACGGTCGAACGCGAGGTGGCCACGCCGCTGCAGCAGGGCGAGGTGCTGAGCCTGGGCCTCAACGCCGCGGACTTCGACACCGCGCGCCAGGTGGCCCAGACCATCAACCGCGCCAAGGGCGCGGGCACGGCGATGGCGCTGGACGGCCGCGTGGTGCGCGTGCGCATGCCCGTGGGGGCCGACGAGCGCGTGGCCTTCCTGGCCGACATCGAGAACCTGCCGCTGGAGCTGGCGCGCCCGGCGGCCAAGGTGGTGCTCAACGCGCGCACCGGCTCGGTGGTGATGAACGAGGCGGTGACGCTGGGGGCCTGCGCGGTGGCGCACGGCAGCCTGTCGGTGACCATCAACACCACGCCGCAGGTCAGCCAGCCCAATCCGTTCAGCCAGGGCCAGACGGTGGTGACGCCGAAGTCCGACATCGCCATCACGCAGCAGGGCGGCAACCTGGTGCAGATGCCCGCGGGCACCCAGCTCGCCGACGTGGTCAAGGCGCTGAACCTGCTCGGCGCCACCCCGCAGGACCTGCTGGCGATCCTGCAGGCGATGAAGAGCGCCGGCGCGCTCAATGCCGAGCTGGAGGTGATCTGATGCGAACCCCGCAAGCACGCCGCGCCGGCCGCCCCCGCTCCCCGCAGCCCGGGAGGACGGCATGACGGCCCTGCCGCGCTCCTACGAGGCCGCTCCGGCCGGCCTGGCCGCCGATGCGAGCTCGCTGGACTCGCTGCGCAACCGCGCCGCAAGCGACCCCCGGGGCGCCGCCAGGGAGGTGGCGCGGCAGTTCGAGGCCCTGTTCATGCAGGAGATGCTCAAGAGCATGCGCCAGGCCACGCAGGCCAGCGGGCTGCTCGACAACGAGGGCACCAAGCTCGGCACCGAGCTGCTGGACCAGCAACTCGCGACCCAGATGAGCGGCCTGCCCGGCGGCCTCAGCGGCGCGTTGCTGAGGCAACTCGAACGCGGCCTGGG
Source organism: uncultured Azohydromonas sp. (assembly GCF_937926365.1). Classification (GTDB taxonomy): domain Bacteria; phylum Pseudomonadota; class Gammaproteobacteria; order Burkholderiales; family Burkholderiaceae_C; genus Azohydromonas. The sequence continues at coordinate 76 of NZ_CALAOH010000148.1, read as the reverse complement.
CGTGGGCCTGGGCACGGGCGCGGGCGCCTTGCCCGGCGCCGCCGCGGGTGGCCGCGGCGCCGTGGCCGCGCCGCTG
>NZ_CALAOH010000147.1 GCF_937926365.1 uncultured Azohydromonas sp. | reverse complement strand
GTGCGTCATGGCGCGCTGGCGGCGGCGCGGCGCGACCTGCTGCTGGGCGGCGGCTGCGCGCTGGCCTTCGTGCTGGCGCAGGGCTGGGCCTGGCAGGCGCTGCTGGCGCTGCAGGTGCGGCCCCAGGGCAACGCGGCCGCGGGCTTCTTCTTCCTGCTCACGGCGCTGCATGCGCTGCACGTGCTGGGCGGCCTGGCGGGCTGGGCCCTGGCGCTGCTCGGCCTGGCGCGGCAGCCCTGGCGCGTGGCGCTGGTGGCGCGCTACTGGCACTTCCTGCTGCTGGCCTGGCTGGCGCTGCTGGCCACGCTGGCCGGGATCACGCCGCAGGTGGTGCGCTTCGTCTGCGGCGGCTGAGCGAGCCCGCAAGGAGTCTGTGCCATGCAGTCCCAATCAATGCCTTCCGCAACCACAAGCCCATCCCCGCCCGGCGGCTGGCGCGGGTTTGTGCGCGACTGGGCGTCCGACCGCGAAGCCTTCCCCGTGCCCTGGGGCAAGGCGATGATGTGGATCTTCCTGCTCAGCGACACCTTCGTCTTCGGTTGCTTCCTCACCGGCTACATGACGGTGCGCGTCTCCACCACCGTGCCGTGGCCCAACCCGAGCGAGGTGTTCGCGCTGCACATCGGCGGCGTGGACGTGCCGCTGATCCTCATCGCCATCATGACCTTCGTGCTCATCAGCAGCAGCGGCACGATGGCCATGGCCGTGACCATGGCGATGCGGCGCGACGCGCGCCGCGCCGGGGCGCTGATGATCGCCACGGCCGCGCTGGGCGCCACCTTCGTGGGCATGCAGGCCTTCGAGTGGAGCAAGCTCATCAGCGAGGGCGTGCGGCCCTGGGGCAACCCGATGGGGGCGGAGCAGTTCGGCTCCACCTTCTTCATGATCACCGGCTTCCACGGCCTGCACGTGTCGGCCGGGGTGGTGTACTTGCTGGTGGTGGCCACGCGGCTGCTGCGCGGCCGCTACGAGCGCAGCGGCAACTACCAGATCGTCGAGATCGCGGGCCTGTACTGGCACTTCGTCGACCTGGTGTGGGTCTTCATCTTTGCCTTCTTCTACCTCTGGTGAGGGCGCGCCATGGACGTTGACAAGGCCACCGATTCCGCTGCTCCCATGCCCGTGCAGCCGGCCCACGGCGAGGGACATCCCATCGGGCTGTACCTGAAGGTGTGGGGACTGCTGTTCGTGCTCAGCACGCTGTCGTACCTGGTGGACTACTTCCACGTGCAGGGCCTGCTGCGCTGGATCCTGATCGTGGTCTTCATGCTGCTCAAGGCCGGGCTGATCGTGGCGGTGTTCATGCACATGGCCTGGGAGCGGCTGGCGCTGGTGTGCGCCATCCTGCTGCCGCCGCTGGCGCTGCTGGTGCTGGTGGCGCTGATGGCCATCGAGGCCGGGCACACGGAGGCGGTGCGGCAGATGTTCTTCCGCTGAAGCCGCGGCGCCGTACCGTTTCGGCAACGGGGGCAAGGTGGCCGGGCTTGGACGATGGCCGGCGCGGTGGAACCATCGCGGCATCAAGCCGAGCCCGTGGAGACGCTCATGAGCCACCGTGTCGCCAACCTGTTGCGCACCATCTACCACGACCCGCCCAGCGGCAACGTGCACTGGCGCGAGGTCGAGTCGCTGCTCAAGCACGTCGGCGCGGACGTGGAGCCGATGTCGGGCGCGCGCATCAAGGCCCGCATCGGCCACATGGAGGGCATCCTGCACCGCCCCCACCACAGCAACGTGCTGGATGCCAGCGGGCTGCTGCACCTGCGCCAGTTCCTGGCGCGCGCGGGCGTCACGCCCTCGCAGTACGAGAGCAAGGAGTAGCGGCTGTTCACCACGCTGGCAGCTTTTGCAACCTGTTCGGCACGCATCGTCGCCGTGCGCTCGCTAAGTTCCCCGGTTCGGACGCCTGAGATCACGGAGACAAGATGAGCGAGGAAATTCAAGCGCGGCGCGGTGTTGCGCCCATCGATGGCCTGTCGCACGTGCAGGGCCCCACGGACGTGCCGCTGTCCACGGCCACCATCCCGGCGCTGCTGGCCGATACCGTTTCGCGCTGGCCGGACCGGCCCGCCGTGGTGTTCCGCGAGCAGGGCGTGCGCTGGACCTGGGCGCAGTTCCAGGCCGAGGTGGACCGCCTGGCCGCCGGGCTGGCCGCGCTGGGGCTGCAGCGCGGCGACCGCGTGGGCATCTGGTCGCCCAACCGCGTCGAGTGGCTCGTCACGCAGTTCGCCACCGCGCGCATCGGGCTCATCCTGGTCAACATCAACCCGGCCTACCGGCTGGCCGAGCTGGAGTACGCGCTCAACGCCGCGGGCTGCCGCGCCATCGTCACGGCGCAGCGGCTGCGCAGCTCGGACTACATCGGCATGCTGCAGACGCTGGCGCCCGAGCTGGCCCAGTGCGAGCCGGGGCGGCTGAAGTCGAGCCGGCTGCCGCAGCTGGAGCTGGTCATCCGCATGGGAGAAGGCCGCACGCCCGGCATGCTGGGCTACGACGAGGTGCTGGCGCGCGGCGAGGGCGCGGGCCGGGCCGGGCTCGATGCGCGCAGCGCGGCGCTGGACTGCTTCGACCCCATCAACATCCAGTTCACCAGCGGCACCACCGGCAACCCCAAGGGCGCCACGCTCACGCACCACAACGTGGTCAACAACGCGCGCTTCGTGGCCCAGGCCATGAGCTTCAGCGAGCAGGACTCGCTGTGCATCCCGGTGCCGCTGTACCACTGCTTCGGCATGGTGCTGTCGGTGCTGGCCTGCGTTTCCACGGGGGCGCAGATGGTGTTCCCGGGCGAGGTGTTCGACCCGGCCGCGACGCTGGCCGCGGCGGCGCAGGAGCGCTGCACCGCGCTGCACGGCGTGCCCACCATGTTCATCGCCGAGCTGGACCACCCGGACTTCGCGAGCTTCGACCTGAGCCGCCTGCGCACCGGGATCATGGCCGGCTCACCTTGCCCGATCGAGACCATGAAGCGCGTGGTCTCGCAGATGCACATGCGCGAGGTCACCATCGCCTACGGCATGACCGAGACCAGCCCGGTCTCGTTCCAGAGCTCCACCAGCGACGACCTGGCGCGCCGCGTCAGCACCGTGGGCCGCATTCAGCCGCACCTGGAGGCCAAGGTGGTGGACGGCACCGGCGAGGCCGTGCCCGTGGGCGAGAAGGGGGAGCTCTGGGTGCGCGGCTACTCGGTGATGCAGGGCTACTGGGGCGACGAGCAGAAGACCCGGCTGGCGGTGACGGACGGCTGGATGCACACCGGCGACCTCGCCACGCTGGACGCCGAGGGCTACTGCAACATCGTCGGCCGCGTGAAGGACATGCTCATCCGCGGCGGCGAGAACATCTACCCGCGCGAGATCGAGGAGTTCCTGTTCCGCCACCCCAAGGTGCAGTCGGTGCAGGTGTTCGGCGTGCCCGATGCCAAGTACGGCGAGGAGGTCTGCGCCTGGATCGTGCTCAAGCCCGGTGAGAGCGCCACCGAGGACGAGATCCGCGCCTTCTGCAAGGACCAGATCGCGCACTACAAGGTCCCGCGCTACATCCGCTTCGTGCAGGAAATGCCCATGACCATCACCGGCAAGGTGCAGAAGTTCGTGATGCGCGAGCGCATGGTCGAGGAGCTGGGGCTGAAGGTGGCGAAGACGGCCTGAGGCGCATCATCCCGGGCGAAACCGCCTGGAAGGCCCATGGAGATGACGCAGCAACCCGTGAGCGCGGACGTGGTCTGCATCGCCAGCTGGAACGTGGACCTGGTGAGCCGCATTCCCCGGCCGCTGGCGCGCGGGGAGACGCTGCTGGCCTCGGGCTTCGACATGGGGCCCGGCGGCAAGGGCTCCAACGCCGCCATCGCCTGCGCCCGCCAGGGCGCGCGCGTGGCGCTGGTGGCGCGCATCGGCGACGACGACTTCGGCCGCATGGGGCTGGCGCTGTGGGCCGGCGAGGGCATCGCGGCGCAGCTCGTGCGGATCGCGCCCGGCGAGCGCAGCGGCGTGGCGCAGATCCTGATCTACCCGGACGGCGACAACAGCATCGCCGTGGCGCCCGGCGCGAGCGCGGGGCTGGATGCGCGGCAGGTGCAGTCCGGCGCCGCCACCATCGCCGCCGCCCGGGTCGTGATGGCCTCCTGCGAGGTGCCGCTGGAGGCGACGCTGGCCGCGTTCAGGCTCGCGCGCGCCCATGGCGTGCGCACGCTGCTGAACCCCGCGCCGGCCAGCCCGCTGCCCGATGAGCTGCTGGCGCTGACCGACGTGCTCACGCCCAACGAGACCGAGCTGCTGGCCCTGGCCGGCCCGGAGCACGCCACGGCGGACGAGGCCGCCGGCGAACTGCTGCGCCGCGGCGTGGGTGCCGTGATCGCCACGCTGGGCAGCGCCGGTTGCCGCCTGTGGCGCGCCGGCGGCGCCGGCCACGCCGTGCCCGGCTGGCGCATGGAAGCGGTGGTGGACACCGTCGGCGCCGGCGACACCTTCACCGGCAGCCTCGCGGCGGCGCTGGCGCGCGGCGAGGCGCTGGAGGCCGCCATGGCCTGCGCCAATGCCGCCGCGGCCCTGTCCGTCACCGGGCGCGGCGCCATCGGCGGCATGCCCTCGCTGCAGCGCACCCGCGAGCTGCTGGGCACGCGGCGCGAGGGCTGAGCCGGGCCTCGCAAGGTCCACGGGTTCCCGAACGGGGGTGGGACACCTGAAAACCCCGTGGCTTCCCGTGAAGCCTGCACCGTCGCTCAATCGCCGAGCGGTGCCGCCTCTGCCTCCTCGCCCGCCGCCTGCCGCGGGTGCAGCCGCGGGTGCAGCGGCAGCGTCACCAGCACCGTCGTGCCCTGGCCGGGCGCGGACTCCACCTCGAAGCGTCCCTGCAGCGCCGCCACGCGCTCGCCCATGCCCACCAGGCCGAGCCGGCCGCGCGGCGCGGCGTCCATGTCGAAGCCGGCGCCGTCGTCCTCGATGCTCAGCTGCAGCTGCCCGCGCAGCACCGACAGCGCCACGCCGACCCGGCTGGCCCGCGCGTGCTTGGCGATGTTGGTCAGGCACTCCTGGACGATGCGGTAGGCCGCCGCCGTCACGGCTGGCGCCGGCGCGTGGTGCTCGAGTCCGGTGATCAGCAGGTCCACTGGCACGCCGAACAGCCCGCTCCAGTGCGACACGTGCTGCCGCACCGCCTCGGCCAGGCCCTGCTGGCCCAGCGCCGGCGGATGCAGGCTGAACACGGCGCGGTCCAGGTCCACGTCGGCCGCCGCGATCAGCGACTCCAGCAGCGCCAGCCGCTTGTGCAGCAGCCCCGCCTGGCGGCTCTTGTGCGCGTCCGCCATCGTCAGCCGCATCGCGCACAGCTGCTGGCCGACGGTGTCGTGCAACTCGCGGGCGATGCGCTGGCGCTCCCGCTCGACGGCCTGGGCGACAGCCAGTTCCAGGGCGGACGGCTTGGCGCAGGCGCTGGACAGCATCTGCAGCTCGGCCCGCCGCAGCAGGCGCAGGCTTTCCGACATGGTTTGCAGCAGCCGGCGCGAGGCCTCCCGGCCCGGCCACGAGGTGTTCTGCCGTCGGCGCAAGAGCGCCGTCTGCCGTTCCAGCCGTGTTTCAGCGGTACGGATCAGCAGTTGGGATGTTTCAGCCGGCTGCAATGCGAGCTCCCCGCCCTGGCAACCCCGGGCGATGCCTGGGACTGAAGCAGGGCGTGATCCCGGAGGGTGGCAGGGGAATTTTCGGCGCCGGCCCCGGGCTGCTGGCCGCTGCTGCCCGAATGCGGCCACTGCAAACCCTGAGGGGGCCGCTTCACCCGCCCGGAATGCGCCGCCTGTAGATGGGCGACTCCTGCCACGCCCGCACCAGCGCGGCCGGGTGGTCGTAGAGGGCCACGGCCCCGGCCAGCGCCGCGTCGCCCCACCAGCCACCACAGCGCAGGGCGATGGTGTCCACGCCGGCGGCACGCGCGGCTTCGACGTCGTAGGGCGTGTCGCCGATCATCATGGCCTCCACCGGCTGTACCCCCGCGCGCTCCAGCGCGGCGTGCACGATGTCCGGATCGGGCTTGGACTGCTCCGCGTCGTCCGAGGTCGTCGCCGCCTCGATGAGGTCTTGCACGCCGGCCTGGCGCAGCAGCGCTTGCAGCTCTTGCCCCTTGGCCGAGGTGGCGATCACGACCTTGATCCCGTCGTCGCGCAGCCGCTGCACCAGCTCGCGCGCGCCCGGTGTGGGCTCCAGCCGGGGGAGGTACTCCTTCAGGAACAGCTCGCGCCGCTCGTCGCCCAGTTGCTTGCCCCGCGGCGACTCGTGGTCGATGCCCACCAGCTCGGCCAGCAGCTTGTCCGAGCCCTTGCCGATGAGCGGACGCACCTGCTCGAAGGTAGGCGGCAGGCCGTGGCGGCCGAACACCTCGGCCCAGGAGCGGGCATGCGCGTCGTTGCTGTCCAGCAACGTGCCGTCGATGTCGAGCAGTACGGCCTCGGTGGGAGCGAGTTCCTTCATGGCGTGGCGGGCAAGCGGTGACTGGCCTGGTGCTCAGCAACCGCGAGGCCCATGTGGCGGATGGCCCGGGGTTTCTGCCGCTTTTCCCGGGGTTTTCCCGGGAAATTGTTGAAATTGCGTCTCAAATACGGTTCCGGGTATTTATCAGGGTGTTAGTTGCGTCTTGCTTATTGCCCCTTGCCGTAGTGCATATATTTGGTAAACACGCTTTTGGTGGAACTAAGATGAGTTTTTGCAATACATTGGTTCCCGCCCGGAAAGGATTGTGGTGATGTATCAAGAATAATAACAAGGCGTGGTTGGAGAGCGGGGCGGCGGTGCGTGGTTTCGGTTCCGGGAATTCGCCGTGCCCGCTGGTTGATGAGCTCGCAGAGGGCGGCTGGGTGCGAGTCCAGCAGCGTCATGAGTAATTTCGCTATTGGCGAGTTGCTGCGCCGGATTTTTATCGTCTCTGCGACTGCCGGGGCGGTATTTGATGTCCATAAGGCCCGCTAAGCCATGGGTACGAATATCTGGGAAGGGCCGTGATTCGAATGCCTGCGTGCCAGGACGCCGCGGAGAGAGCGGCATGCCATGCCCGCAGGCCTAACTGATGGGGCGAAACCGTCGGGGAAGGAGGGGAGGGAGCAGGGGCCGCCACCGCAGGGCGGCCCCTTTCTTGTCATAGCGCGTTGGTGCAGCCGGCCGTGAAGGTGCTCGGGCAGACGCTGGACAGGCCGCCGGCGGCATCCTTGGGGAAGCCCGCGGACTTGAACATCTGCAGCACCTTGGCGTAGGGCACCAGCGGCTCCGTCAGCGTCTTGCTCCAGAACAGGTAGTTGGCGTGCAGCCGGCCCTTGGCGAAGGCGTAGAGCGAGCTCACCGCCGGCGGCGCGTAGGGGCCGAACTGGTAGGTGGTCACGTAGTTCTCGGCCTGCACCGAGGGCCCCAGCGGCACCTTGCCGGCCGCGCTGTCGTAGAGCGGGTAGGCCGAAGCCTCCAGTGTGCTGTCGTTGAGGAAGGTGTCGGGGCCGCCCAGCGCCACGCCGGAAGACAGCATGTTGCTCACCAAGCCCGGCATGTAGGGCTTGGGGAAGTTGATGAACTGCAGCACCACCGTGTTCGGGAAGGCCTTGCGCGTGGCGGTGTCCACCTGCGCCAGGTTGGCGAAGAAGTCGGCCTTCTGCGCCTCGGTCAGCGGCACCACCGCCTGCCCCAGCGCCGTCTCGTTGAAGGCGATGCCCTCGAAGTTGTTGTCGGCGTTGTAGCGCCGGCCCAGCGCCTGGGACAGCGCGATGAGGCGGTCGCGCACGGCGGGCACGTACAGCGCGACGTTCTCGCCCGTGGTGGCCTCGGTGCCCACGCTGTCCTTGCCGTTGATGCGGATGCGGTAGACGCCGTCGCCATAGGCCGCCGTGTGCAGGTAGTCCGGTACCGCGCGGGCGCCGGCCTTGAAGGCCTTGGTGCTGATGGTGATGAAGAGCTGCTTGCCCGCCGCTCGGGCCAGGCCCAGGTCGCGGTCGATGCGGGAGTAGTCGTACACGCCCGGGGCGGTCTCGATGTCGCGCCAGGCGTAGCGCACCATCACGCCGCGCACGTTGGGCAGCGCACCGATCTCTTTGAAGGTCTGCGTCACGAGGTAGTCGCCCGCGTTGGCGCCCAGCGCGACGTAGTGGCCCGGATGCCACTTCACGCGCGCCTCGCCGGCCGCCAGGGCCTGCGGCCCGGTGCACGCCAGCATCAAGGCCGCCAGCGCGAGGGAAGGTTGGAGTCGGAAGTTCTTCATGCTGTTCTTCAGTGCCGGAGTCGCCGCGCCGGGAGACGCCCGCTGGCCACAGCCGCGCGCGGCCCACCGGCCCAAGCCATCGACCGGAGGGTCGCGGGTGACTGGATGGAAAAAATGGGTCCGCACGGGGCATCGGCCCCGCGACGCGGCAGTGAACGCCCCCGTGGTTAGGGGATGCGCATGGGGTAACCAGGCGCTGCCGCGAATGCCGTCACGGGCTGCTCCGGCAGCACCGCGTTACAGCAGCGGCTCCACCAGCCGGGCGTAGAGCGCGCGCGTGGTGCCGTAGCACTCGCAGGCGAGTTCTTCCAGCCGCGGGCGGTCCAGCAGCTGGATGCGACCGCGCCGCTGCCCGATGACACCGGCCAGATGCAGCGACACCAGCACTTCGCCCACGGACTGGCGCCGCACGCCCAGCATTGCCGCCAGCATCGCCTGCGTGAGCGCGACGTCGGTAGTGCCGGCGCGGTCCGCGGAACTCAGCAGCCAACGGCACAGGCGCTGGCGCACCGAGTGGTGCGTGTTGCACACGCAGGTCTGGCTGCTGAAGCGAAAGCCATAGGCCACGTAGCCGTTGAGCAGCCGGCACGCATGCGCGCTGCGGTGCACGCCCTCGTTGAACGGCGCCACGCCGATGCGCACGATCTCGCCGTCGGCCTGCTGGATGACGGTGTCGGGGCTGTCCACGATGCCCAGCCAAGCCGGCAGACCTACCAGGCCCTCGTTGCCGACGGTCTGCACGTCGGCCATGGCGCCGTCGCGCAACCGCACGACCACCGAAACCACGCCACGCGTGGGGAAGCACACGTGGCTGATGCGGCTGCCCTCGCGGTACAGCTCCTCGCCGGCACGCCCGGCGCGGCGCTCAACGGCTGGAGCAAGCACCGGACAGTCCTGCAGCAGGCGGTCCAGCAGGCGGTTGTGCGGCTCGTGCGCGGGCCCGGCGTTCGGTCTCATGGCCGGCCTCCATGGGTTCCCCCAAGACACGAATCGCAGCAACCTCCATGCCCCGCGCGCCCGGAACTTCCTCACGCAGCCCGGGGCAGGCACATGGGTGCTAACCCCAGGCCGCTGGCCGATCTGTAAACCAGCCGGCATACAGTTCGCTCAAAAGCTGAAAATTGTCACTAGTAGTTTCTGCTGTTGGGTTGGTTGTGCGCGCTGTTTCCGGTGGTGAGTGGGTGGTGGCTGCTTCGCATGCATGCATGCGCCAGCCAGGGCAGGCGCCTTTCACGGTGGCCGGAGCGCGCCCGCGGCGCGGTGCGGCATGAAGTCGAAAGCTGGGGCCCTGGTGCGCCGCTGGCCGCTGAACACCAAGATCGCGGCGCTGTTGGTGGCGGCGTCAATGCTGCCGCTGGCGCTGGCTGCCTGGATCGACCTGCGCCAGGCGCAGCAGCGGTTGCTGGAGTCTTCAGCCCGGGTGGTGCAGGCCCGCACCGCGCAGCTGGCGGACGCCCTGGACGACTTCAACCGCGGCCACCAGCTACTGGCGGCGAGCCTGGCGCGGCTGGACCAGGTGCGGGCCTTCTGTGCAGCCGATGAGCGCGCCCGGGCCGGGACGCGTGCCGCGCTGCAGCGCCTGCTGGCGGTTTTCGTGGACAAGGAGGCGGGCGTCGAGAGCGCAGCCCTGGTGGACACCGCCGGCGTCGTCGTGGCCGCCAGTGACGGCGCCCTCGTCGGCGCCAACCGGGCCATGCGCGCGCACGTGCAGGCGGCGCTGCAGGGCAGCGCCTACACCTCGGACGTGCTCCTGATCCAGACGCCGCACGGGGAGCTTGCGGCCATCGTCCATGCCGCGCCCGTGGCGGTGCCGGGCGCGCCGGACTGCGCGGTACTGGTGGGCGTCAATGCCGCGGTGCTGTGGCAGCGGGTGAAGGCGGCCGGCGCTCAGGCCGGGGTGCAGGGCTATGCCCTGGTGCTGGACCGTTACGGAATCCGTATCGCCCACAGCAACGACGCCGTGCTCATGTTTCGCCCGGCCGGTGCGCTGCCGGAGGCGGACAGGGCGCAACTCGTGGCCGAGCAGCGCTTCGGCGAGCGCACGCGCGCGCTGGTGGAGGACGCGCGCGTGTTCCAGCCCGTGTTCGAGCGCGCCCTCGCGGCCCGGCTCGATGCCGGGGTGTTCCGGGCCTATTCGGAGGTCTACCAGGGCTGGAACCAGGGCGCCGCGCGCCGGCTGGAGACGGTGCCGTGGACGGCGTTCTACCTGGTGCCCGAGGGCGGGCTGGAGCAGCAGCTGGCGCAGCTCACGCGGCACAAGGCGATGCTGGCGCTGGCCATCATGGCGCTGGCCGGCGCCGTGGGCTGGTTCCTGGCCGCGGGCCTGGTGCGCCGGGTGCACGGCCTGGCACGGGCCACCACCGCCATTGCCGGCGGCGACCTGTCGGCGCGCGTGCAGCCCGGCGGCACGGACGAGCTGGGCCAGCTCGCGGAGGATTTCAACGCCATGGCCGCGCGGCTGCAGGGCCAGGCCGCCGAGGTGGCGCAGCGCACCGCCGAGCTCGAACGCGCGCAGCAGGCGCTGGCGCAGCGCGCGGTGCAGGCGGAAGCCGCCACGCGGGCCAAGAGCGCCTTCCTGGCGCACATGAGCCACGAGATCCGCACCCCGATGAACGCCATCCTGGGCCTGACGCACCTGATGCTCAGCGACGGCACCGAGCCGCGGCAACTGCAGCGGCTGCACAAGGTGGAGGCCGCGGGGCGGCACCTGCTGCAACTGCTCAACGACATCCTGGACCTCTCCAAGATCGAGGCGGACAAGATGGCGCTGGAGCACATCGATTTCGCGCTGGACGGCGTGCTGGGCGCCGCGCTGGACCTCGTGCGCGAGGGCGCGGCCTCCAAGGGGCTGGCGCTGGCGCTGGAGCGCGACGACACGCTGCCGCCGTGGCTGCGTGGCGACCCGACGCGGCTGAAGCAGGCGCTGATCAACCTGCTGTCCAACGCCGTGAAGTTCACCGCCCGCGGCGAGGTGCGCCTGCGCTGCGCCCTGCTGCGCCACGAGGAGGCGACGCTGCTGCTGCGCTTCGAGGTCAGCGACACCGGCGAGGGCATCCCGGCCGACCGGATGGGGGCGCTGTTCCGCGCTTTCGAGCAGGCCGACGTCTCCACCAGCCGCCGCCACGGCGGCACGGGGCTGGGCTTGGCGCTGACGCAGCGCCTGGCCGAGCTGATGGGCGGCGAGGTGGGAGCGCACAGCCGCGTGGGGCAGGGCAGCCGCTTCTGGTTCACGGCTCGCCTGGCCCTGGGCGAGGCGCCGCCGGCACCGGCGCCGGCCGTGGCACCACGGCCGGCGCCAGCCCCCGTGCCTGCTCCCGCCTCTGCATCCCAATCCGCGTCCGCGTCCGCTTCCGGGCCGGTGGTGCCGCAGCCGCTGTCCCAGGCTCCGGCGCCGCAACCGGTGTCCGGGGCAGCGCCGATCCCGGCCCAGGACGCCCGAGCGCTGGTGCGCCAGCGGCATGCCGGCGCGCGGGTGCTGCTGGCCGAGGACAACCCGGTGAACCAGGAGGTGGCCCTGAGCATGCTGCGCGCCGTGGGGTTGGCGGTGGAGGTGGCCGAGGACGGCGAGCGCGCGGTGGCGGCGGCGCTGGCGCGGGACTTCGACCTGATCCTGATGGACTTGCAGATGCCCAACATGGGCGGGCTGGAGGCCGCGGCGCTGATCCGCGCCCGCCGCCCCGCGCTGCCCATCGTCGCGATGACGGCCAACGCCTTCGCCGAAGACCGCGCCGCCTGCCTGGCCGCCGGCATGAACGACCACCTCTCCAAGCCCGTGGAGCCGGCGCTGCTGTACGTCAGGCTGCTGCAGTGGCTGGCGCGGGAGGGAGTGGCGGCGGGGGGGTGACTCACCCGCGCTCGCCGCGCATCCCCCCCGGCACCGCAACGCCCGTCGCGCATGCCTCCGCCCCGCCGCAGGCCGCGTCCTCCCGCGGCACCTGCAGCGTCAGCGTCACGGCGAAGGTGCTGCCCTGGCCCGGATGGCTGTGAAGCTCGACCTGGCCGCCCATGAGCGACACCAGCTGCCGCACGATGGCCAGGCCCAGCCCCGTGCCGCCGAAGCGCCGCGTGGTGGAGCCGTCGGCCTGCGTGAAGGGCTCGAACACGCGCGCCTGCGCCTCGGCCTCGATGCCGATGCCGGTGTCCTGTATCTCGAAGCGCAGCGTGCGGCGGTCCGCCTCCTCGGCGAGCTGGCGTGCGCGCAGCGTCACGCTGCCCGCGGGGGTGAACTTCACGGCGTTGCCCAGGAGGTTCAGCAACACCTGCTTGAGCCGCAGCGCGTCGCCGCACAGCCGCTCGGGCAATGGCATAGCGGCCTCGAAGCGCAGCGCCAGGCCCTTGGCCGTGGCCTGCGGGGCAACCAGGGTACGCACCTCCTGCAGCAGCGCCGCCAGCGCGAAGGGCTCGTGCTCCAGCCACATCTCGCCGGCCTCGATACGCGAGATGTCCAGCACGTCGTTGGTCAGCGCCAGCAGCAGCTCGCCCGCCTGCCGGATGTGGCCGGCATGGACCAGCGCCTTCTCGGGCAGCGCCATCTGCTCCAGCAGGTAGCCCAGGCCGATGACGGCGTTGAGCGGCGTGCGCAGCTCGTGGCTCATGGTGGCCAGGAACAGGCTCTTGAGCCGCGTGGTCGACTCGGCCTGCTCGGCGCGGCGCGCCGCCTGCTGCTCGGCCACTTGCTGCGCCTGCAGCGCGGCGTTGAGCTCGGCGGTGCGCGCCTGCACCAGGGCCTCCAGGTTCTCGCGGCGGGCTTCGAGCTGCGCCTTGAGCTGCTGCTTCTCGGTGACGTCGGTGAAGGACAGCACCACGCCGACGAGATGTCCCTCGGGGCCGCGCAGCGGCTCGGCGTTGCAGCGCAGGAGGCGCCGGCCGCGGCCGGGCACCTCCGCCGCCAGCAGCGCGCCGTGCTGCGGCTGCCCGGTGGCCAGGGCCCGGGCC
>NZ_CALAOH010000146.1 GCF_937926365.1 uncultured Azohydromonas sp. | reverse complement strand
GTGGCGCGCCTCGGCCTCGGCCAGCGAGGCCACGCCAAGCCGGCGCCGCAGCGCTTCCAGCCCGGCCTGCGCCTCGGCGAGCTGTGCCGCCAGGCGCTCCAGGTCGGCGCCGCCGGGCGTGACCGTCAGCTGGCCCAGCCCCGGCAGCTCCAGCACCGCGGGCTGCAGCAGCAAGCGCCCGCCCTGGCCCTCCAGCGGCTCGCCGTCCAGCCGCGGCGCGGCGCCGGTGCCGAAGCTCCAGCGCAACTGCGTCGCCGCCGCCTCGCGGCGCAGCTCCAGCTCGCGCAGCCGCTGCTCCAGGGCGCGCAGCTCCTTGAGCTGCGCCGCGTCCAGCGCCTGGCGTTGGGCCTCCTCGCGCAGCCGGACCAGCTCCGCGCCGTGGGCCTGCGCCTCGGCCAGCGCGCCCTCCAGGCCACGCACGCGCTGCGCCGCTGCCGCGTGCTCGCGCTGCAGCGACTCGCGCCACTGCCGGGCGCGCACGCGCTCCAGCAGCGCCTGCGCCGCCTGCTGCGCCTGCAACACCTCCTGGGCCCGCTGCCGCGCCGGGGCCAACCGCTGCGCGGCCGACTCCTGCGCCTGCAGCGCCGCGGCCAGCGCCGCCTCGCGCTGGGCCAGCGAGCGCTGCTGCTGCGCATGGGCCTCGATCTGCTGCTGCAGCAGATCGATCTGCCGCTGCAGCGGCGCCAGCTGCTCGCGCTGGCGCTGCAGCTGCTCGGCCGCGGCCTGCAGGCCGTCGAGCTGCTTCTGCGCCTCGGCACGCCGCGCCTCGAAAGGCTCCCAGGGCCGCTCCGCCTCGTCCAGCGCGATCTCGGCCTGCACCCGGCCCAGCCGGTCCACCTGCTCGCGGTACGACGCCAGCCGCTGCTGCGTCTCCTGCAAGTCGGCCTGCAGCCGATCGCGCAGCGCGATCGCCTCGGCATAGGCGCCGCGCGGCTCGCCCTTCTTCTCGGTCAGCAGCGCGTTGCGCTCTTCGCGCACCCGCGCCAGCACGTCATCGCCAGCGGTACTGGCGACCTCGCCCAGCGAGCCCTGCAGCGCCGTGCGCAGGTGGTCGGTGGCGTGCAGCACCTCGTCGCGGATCTGGTGGCTGCCGCCCTGCTCGATCCACAGCAGCCCCGGGATGCCCCAGTGCTCCGGCTTGCTCTCGCCGCGCTGCGCCAGCTGGAAGCCCAGCAGCTCGCACAGCCGCTGCTCGGCCTCGTCGTTCTCCAGCGCCTGCGCATCCACCTGCAGCCGGCAGCGCTTGCGCTGCAGGAACTGCTTGTGCAGCCGCCAGCGCCGGCCGCCGCTCTCGAACTCCAGCTCCACGCTGGGGCTGGCGCTGCCGTCGCCCCAGGGCTGCAGGTCGCGCACGCTGCTGGAGCGGTAGCGCTCGAAAAAGGCCGCGCGGATGGCGCGCACGATGGTGCTCTTGCCCGATTCGTTGGGCCCGGTGAACAGGTTCAGCCCCGGTTCCAGCCCGGCCAGCTCCAGCGGCTGGCGGAACTGCTTGAACTGCTCGATGCGCAGGCGCTGCAGCTTCATGCCAAGTCCTCCTGCTCCTGCGCCTGCTGGCGCTCGCGCAGCAGCCCGGCCAGCACCGACAGCGCCTCGCGCGCCACCTCGTCGCCCTCCTGGCGCGCGCGCAGCTCGCCCAGCACCTCGCCCAGGTAGCCGTCGGCGCGCAGCGACTCGACGTCCTCCTCCGTGGGCGCCAGCCGCAGCGCCTCCTGCTCTATCTGCAGGCTGCGCAACCGCGCCCCCGCCTCGCCCAGCAGCGCCTGCAGCCGCTGGTGCGCCGCCAGGTCCAGCCGGCCCGCCAGCGTGAGATCGAGCACGTCGTCCGCGCCCAGCGCGGCCAGCGCCTGGCCCAGCCGATCCACGTCGCCGGGCAGCGACAGCGCCTCGCTCCACGCCTGCCAGCGGTAGCGCCCCACGGCGTGCGGCGTCACCACCGGCAATGCCCCCGGCGCGCCGATCTCCACTTCCAGCACATGCCCCGGCGCGTTGCTTTTGAAACGGTCGGCCTCGGGCGTGCCGCTGTACCAGGTGCGCTCGTCGATCTGCTTGAGGCCGTGCCAGTCGCCCAGCGCCAGGTAGTCCAGCCGGGCTCGGCGCGCGCGGTCGGGGGCGATCGGGTTGGCCGAGTCGATCTCCTCGGCCAGCAGCCCCTGCACGCTGCCGTGCGCCAGGCCCACGCGCGGCAGGCCCGGGGGCGTCTCCAGGGTGTCGAAGGCTTCGGTGAGATCGGTGTGGGTGTGGCGCTGCGTCAGCGGCGCGCCCAGCACCGCCAAGCCGATGTCGGCGAACACGCGTGCGCCCGGCGTGGCGATGAGATGCACGTGGGACGGGATGGCGCCCAGGCGGCGCGCGCGCGTCCACACGCTCTCGGCCAGGGCCGCGTCGTGGTTGCCGGGGATCAGCACCCAGGGGCCGTCGAAGGCCGCCAGCGCGTTGAACAGGCGGCGCAGCGTGCGCTCGGAGACGGTCTGGGCGTCGAACACGTCGCCGGCCACCAGCACGGCGTCCACGCCGCGCTCGCGCGCCAGCGCGGCGATGCGCTCCACGGCCAGGAAGCGCGCCTCGGCCAGCGGGATCGCGTCGTCGGGAGCGAAGCGGCCGTACTGGCGGCCGATCTGCCAGTCGGCGGTGTGCAGGAATCGGGTCATGTAGGGAGAACTGCTTGGGGTGCGCGATTGGACCTCAAGCCGCGCCGGGGTACTGGCGCGCGGCCTCGTGCAGGCGCTGCGCCACCAGCTCCGCCAGGCGCTCGGGCTGGATCACGCGAACGTGCTCGCCGTGGCGCAGCACGTCCATGACCAGCTCGGTGACCTCGGCGTAGGGCAATTGCAGCGTGAGCGTGCCGTCGCGCTCCATCGTCGCCTGCTGCGCCGGGTGCCACTGCTCATGGGCCACCCACTGCGCCGCCTCGGCCGTGAAGCGCAGCGTGGCCCACTGCAGCTTGCCCTTGGCCGAGGCGGCGAAGATGCCGTAGCCCGCGTCGAGCTCCGCCTCCACGGTGCGCAAGCCCACGTCGCGGGCGCGCTGCTCCACCAGCCGCACCTCCAGCACCGCGTCCAGCGCGAAGCGGCGCAGCTCCTCGGTGAGGTGGCACCAGGCGTCGAGATACCAGGTGTTGCGGTAGTGCACCAGGCGCTGTGGCGAGACCACGCGCTCGGTGTCCTCCTGGCGGCTGCGTGTGCGGTAGCGCATGTGCACGCGCTGGCGCCGCGTCAGCGCGCTGCCGATGAGCTCGAAATGCCGCGCCACCACCGGGCGCCGCGCCGGGCTGGCGATCTTCACGCGCTTCATCAGCTCGCGCGACTCGCCGTCGCTCGCGCCCAGCATGCCGTGCAGCCGCTCCAGCAGCGGCTGCAGGTGGCGCGCCAGCACGCCGCCCTCGTCCAGGCCGCGGATGAGCTGGTGCATGGTCAGCAGCGCGTGGATCTCGCCCTCGCTGAACCACACCCCCGGCAGCTCGTGCGTGGCCCTGGCCGCGGCACTGGCGGGCGCGCCCTCGGCCGGCGTGGCGAAGCGGTAACCGTTGGCGAAGCGGTCGTAGACGATGGGCGCGTTCATGCGCTCGCGCAGGTACTCCAGGTCGCGCTTGAGCGTGGCGCGCGAGACGCCCAGCTCGGCCATCAGCTCCGCGAAGCTCACGCAACCGCCGCCGGCCCGGCTGCGGATGAGCATCTCGATCCGATAGAAACGTTCGGTACGGTCCACGGGCCTCCCTCCCTGGCGCGCATCGGCAGGAATCGTAACAACCGCTTTCAGGCGGACGCCTGACACCGCCCGCCACCGCGGCCCGCGCCCCTGGTCGCGGCACGCGCGGCGCCACCGGCAAGCGACCCCGGCAGGCGCCGGCGAATTATCCCCACGAGCTTGTCCACAGGCTCACCTGGTGAGCTACATCAAGGGCATACTGTATAAATCCACAGGATCTGAACACAGTTGTCCAGGAGCCGCGACATGAGCACCCAAGGGAGGCTTGAATTCGACACGCCGGTGCAAGACCCGGTGGGCTTCGACATCGGCTGGGAGCACGCGCGCCATGCGCTGGCGCCGCCGCCGGCCTGGCTGGGGCTGGGCAGCGCGCTGCGCCAGGGCTGGGAGGCGGGGCAGGCACGCTTTGGCCGGCGCACGCGCGCGGCCACGCCCTCGGTGCGCGAGTGGCTGCGGCTGCGGCTGCAAGCCTGGGAGCGCGGGCGCGACTTCGAGACGCTGCAGGTCACGCCGCATTTCCTGCGCCAGATCGAGGTCGGCCACTGTCCCGTCACGCGCGAGCCGCTGACTCAGGCGCTGCAGCACCCCACCGACGCCTGCGTGGACCGCGTCTTCGACGCCGCGGGCTACGCCGCCGGCAACCTGGCGGTGATGAGCGAGGGCGCGAACCGCGCCAAGGGCAGCCGCGACCTGGCGCAGGTGCAGGCGCAGCTGCAACGCATGGCGCGCGGCGGCCTGGCCACGCTGGACGGGCTGAGCGCCGACCAGTGGGAGCGCGTGGGCACGCTGATCTCCTTCGTCACGCCGCTGCCGCACGAGGAGGCGGCCCGGCTGCCGCTGCACCTGCTGCCGCCGCCGCGGCTGCGGCTGCTCAACCCGGTGCAGGGCCTGCAGGCGCTGCTGACACTGCAGCTGGCGCATCCGCAGTGGTCGCCGCGCCTGGCGCGCATCGAGGCGCTGTTCGAGGCGCTGGGACTGCGCCAGGACTACAACCTCTTCATCCACACCCTCATCCCGCGCCTGCTGGCGGCGCAGGTACGCGACGGCGACCCGCTGCGCACGCGCTGGGCGCTGGAGGACGCCTGGTCGCACGAAGCGCTCAACCGCCGCTGGCAGCGCCTGGCGCTGCGGCTGGACGCCGAAGCCTGCGAGACGCTGGTGGGCCGCATGGTGGCGCGCGGACTGGCGCCCCAGGGCGTTCTGGCGCACACGGCGGAGCAGGCCACCGAGGGTTGGGCGCTGGAGCGCCAGGGCTTGGCCCCGTCGGCACGCCGGCGCGCGCCGCAACGTGCCGCAGGGCGCTGAGAGCACCCCGAGCGGACACAAAACCGCCACAACTTCACGGCAGGGAAGGCACAAAGTCGGACGGACGCAACAAAAGCCGGTACACCTCTGACTAAGCAGTAGGAAGGCCGCAGGACGATTGACATGGTTCATCCCCATCTTCAACAGGACCATGCACAGCAACCGGCCGACGCCGATGCGCGCCGCCTGGAGAGCCGGCGCCGCATGCTGCGCCGCAGCCTGGGCACCGCCGCCCCCGTGGTTCTCACCCTGAGCAGCATGCCGGTGGCTGCCGGCCAGTGCATCTCGGCCTCGGCCTTCGTTTCCTCCGCCACGTTCCAGAGCCGGCAGGCCAGGCTTTCCTCAGAGCCCTGCCTGGGCCTGTCGCCCACGGAGTGGGTGCAAAAGCTCCCTTACTGGCCCGGCGGCCTCAAGCCCACCCGGAAGTTCCACCAGGAGTTCGGCGAACACATCCTCTCGGCGGAATTCGACCACGGCAAGGGCTCCGTCACGCTGCTGGACGTGCTCAACGCGCCCAACACGATCGAGGCGCACGTGACGGCCGCGCTGCTCAATGCCTATCGCGGCCAGATGACCCAACCCTTCGACTCGCCCGCCGCGGTCATCGCGATCTGGCACAACATCCGCGCCAACGGCGGCTTCTACAAGTCCCCCACGGCCAGCGCCGAGCAGCCGGCCATGACGCCGCTGGGCACCCGGCTGTGGATCGCCCGCACCTGGGACGGCTCCGGCCCCACCTCCTCGCCGATGTCGTCCCCCTCCTCCCTGCCCGGCTACGGCCCCCTCACGGACACCCCTTAGTCCACCGGCACGACCACCCCACGAACGGCAGCGGCCACCACAAGTAATCCACGCTCTCTTTGTCGTGGCACAAGGGCAAGCTGGCGTTTGTTGCCGGGTTGTTGCACGCACGTACACTCCGGCTGCATTCGACCATTAAGACGAGGGATGGACATGCAGCAGACCGAGAGCGGTTCAGGCACGCAGCGGGAAAGCGCACCGGCAGCGGCCGT
Source organism: uncultured Azohydromonas sp. (assembly GCF_937926365.1). GTDB lineage: Bacteria > Pseudomonadota > Gammaproteobacteria > Burkholderiales > Burkholderiaceae_C > Azohydromonas. The sequence continues at coordinate 1,815 of NZ_CALAOH010000146.1, read as the reverse complement.
GCGCGGCACCGAATCGCGCCGCCGCATGCTGCGCCGCAGTCTGGGCATGGCCGCGCCGGTGGTGCTGACGCTCACCAGCACGCCGGTATCGGCGGGCGTGTGCGTGACGGCGTCGAGCTTCGTTTCCGCCTCCACCTTCGCCAGCCGGCAGACCACGCTGCCCTCGCGATCACGGCCCTGCAACGGGCTGTCGCCGACCGCCTGGGCCGAAAGCATGGACTGGCCCGTGGGCGTGGACCGCAACACCGCCATCTTCAAGGACGTGCTCGACGGCGCGCCGATCTCCGGCTTCCTGCCCAACGTCACGCTGCTGGAAGTGCTGCAGCAGCCCAACACGCTCGAAGCCTACGTCGCGGCCGTGTGGCTCAACGCCTACAACGGCGGGATGCCGCCTCCCTTCGAGGATGGCGACGCCGTCAAGGCCATCTGGGCCAACATCCGTTTCAACCACGGTGCCTACAGCCCTCCCGACCTGAACGCGCAGCCGCTCACGCCCGCGGGCACCCGCGAGTGGCTGGCGCTGAGCTGGCAGTAAGCCCGGCTTCGACCGCCATGGGCATGCGCTATGCGGCGCCCGCGGGCACGCTGCACTGGCGCCGCTGGGACGACGAGGAAGAGATGGTGGTCTTCGACACCGCTTCCGGGAGCACGCACCTGCTCTCCCCCGCCGCCGCCGAGGTGTTGCTGGCGCTGCTGGAGATCCCCGGCCCACAGGACGCCGCGCAGCTCGCGCAGCGGCTGCTGCCCGGCGAGGACGGCGCCCCGCCCGATGCGCAGGACGTGCGCGCGCTGCGGGCCGTCCTGGCCCACCTGGCCCGGCTCGGCCTGGTGCTCGGCTGCGACGGCGACGCGCCATGAGGGTGGACGCGCTGGACGCGCACGCGCTGCGCCGCCGTCTGCGCGGCCCGGGCCTGCGGCTGCGCACCGGGCCGGTGCTCAACAACATCCGCTCGCCGCTGGAGGCGGTGGCACGGGGCATCGCGCTGCACTACGCCGCGCACCCGGTGGAGGACGAGGGCTTCGCCGATTTCCACGTCAGCGTGGAGCGCCCTTTCGGCCCGCGGCGCTGGTGGCGTCCGCAGGTGCTGTTCAAGATCGACGGCGCCTCGCCCTTCACCCCGCTGCCCGGCGACCAGGGTTTCCCGATCCTGGAGTGGGGCCTGAACTGGTGCCTCACCGGGCTGTACCACCGCTTCCTCACGCTGCACGCGGCGGTGCTGGAGCGCCACGGCCGCGCGCTGGTGCTGCCCGCGCCCTCGGGCTCGGGCAAGAGCACGCTGTGCGCGGCGCTGGCCCTGAGCGGCTGGCGGCTGCTGTCCGACGAGCTGGCGCTCATCGACCCGGCCACCGGGCTGATCCACCCGCTGCCGCGCCCGGTGAGCCTGAAGAACGCCTCCATCGAGATCGTGCGCCGCTTCGCACCTTCGGCGCGCTTCGGGCCGCCGGTGCACGAGACCGTCAAGGGCACGGTGGTGCACATGAGCCCGCCGGCCGAGGGCGTGGCCCGCGCCGCCGAGCCCGCGCGCCCGGGCTGGATCGTGCTGCCCCGCTGGGCGGCCGGCCAGCCGGCGCAGCTGCAGCCGCTGCCCAAGGCGCAGGCGCTGATGCGGCTGATCGAGAACGCCTTCAACTACAACGTGCACGGCCTGGCCGGCTTCGAGCGGCTGGCGCGCATGGTGGACGACAGCGCCTGCCACCGCTTCAGCTACGCCCGGCTGGAAGAGGCGGTGCCGGTGTTCGACGCCCTGGCCGGGCGCGCCGGCGCGGCATGAGCGCGCCCGCGCGCACGGTGCGGCAGGCGGGCCGCGGCGACGC
>NZ_CALAOH010000145.1 GCF_937926365.1 uncultured Azohydromonas sp. | reverse complement strand
ACTCGCGCGCGGCATCGCGCAGGGCCAGCTCGGCCGGGGACATGGAGGCTTCTTCGGACATGGTTGTCTCTTCCAGGGGAGGTGTTGTCAGGTCGAAGTAAGGCGTCAGCAACGCCGACGGCTGCGCCGGCCGGGCGCGCGCGGCGTCCGTGCCGGATGGTCAGTGCGAAGGGGAATGGCAGGTAGGAGCGAAAACCCGGCGCCTCATGGGCGCCGGGTTTGCTGGGAATCAGCCCGCGGCGCGGCGCGAGAGGATTTCGAAGGCCGGCAGGGTCTTGCCCTCCAGCACTTCCAGGAAGGCACCGCCGCCGGTGGAGATGTAGCCCACGTCGGCTTCGATGCCGTACTTGGCGATAGCAGCCAGCGTGTCGCCGCCACCGGCAATGCTGAAGGCGTCACTCTCGGCGATGGCGCGGGCGACGGCCTCGGTGCCCTTGGAGAAGGCATCGAACTCGAACACGCCCACCGGACCGTTCCAGACGATGGTGCCCGCAGCCTTGAGCTGCGCAGCGAGCTTCTCGGCGGTCTTGGGACCGATATCCAGGATCAGGTCGTCAGCTTCCACCTCGGCGGCGGCCTTGACGCTGGCCGGCGCGTCAGCGGCAAAGCGCTTGGCGGTAACCACATCCTCGGGAATGGGCACCTCGGCGCCGCGGGCCTTCATGGCTTCGATCACGGCCTTGGCTTCCTGCACCAGGTCCGGCTCGGCCAGGCTCAGGCCGATGGGCAGACCGGCAGCCAGCATGAAGGTGTTGGCGATACCACCGCCCACGATCAGGCCGTCCACCTTCTCCGACAGCGCCTTCAGGATAGTGAGCTTGGTGCTGACCTTGGAGCCGGCCACGATGGCCACCAGCGGGCGCTTGGGGTTGGCCAGCGCCTTGGAGATGGCGTCGATCTCGGCCGCCAGCAGCGGGCCAGCGCAGGCCACCGGCGCGAACTGCGCGATGCCGTAAGTGCTGGCCTCGGCGCGGTGCGCAGTGCCGAAGGCGTCGTGCACGAAGATGTCGCACAGGGCGGCCATCTTGCGAGCCAGCTCTTCCTTGTTCTTCTTCTCGCCCTTGTTGAGGCGGCAGTTCTCGAGCAGCACCACTTGGCCCGGTGCAACCTGCACGCCATCCACCCAGTCGCTCACCAGCGGCACCTCGCGGCCCAGCAGTTCGCCCAGGCGCTGCGCCACGGGCGCCAGCGAGTCCTCGGGCTTGAACTCGCCCTCGGTGGGACGGCCCAGGTGCGAAGTCACCATCACCGCGGCGCCGGCGTCCAGCGCCATGCGGATGCATGGGATGGAGGCACGGATGCGGGTGTCCTCGGTGATGCGGCCGGAGTCGTCCTGCGGCACGTTGAGATCGGCCCGGATGAAGACGCGACGACCGGCCACCTGGCCTTGGGCGACGAGATCGGAGAAGCGAAGAACGTTCATGGAGAGCGAGCGCCGGAGAGCGGGACATATTCCCGAAAGGCGACGATTCTAGGCCCGCCTCATCACCACCCCAGCCCGAGGCGCAACACGAGCAGCACGGCGGTGCCGCTGACGATGGTGCCCAGGATGCCCCGGCGCCACCAGAACCACGCGCTGCCGGCGGCCACGGCGAAGAGCCGCGCGTCCTGCCAGGTGTGGATGAGTTCGCCCTGCGTCATCACCACCTCTGGCACCACCACCGCCGCCAGCGCGGCCAGCGGCGCGTAGCGCAGGCCCTGCTTGAGCCAGGCCGGCAGCGGCATCTCGCGCTGCGACAGGAAGAAGAAGCTGCGCGTGAGCACCGTGATCAGGCCCAGCCCGAGGATCGTGAGGACGGCCTCCGCCCCGCTCATGCCGACCTCCGCTGCCGGGGCAGTTGCTCCATCAACAGCCCCATCGCCACCGCCGCGGCGATGGCCACCACGATGTTCAGCCGCAGCGGCAGCGCGTAGGCCGCCACCGCCGCACAACCCGCCACCGCGGCCGCCACCCAGGTGGCGCGGTCGGACAGCAGCGTGTTCATCAGCCCCAGCAGCGCCAGCGTGCCGGCGAAGCCCAGGCCCCAGTGCGTGGGCACGCGCTCGCCCAGCAGGATGCCGGCGACGGAGGGTATCTGCCAGGCACACCAGTTCAGCGACACACCGCCCCAGAAGTACGGCAACTGCTCCGCCGACGGCCGCGGCTCGCGGAAGCGCTTCATGAACAGCACGTAGTTCAGGTCGGCCGTGAAGTAGCCCAGCCGCAGCCGCTGGACCAGCGGCAGGTGCGCGAAGTACGGGCGCCACTGCGCGCTGAAGATGACGAAGCGCAGGTTCACGCACAGCGCCGTGGCCCACACCACCCACACCGGCGCGCCCGCGGCAATGAGTGGCAGCGCAGCCAGCTGCGCGCTGCCGGCGAAAACCACCATCGACATCAGCAACGACAGCGGCACGCCCAGCGCCTTGACCATGGCCACGCCCGTCACCAGCCCCCAGGCCGAGATGCCTGGGGCAATGGACATCATCTCGCGCGCCCCGGTACGGAAGGCCGGATGGCGCCATGGCGGCAGCGTGCCGCCTTCAGAACCCAACTTCATTGCCGGGATTGTGCCCGGGCGCCGGCGAGGCTCAGCTCTTGCGCGCCTTGGTGCCGGGGCGGGACTGCTCGGCGACGTCGGCCGAGGAAGCTGCGGAGGAGGCTGCGGACGCACTGGGAGGCGCCGCCGAGAGTTGCGGCGAAACCGCCTGGATGCTGTTCTCGCGCATGTAATCGTTCATCTCACGCCAGCCGGCGAAGATGGCGGCCTTGTCAGCCTTGCGGTTGAGCGTGAAGCAGTCCTCGATGGCCCGCCCGGCATGACGACAGGCGGCGCCGATGGCCTTGCTCTCGGCCTCGCGCCGCACCGCGACGGTGTTCGCGGACTCATAGCCCAGCTGCTCACAGCCCGCGAGCGCGAGGACGACAAGCAACAGGGATAGGCGCGGAGTCACAGCCGGGACGGGTAGAAGAAGGCGACCCTTCCTTATCGACGCGCAGCGACCAAACTTGACCCGTCCACGCGTGCGCATTGCACACGCGCAGCGGATTTCCCTGCTTCAGCGCGCCATGGCCAGCAGCCGCGCCACGCGTTCCTCGGTGGAGGGGTGGGTGCTGAAGAGGCCCTTCAGGCCGCCACCCGACAGTGGATTCATGATCATCATCTGCGCCGTCTCGGGATGGCGCTGGGCCGCGGCCAGCGGGATGCCGGTGGCGTAGGCATGAATCTTCTCCAGTGCGCTGGCCAGCGCGCGCGGGTCGCCGCTGATCTCGGCGCCGCCGCGGTCGGCCTCGAACTCGCGCGCGCGGCTGATGGCCATCTGAATCAGGCTCGCTGCCAGCGGCGCCAGCAGCGCCACCAGCAGGCCCACCAGCGGATTGGTGGGACGGCCCTCGTCGTCGCGGCCGCTGAAGAACATCGCGAAGTTGGCCAGCATCGACACCGCACCGGCCATGGTGGCGCTGATGGTGCTGATGAGGATGTCGCGGTGCTTCACGTGCGCCAGTTCGTGCGCCATGACGCCGCGCAGCTCGCGGTGGTTGAGCACGCGCAGGATGCCGGTGGTGGCGGCCACAGCGGCGTTGTCCGGGTTGCGGCCGGTGGCGAAGGCGTTGGGCGAGTCCTCGTCAATGAGGTACACGCGCGGCATCGGCAGCCCGGCACGCTGCGCCAGCTCCTGCACCATGCCGTAGAAGTAGGGCTCGGACTGCGCATCGACCTCGCGCGCGCTGTACATCTTCAGCACGAGCTTGTCGCTGAACCAGTAGCTGAAGAAGTTCATGCCCAGCGCCACCAGCAGAGCCAGTGTCATGCCGGCGCGGCCGCCGATGAGATGGCCGATGGCCATGAACAGCGCGGTGATGGCGGCCATCAGGATGGCCGTCTTCATCATGTTGAACATCGTTTCGATTCCCCGGTGGGTTGCTCTCTCTGGCCGATAGATGCGGGCCGCGGCCTCAAGTTCAATCGGCCCGTGCCGGGAAGCGCGCAGCGGACCGTGCGGGCCCGCGGCGGCTCATCCCGCCAAGCTGCGGCCCGCGCCCAGCGCCAGCTGCTGCTGAAAAACGCGCACTGGCACCCGCTTGCCGCCTGGGCGCTGCAGTTCCAGCAGTGTCAGGGCGCCCTCTCCGCAAGCCACGACCAGCTCCTGCGCATCGGCACGAAGCACCATGCCGGGCGGCCCGGAGAGATCGGGCCGCATTGCCGCGCGCCAGAGCTTCACGGCTTGCCCGTCAAGGTTGAAGCTCATGCCCGGGAAAGGATCGAAGGCACGCACGCGGCGCTCGATCAGCGCGGCTGGCTGGCTCCAGTCGATCGCACCCTCTGTCTTCTCGATCTTGTGCGCGTAGCACACGCCCTCGGCCGGCTGCGGCACGCGCGGCAGGCGGTCGAGCTCGCGCAGGGCCTGCACGATGGACTCGGCGCCCAGCGCCGCCAGGCGGTCGTGCAGCGTCGCGGAACTTTCGTTCGGAGTCAGGTCCAGTGCGTGCACCAGCAGCATGTCGCCGGTGTCCAAACCCTCGTCCATCTGCATGATGGTGATGCCGCTTCGTGCATCGCCCGCCTCCACCGCGCGCTGGATCGGCGCAGCGCCGCGCCAGCGCGGCAGCAGCGAGCCGTGGATGTTGAGGCAGCCACGCGGCGGCAGGTCCAGCACCCAGCGCGGCAGGATCAAGCCATAGGCTGCGACCACCATCACGTCGGCGCGGGCGGCCTGCAAGGTTTCGCGCGCGGCAGCGGCGTCCTCGGGGTATTTACCGTCCAAGCGCAAGCTGCGCGGCTGCGCCACCGGGATGTCCTGCTCCAGCGCCAGTTGCTTCACCGCCGAAGGCTGCAGCTTCATGCCGCGCCCAGCGGGGCGATCGGGCTGCGTGAGCACCAGTGGCACGGTGAAGCCACCGTCCAGGATCGCCCGCAACGCCACGCGGGCGAATTCCGGCGTGCCAGCATAGGCCACGCGCAGCGGCGCGTCGGCGGTGTCGGGAGCCGCCGTTCCGGGTGTGGCGCCGCTCATGCGCGCTGCAGCTCTTCTCGGTTCTTCTTGAGCAGTTTGGTCTTGATGCGCTCGCGCTTGAGAGGGCTCAAGTACTCGACGAAGACCTTGCCCAGCAGGTGATCCAGCTCGTGCTGCACACACACGGCGGTCAGCCCCTCGGCCTCGAACTCCTGCACGTTGCCGTCTCGGTCCAGCGCACGCACCCTGACGCGGGCATGCCGCTGCACCTTGTCGTAGATGGCCGGCACCGAGAGACAGCCCTCGTCGCCCACGATCATTTCCTCGCTGCGTTCGATGATCTCGGGGTTGATCAGCACCACCGGCTGATCTCGCGTCTCGGAGGTGTCCATCACCACCAGACGCTCATGCACATTGACCTGCGTGGCGGCCAAACCGACGCCATCAGCGGCGTACATGGTCTCCAGCATGTCGGCAGCGAGGCGGCGGATGCGCTCGTCCACCGCCTTCACCGGGGCGGCGACGGTGTGCAGGCGAGGATCGGGATAACGCAGGATAGGAAGCTGGGCCATGGCGCAAGGCCCCCGGCGTCGCGACGCTCAGTGGCGAGACGCTGCGCGACAAGAACTGCACAGCGATCGGGGCCACAGCCTGCGGCACGCCTGGGGGCAGAATCAGGTGATACCGGGCCTGCATTTTCGCCCATCGGTCAGGCCGTCACCGGCGTGTGCCCATGAACCGCAGCGCCCTGGCGCCCCAATGCCGTGCAAGCGCTGCACCGACCAGGAGCCTTGCACCATGACCCTTTCATCCCCGGAGCACGCCTTTACGGAGCCGCCGCCTGCCGCCGACCATCTTTTTCCACGTGCGGGCGAGGACGAGCTCCGAGCGTGGCTGCGCCTGGTGCTGAGCGTGGGTCGGGTGACGGCACGGCGGCTGCTGTCGGCGCTGGGCACCCCGCAGCAAGTATTCGACAGCCCGGCCGAGGCGTTGCGGGATCTGGTGACGCCAGCCCAGTCCCAGGCACTGGCGGCGCCACCTGCGGAACTCGAACGCTGCCTGGCTCAGACGCTGAACTGGCTGGACGGCGGCGTGGACCGGCATGTGGTGACGCTGGGCGACCCGTTGTACCCGGCGGTGCTGCTCGACACCGCCGATCCGCCACTGCTGCTGTACCTGCGCGGCCGCCACGAGTTGCTCACCCGGCCGGGTCTGGCCATCGTCGGCAGCCGCAACCCCAGCGCCCAGGGCGCGGACAACGCCGCCGCCTTCGCCCGCTTCTTCAGCGAGGCCGGCTGGACCATCGTCTCGGGCCTGGCGCTGGGCATCGACGGTGCCGCGCACGAAGGTGCGCTGGCGGGTCCGGGCAGCACCATGGCGGTGCTGGGCACGGGCATCGACCGGCTCTACCCGGCGCGCCACCATGCCCTGGCGCTGCGCATTGCGGCCCACGGACTCCTGATCAGCGAGTTCCCCATGGGCACGCCGCCGCTGCGGGAGAACTTTCCGCAGCGCAACCGGCTCATCGCCGGGCTGACTCGAGGCACGCTGGTGGTGGAGGCAGCGTTGCAGTCCGGCTCCCTGATCACGGCTCGGCTGGCTGCAGAAAACGGCCGGGAGGTGTTTGCCATTCCGGGCTCAATCCATGCACCACAGTCGCGCGGCTGCCATGCGCTCATCAAGCAAGGGGCCAAGCTGGTGGAAAGTGCCCAGGACATCCTGGAGGAGTTGCAGATGGTGCAGAAAAACGGTTCTCAACCCGCAGGGTCCGGCCGTACGGCGTCGAAGCCTGCTTCAGCCACGCCATCCCCGGCCGACAACGGCCCACCCGATGCGGTATTGGCGGCGCTGGGACATGACGCCGCGACATTGGACATGCTGATCGACCGCACCGGCTGGCCTGCACCCGCACTGGCGGCGCGGCTGCTGGAGTTGGAACTGGAGGGCCGGCTGCAACGCTTGCCCGGCGGGCTGTACCAGCGCCGCAGCCTGGCTTGAGCGCATCGCGGCGCTGTCCACACGGGCATCCTTCCTGCAAGCCTGCGTTCAGATACCCTGAGCTATAGTGAGTCCCATGTTCGACGTGCTCGTCTACCTGTACGAAAACTACTGGCGCCCCGACGCTTGTCCCGATCACGACCAGCTCACGCGCAAGCTTTCGGCGGTGGGCTTCGAGACTGACGACATCGAGGAAGCGCTGAGCTGGCTAGACGGTCTGGCCGGCGTAGCCGAGTCCTGTGCGCATGCCCAGGCACCCACGAGCATGCGTGTGTACACCGCCACGGAGCGCGAGTTGCTGGGCGATGCCTCCATCGGTTTCATCAGCTTCCTGGAAGGCGCCAGTGTGCTGCCGCCCCTCATGCGCGAAATGGTGATCGACCGTGCCAGCGCCATCGGCCGCGTGCCGCTGGAATTAGAAGACCTGAAGATCATCGTGTTGATGGTCTTCTGGAGCCTGGGCGAGGAACCCGATGCCTTGATCCTCGACGAGTTGTTCGTGGACGACGCGGAGCGCATCATCCACTGAGCGATTCAGCCAGCGTGCCGGGCCGCTCTAGCCGCCTGGATGCACCAACCAAAAGACAAGGGCCGCGATCGCGGCCCTTGTGCTTCATGGGGTCTGCGGCGTCACACCGCGGCGCCGGCGTTGGGATCGTTGGGATCCGAACTGCCGCGCGAGGAAACCTTCACCAAGTCTTCGCGCTTGACGCCCAGCCACATGGCGATGGCGGCGGCGACAAACACCGAGGAGTAGATGCCGAACAGGATGCCGATGGTCAGCGCCACGGCGAAGTAGTGCAGCGTCGGGCCGCCGAACAGCAGCATCGCCAGCACCATCATCTGCGTCGAGCCATGCGTGATGATGGTGCGGCTGATGGTGCTGGTGATGGCGTGGTCGATCACCTGCGTCGTGCTCATCTTGCGGTACTTGCGGAAGGTCTCGCGAATCCGGTCGAAGATCACGACTGACTCATTGACCGAGTAACCCAGTACCGCCAGTACCGCCGCCAGCACGGCCAACGAGAACTCCCATTGGAAGTAAGCGAAGAAGCCCAGGATGATGACCACGTCGTGCAGGTTGGCGATGATGCCGGCCACAGCGAACTTCCATTCGAAGCGGATCGCCAAGTAGATCATGATCCCCAGCACCGTCATGCCCAGTGCCAGTGCGCCATCGCGCGCGAGCTCTGAACCGACGGAGGGGCCGACGAACTCGGTGCGCGAGAGCTTCAGCGGCTCGCTGCCATCGGCAGCCATGCAGGCTTGACGCGTTGCGTCGCCTTCACCGGGCCGCGTTTCCACGCGGCCCTGCGCCGCCTGGCACAGCGCGCCAAAGACGCGAGTGGCCACCTCGCTTTGCTTCACGTCGCCGCGCACGGGCAGCCGAATGAGCACGTCACGCGCGGTGCCAAAGTTCTGCACTTGCACCTCGCCAAAGCCCAGCGACTCCACCGCGGTGCGCGTGCGGTCGATCTCGGCCGGCTGCGCATAGTTGACCTCCAGCACCGTACCGCCCGTGAACTCGATGGACAGGTGCAGGCCGCGCGTGACCAGGAAGAACACAGCTGCGGCGAAAGTCAGGAACGAAATGACGTTGAACACCAGCGCATGCCGCATGAACGGAATGTCGCGCCGGATGCGAAAGAACTCCATGCAGGTCTCCGGAGGCTACTACTGCTTCAGGCCTTGGCGGCCGGGGTATCGCCCTCGGGGCGCCAGACTTGGCCAATGGACACCGACTTCAGGCGCTTCTTGCGCCCGTACCAGAGGTTGACCAGGCCACGCGAGAACATCACGGCCGAGAACATCGAGGTCAGGATGCCCAGGCAGTGCACGACGGCGAAGCCACGCACCGGGCCCGAGCCGAAAGCCAGCAGCGCCACACCGGCAATGAGCGTGGTGACGTTGGAGTCCAGGATGGTGGCCCAGGCACGCTCGTAGCCGGCATGGATAGCCGTCTGCGGGGCAGAGCCGTTGCGCAGTTCCTCACGCACGCGCTCGTTGATGAGCACGTTGGCGTCGATGGCCATGCCCAGCGTCAGCGCGATGGCCGCGATGCCCGGCAGCGTCAGCGTCGCCTGCAGCATGGACAGCACCGCCACCAGCAGCAGCAGGTTGAAGGCCAGCGCCAGCGTGGAGAACACACCGAACAGCAGGTAGTAGGCGCACATGAACGCGGCAATGGCGAGGAAGCCGTACAACACGCTGTTGAAGCCCTTGGCGATGTTGTCGGCGCCCAGGCTCGGGCCGATGGTGCGCTCCTCGATGATCTCCATGGGCGCGGCCAGCGAGCCCGCACGCAGCAGCAGCGCCGTGTCGTTGGCTTCCTGCGTCGTCATGCGGCCCGAGATCTGGACGCGTCCGCCGGAAATTTCCGAGCGGATCACGGGGGCGGTAACGACTTCACCCTTGCCCTTTTCGAACAGCAGGATGGCCATGCGCTTGCCCACGTTCTCGCGCGTAACGTCGCGGAAGATGCGCGCACCCTTGGCATCGAGCGTGAGGTGCACCGCGGGTTCCTGGGTCTGGCCGTCGAAGCCTGCCTGGGCGTCGGTGAGGTTCTCGCCGGTGAGGATGACTTGGCGCTTAACGATCAGCGGCGCGCCGCCGCGCTCGACGTAGCGCTCGGTGCCAAAGGGCACTGGGCCCGAGCCCACGGCAGCCGCAGCCGCCTCGGCGCTGTCGTCCACCAGGCGCACTTCCAGCGTGGCCGTACGGCCGATGATGTCCTTGGCCTTTGCGGTGTCCTGCACGCCGGGCAACTGCACCACGACACGGTCTGTGCCTTGCTGCTGGATCACCGGCTCGGCCACACCGAGTTCGTTGACGCGGTTGTGCAGCGTGGTGATGTTCTGCTTGAGCGCGGCCTCCTGCACGGCGCGCGCCGCCTGCGGCTTGAGCACACCGGCCAGACGCAGGTCGTTACCCTCACCCGCAGGCGTCCATTGCAGGTCGGGCAGTTGGGTGGTGAGCAAGCTCTGGGCGCTGGCAAGCGTGGCGGCGTCGCGGAAGCGGACTTCCACGTTGTTGCCCTCGCGCGAGATCCCGGCGTGACGCACATTCTTGTCACGCAGCAGCGTGCGCACGTCGCCAGCCACCGACTCGGCTTTCTTGGTCTGCGCCGCCCGCATGTCCACCTGCATGAGGAAATGCACCCCGCCGCGCAGATCCAGGCCCAGGTACATGGGCAGCGCGTGCAGCGACGTGAGCCAAGCCGGCGAACGGCTGACCAGATTGAGCGCGACGATGTAGGTCGGGTCAGTCGGATCGGTGTTGAGAGCTCGGTTGAGGGCGTCCTTCGCCTTGAGCTGCGTATCCGGGTCGGTGAAGCGCGCACGCACCGAATTGCTGTCGAGTTGCACGAAGTCGGGCTGCGCGCCCGACTGCTTCAACACGTCCTCCACGCGCTGCGTCAGCGCGGCATCGACCTTCACGGTGGCCTTGCCGCTGGAGACCTGGACCGCAGGGGCCTCGCCAAAGAAGTTGGGCAGCGTATACACGAGCCCGACCAGCAGCGCGATCGCCAAGATCGCGTATTTCCACCAGGGATAGCGGTTCATCGATGGTTCCTCGCGCCGCGCGAACCCGGCGCCTGCGACCGCCCGCCAGGACGGGCACGCCGCGGATTACTTGAAGGTGCCCTTGGGCAGCACCTGCACCACGGCACTACGCTGCACCTGCATTTCCACGCCGTTGGCGACTTCGATATGGATGAAGCTCTCGCCGAGCTTGGTGACCTTGCCCAACAGACCGCCGGCGGTCACCACCTCGTCGCCCTTGGCCAGGGCGGAGATCATGGCCTTGTGCTCCTTCTGCCGCTTCATCTGGGGACGAATCATGATGAAGTACAGCACCACGAACATCAGCACCAGGGGCAGCATGCTCATCAGGCTGTCAGTGGCGGAGGCGGCCGGAGCGGCGGCTTGAGCAAAGGCAGGGGAAATCAACACGGCAGGTGTTCCTTGTTCTGTAAGGTGTCCAGCGCCCGCGCTACCGACGGCGGCGCAAAGCAGGGAACCCGAGATTCTAAGCGGCGGTCAAGCCATCATCGGAGTGGCTTGGAGCGACAACCCAGCCTGCGCGTTCCCCTGGCGCCAACTACCGCACGTGCATAACGCAGGGCCCAAAGACAAACAGGCCGTCACATGGACGGCCTGTTTCAACTTGTTTGGTTGCGGGGGCTGGATTTGAACCAACGACCTTTGGGTTATGAGCCCAACGAGCTACCAGACTGCTCCACCCCGCGACTGAAGAATTGAATTCTAGCAAGGCTTCTGATGCCACGCAAGGCGTATTGCAAAAATTTTGTGGATGCCCGAACGCCACCAGACAGCAGCCCTGCCTCAAAGGTGCCACTAGAAATGAAAAAGCCCGCGCAGGGCGGGCTTCTGTGCTGTATCGCCGAAGAGACTTATTCAGCAGCAGCTTCGGTGGCCGACACAGCTTCGGTCGGCTCCGGGCGGTCCACCAGCTCAACATAGGCCATGGGGGCGTTGTCGCCAACGCGGAAACCCATCTTCAGGATGCGGGTGTAGCCACCCGGACGAGTCTTGAAACGCGGACCCAGGTCGTTGAACAGCTTGACGACGATATCGCGGTCACGCAAGCGGTCGAAAGCCAGGCGGCGATTGGCCAGCGTAGGCTCTTTGGCCAACGTGATCAGCGGCTCGACGACGCGGCGCAGTTCCTTGGCCTTGGGCAGCGTGGTCTTGATGGCCTCGTGCTGCAGCAGCGACACACACATGTTGCGCAGCATGGCGGCGCGATGTTCGCTGGTACGGTTGAGCTTACGGGGGCCGTTACGGTGGCGCATGGTGCTTTCCTTTCCTTATCAAAACCCCCGGCCGGATCAGGTACCGGGGGGTGCACCGGGCCGCCCGCCAAGGCAGCCCTATTTCTATCTCGTTGATCAGACGCAGTGGAAACTGCCCCTGGCGTCCGTCAACGCTTGTCGAGGCCTTGCGGCGGCCAGTTCTCCAGCCGTGCGCCCAGCGTCAGGCCGCGCGAGGCCAGCACTTCCTTGATCTCGTTGAGCGACTTGCGGCCCAGGTTGGGCGTCTTGAGCAGCTCAGTCTCGGTGCGCTGGATGAGATCACCGATGTAGTAGATGTTCTCGGCCTTGAGGCAGTTGGCCGAGCGCACCGTGAGCTCAAGCTCGTCCACCGGACGCAACAGGATCGGGTCGAACTGGGCGCTGCGCTGTGCGGGCTGGTCAAAGGCGGCGATCTCGTTGCCTTCGAGCTGCGCAAACACGGCGAGTTGTTCCACCAGAATCTTGGCCGAGGCGCGGATGGCTTCCTCCGGCGAGATGGCGCCGTTGGTTTCGATCTCCATCACCAGCTTGTCGAGATCGGTACGCTGCTCCACGCGCGCATTCTCCACGGCGTAGCTCACGCGGCGCACGGGTGAGAACGAAGCATCGAGAACAATGCGGCCAATGGCCTTGGTCGGCTCGTCGCCGTAACGGCGCATGTTGCCCGGCACATAGCCGCGTCCCTTCTCAACCTTGATCTGCATGTCGAGCTTGCCGCCTTGTGACAGGTGCGCAATGACATGCTCGGGATTGATGATCTCGACGTCGTGCGGCGTCTGGATATCGCCGGCGGTAACGGGGCCCTCGCCTTCCTTGCGCAGCACCAGTGTGACCTCGTCACGGTTGTGCAGCCGGAACGTCACGCCCTTGAGGTTGAGCATGATGTGGACCACGTCTTCCTGCACGCCGTCGATCGTGGAGTACTCGTGAAGCACGCCCGCGATGGTGACTTCCGTCGGCGCGTAACCCACCATCGACGACAACAGCACACGACGCAGGGCGTTGCCCAGCGTGTGGCCGTAGCCGCGCTCGAACGGCTCGAGCGTCACCTCGGCACGGTGACCACCCAGCGACTCGACGTTAATGGCCTTGGGTTTCAGCAGATTGGTTTGCATTGAGTCCTGTTCCTGTCAATACCCTCGGCTCGTTACACCGATAAGGCTGATGGAGCTGCCGGGCCTAACGCAGCCCGCTGCACGCCCGGCATGCACAGCAGGTCTGCCGCCGCCATGCGCGCCGCGAATGCGGCGCACGGCGGCGAAAGCTCGCGCATCAGCGCGAGTAGAGTTCGACGATCAGCGACTCGTTGATCTCGGCACCGAATTCGTCGCGATCCGGGGCCTTCTTGAACACGCCTTCCATCTTGGCGATGTCCACCTGCACCCAGCCCGGCAGGCCGATGGAGTCAGCCAGCTTGAGCGCGTCCTGGATGCGCAGTTGCTTCTTGGCCTTCTCGCGCACGGCCACCACGTCACCCGGCTTGATCAGGTAAGAGGCGATGTTCACGACCTGACCGTTGACGGTCAGGGCCTTGTGCGACACCAGCTGGCGCGCTTCAGCGCGGGTGGAACCGAAGCCCATGCGGTAGACCACGTTGTCCAGGCGCGATTCCAGCAGCGACAGCAGGTTGGCGCCGGTGTTGCCCTTGCGGCGCTCGGCTTCGGCGAAATAGCGGCGGAACTGGCGCTCCAGCACGCCGTACATGCGCTTGACCTTCTGCTTCTCACGCAGTTGCAGGCCGAAGTCGCTGGTACGCGAGCCGGAGGTACGGCCATGCTGGCCGGGCTTGCTGTCAAACTTGGCCTTGTCGCTGATGGCGCGGCGGGCGCTCTTCAGGAACAGATCGGTGCCTTCACGGCGGGAAAGTTTGGCCTTGGGGCCGAGATAACGTGCCACGTGCTTGTCCTTGGAGGTCTGTCTGACGCGACGGCCAAAGCCTGCGCGCGAGTCTGGCGGGTCTTGTTGTGGAGACGCTCAGACGGTGGTCTTCATGGCCTGCGCCACCCGACTTGTACGCCGGACGCGCTGTTAGGCCCACTGTAAGCGCCAATGCCGCCCGAAGGCGGCGGCAAAGGGCGCGATTCTATACCGAGATCAGATGCGACGGCGCTTTTGAGGGCGGCAGCCGTTGTGCGGCACAGGCGTCACATCGGAAATCGACGTGATGCGAATGCCCAGCGAGGCCAGAGCACGCACCGAAGACTCGCGACCCGGGCCCGGGCCCTTGATCTTGACGTCCAGGTTCTTGATGCCTTGCTCTTGCGCCGCACGGCCGGCCGTTTCGGCAGCCACCTGCGCCGCAAACGGCGTGCTCTTGCGCGAGCCCTTGAAGCCCTGGCCGCCGGAGGAGGCCCAGGACAGGGCGCCGCCTTGGCGGTCGGTGATCGTGATAATCGTGTTGTTGAACGACGCGTGCACGTGCGCGATGCCGTCGGCGATGTTCTTGCGAACCTTCTTGCTGACGCGACGCGCGGCGGTGTTGGTAGGTGCCTTAGCCATGTTCGGTATCTCTCAATCGCTGCGAGCAGCTCACTTCTTGACCAGGGCGCCCGACTTGCGCGGACCCTTGCGGGTACGGGCATTGGTCTTGGTGCGCTGACCGCGCACGGGCAGGCCGCGGCGGTGGCGCATGCCACGGTAGCAGCCGAGGTCCATCAGCCGCTTGATGTTGATCGACATCTCACGACGCAGGTCGCCTTCGATGGTGAGGCGGCTGATCTCATCGCGGATCTTTTCCAGATCGGCGTCGGTGAGGTCCTTGACCTTCTTGGAGTAGGCAATGCCGACCGCGTCGCAGATCTTCTGCGCGGTGGTACGGCCAATACCGTAGATCGAGGTCAGGCCGATCTCGGTGTGCTTGTGCGGCGGGATGTTGATGCCGGCAATACGTGCCATGGAATACCTCTGTGTCCTGTCGTTGAGGGCTCAGCCGCTCAACCCTGGCGCTGCTTGTGGCGCGGGTCGGTGCAGATGACGCGCACCACGCCGTTGCGGCGGATGATCTTGCAATTGCGGCACATCTTCTTGACCGAAGCTGCTACTTTCATGGTCTTCTCCTTGACCTTTCAATGACTCATTTCGCCCGGAAGACGATGCGAGCGCGACTCAAATCGTAAGGGGTGAGCTCCACGGTGACCTTGTCGCCGGGAAGAATGCGGATGTAGTGCATACGCATCTTTCCAGAGATGTGGCCGAGCACCACGTGCCCGTTTTCAAGCTTCACCCGGAAGGTGGCGTTGGGCAGGTTCTCGAGAATCTCGCCCTGCATCTGGATGACGTCGTCTTTGGCCATGCGCGTCTCAGCTTGCCTTGAAGTTCGCCTTCTTCAGCAGCGACTCGTACTGCTGGCTCATCACGTAGCTCTGGACCTGAGCCCAGAAGTCCATCGTCACCACCACGATGATCAGCAGCGAGGTGCCACCGAAGTAGAACGGGACGTTGTACTTCAGCACCAGGAACTCAGGCAGCAGACACACCAGCGTGATGTACGCCGCACCCGCCAACGTCAGACGCGAGAGGATGCGGTCAATGTGCCGCGCCGTGTTCTCGCCCGGACGGATACCCGGAATGAACGCACCGCTCTTCTTCAGGTTGTCCGCCGTCTCACGGCTGTTGAATACCAGCGCCGTGTAGAAGAAGCAGAAGAAGACGATCATCGCCGCGTACAGCAGCACGTAGATCGGCTGTCCCGGCGACAACGCACCCGAGAGATCCTTCAGCCACGTCAGACCCTCGCCGGTGGCGAACCAACCGACGATCGTCGCGGGCAGCAGGATGATCGACGACGCGAAGATCGGCGGAATCACGCCCGACATGTTGAGCTTCAAGGGCAAGTGCGACGATTGGCCGCCGTAGACCTTGTTGCCCACCTGACGCTTGGCATAGTTCACCAGGATCTTGCGCTGACCCCGTTCGACGAACACGACGAAGTAGGTCACCAGCACGACGATGGCAATGATGAACAGCGCCGCGATGATGCTCATCGCGCCGGTGCGCACCAACTCGAACAGACCACCCACTGCGCCCGGCAGGCCCGCGGCGATGCCCGAGAAGATCAGGATCGAGATACCGTTGCCCAGACCACGCTCAGTGATCTGCTCACCCAGCCACATCAGAAACATCGTGCCAGCCACCAGGCTCACGACGGTCGTCATGCGGAAGCCGAAACCCGGCGACAGCACCAGACCCTGCGAGCCTTCGAGCGCAAGCGCGATGCCCAGCGACTGGAACAGCGCGAGACCCAACGTGCCGTAGCGCGTGTACTGCGTGATCTTGCGCCGCCCGGCCTCGCCTTCCTTCTTGAGCGACTCCAGCGAAGGCACGACGTAGGTCATCAGTTGCATGATGATCGACGCCGAGATGTACGGCATGATGCCCAACGCGAACACCGTGAAGCGCGACAGCGCTCCGCCGGAGAACATGTTGAACAGGCTCAGGATGCCGCCCGACTGGCTCTTGAAGAGCTGCTGCAGTTGCTGCGGGTCGATCCCCGGCACCGGGATATGGGCGCCGATGCGATAGACCACCAGCGCAAGCACCAGGAACACGAGCCGACGACGCAGGTCGCCGAACTTCCCGCTCTTGGCCAGTTGGTTCGCTGAAGTAGCCAAGGTCGCAGGTCCTTAAGCGTTGCTGGCCAGGCTGCCGCCGGCCGCCTCGATCGCCGCCTTGGCGCCCGCGGTGGCACCAATGCCCGACAGCGTGACCGCACGGGTCAGCTCACCGGACTTGATCACCTTCACGTTGCGCGCGATCTCGGGCACCAGGCCGGCGGCCTTGAGCACCACGAGGTTCACCTCCGTGGCCTCGAGCTGCTGCAGCTCGGCCAGGGTGATCTCGGCGTTGTACTTCAGCGAAGCCGACTTGAAGCCGCGCTTGGGCAGGCGGCGCTGCAGCGGCATCTGGCCGCCTTCGAAGCCCACCTTGTGGAAGCCGCCGGCACGCGACTTCTGGCCTTTGTGGCCGCGACCCGCAGTCTTGCCCAGGCCCGAGCCGATGCCGCGCCCGACACGGCGCTTGGCATGCTTGGCGCCCGAGGCGGGCTTGATGGTGTTGAGTTGCATGGTTCGATTCCTTGTGCCTGGTCCCGTGGATGCTTAGAGCACCTTCACGAGGTAGGCGACCTTGTTGATCATGCCGCGCACAGCAGGCGTGTCCTCGAGGACAGACTCGCTGTTGAGCTTGCGCAGACCCAGGCCGCGCACGGTGTCGCGGTGGGACTGCTTGGTGCCGATCACGCTGCGCACCAGCTTGATCTTCAGGGTTTGCTTGTCAGCCATGGTTGTTCTCCGCGTGCGGCTCAGCCGAAGATTTCTTCGACCGTCTTGCCGCGCTTGGCCGCGACTTCGGCCGGCGTGGTGGAGCGGCGCAGCGCGTCCAGCGTGGCACGCACCATGTTGTAGGCGTTCGAGGAGCCCAGGCTCTTGGCCACGATGTCCGTGACACCCATCACCTCGAAGACGGCACGCATCGGGCCGCCGGCAATGATGCCGGTACCGGCCGGCGCGGGGGCCAGCAGCACCTTGGCCGCGCCGTGCTCGCCGCGCACGTTGTGGTACACGGTGCCGTTCTTCAGCGCCACCTTGAACATGTTGCGACGGGCGGCTTCCATGGCCTTCTGCACCGACACCGGCACTTCCTTGGCCTTGCCCTTGCCCATGCCGATGCGGCCGTCGCCATCACCCACCACCGTCAGAGCCGCGAAGCTCATGGTGCGGCCGCCCTTGACGACCTTGGTGACGCGGTTGACCGCGATCATCTTTTCCTTCAGACCGTCGTCGTTGCCTTCAGTCTGAGCGCGAGGTTGAAACTTTGCCATGTTGGATCCTGGTCAGAACTGCAGGCCGGCTTCGCGAGCGGCCTCGGCCAGCGCCTTGACGCGACCGTGATAGGCGAAGCCCGCGCGGTCGAAGGCAACCTTCTCGATGCCGGCGGCCTTGGCCTTCTCGGCAATGCGCTTGCCAATCAGGGTCGCGGCGGCGACATTGCCACCCTTGCCTTCGGCGCCCAGTTGCTCGCGCACTTCCTTCTCGGCGGTCGAGGCGCTCACGAGCACCTTGGTGCCGCAGTCGGAGATGACGCTGGCGTAGATGTGCAGGTTGGAGCGGAACACCGTCAGGCGCGCCACGCGCTGCACGGCGATGCGCGCACGCGTCTGGCGCGAGCGGCGGATGCGCTGATCCTTCTTGTTGATGGTCATGCTGCCACTCCTTACTTCTTCTTGGTCTCTTTGAGGACCACGCGCTCGTCGCTGTAGCGGATACCCTTGCCCTTGTAAGGCTCGGGCGGACGGATAGCGCGCACTTCAGCGGCCACCTGACCCACCACCTGGCGATCGGCACCCTTGATGAGAATCTCGGTCTGGGTCGGGCACTGCACGGTGATGCCGGCAGGCATGTCCTTGACCACAGGATGAGAGAAGCCCACCTGCAGGTTCAGCTTCTGGCCCTGCGCCTGAGCGCGGAAACCCACACCCACCAGGTTGAGCTTGCGCTCGAAGCCCTTGCTCACGCCCGTGACCATGTTGTTGACCAGCGCGCGCAGCGTGCCGCTCATGGCATTGGCTTCGGCGCTGTCATTGACGGGGACGAAGCGCAGCGTGCCGGCTTCGTTGCTCACCGTCACCAGCGAGCTCAAGGGACGGGACAGCGTGCCTTGCGCGCCCTTGACGGTAATTTGTTCGGCCGTCACCGACACGTCCACGCCCTGCGGGACGGCGATGGGCATTTTTCCAACGCGGGACATTGCTCGTCTCTCCTTAGGCCACGTAGCACAGCACCTCGCCGCCGATGCCGGCAGCGCGCGCCTTGCGGTCCGTCATCACGCCCTTCGGGGTGGTGACGATCGCCACGCCCAGGCCGTTCATGACCTGAGGAATGTCGTGACGGCCCTTATAGATGCGCAGACCCGGGCGGCTCACGCGCTCGATGCGCTCGATCACCGGACGGCCCGCGTAGTACTTCAGCGCGATCTCCAGCTCAGCCTTGCCCGCCTCGCCCTTGATGGCGAAGCCGTCGATGTAACCCTCGTCCTTGAGGACCTGGGCAATCGCCACCTTCAGCTTGGACGACGGCATGGACACGCTGGCCTTGTCAACGCTCTGAGCGTTGCGGATGCGCGTCAGCATGTCGGCGATCGGATCACTCATGCTCATTCGAAATCTCCTGCTCTCGCCGACTTACCAGCTGGCCTTGACGACACCGGGGATGTCGCCCTTGAACGCCAGTTCACGGATCTTGGTACGTGCCAGACCAAACTGGCGGAAGGTGCCACGGGGACGACCGGTGATCTCGCAACGATTGCGCAGACGGGTCGGGTTGGCGTTGCGGGGCAGCTTCTGCAGCTCCAGACGCGCGGCGTAGCGCTCTTCTTCCGAACGCTTGGCATCGTCGATGATGGCCTTGAGCTCGGCGTACTTCTTGGCGAACTTGGCGACCAGCTGTTCGCGCTTCAGCTCGCGCTGAATGAGAGAAAGTTTAGCCACAGGTCACCTCAGTTCTTGAACGGGAAACGGAAGGCCTGCAGCAGGGCCTTGCATTCGTCGTCGGTCTTGGCCGTCGTGGTGATGCTGATGTTCAGACCACGGATGGCGTCGATCTTGTCGTACTCGATCTCGGGGAAAATGATCTGTTCCTTGACGCCAACGTTGTAGTTGCCGCGACCGTCGAAGGAACGACCCGAGATGCCGCGGAAGTCACGCACGCGCGGCAGCGCGATGGTGACGAAGCGGTCCAGGAATTCGTACATCTGCACGCCGCGCAGCGTGACCATGCAGCCGATGGGCACGTTCTCGCGGATCTTGAAGCCGGCGATGGCCTTCTTGGACTTGGTGATCACGGGCTTCTGGCCAGCGATCTTGGTGAGGTCGCCCACGGCGTGGTCCATCACCTTCTTGTCCGACACCGCCTCGCTCACACCCATGTTGAGCGTGATCTTGGTCAGGCGCGGTACTTCCATCACCGACTTGTAGCCGAACTTCTTCATGAGGTCCGGCACGATCTTTTCGCGGTACTGCTGCTGCAGACGAGCGGTTTGTTGATTAGCCATTCGAACCTCGCCTTAAGCTTGAATCTCGTCGCCGCTGGACTTGTACACGCGCACCTTCTTGCCGTCGGCCAGCAGCTTGACGCCGACGCGATCAGCCTTGCCGGTAGCGGCGTTAAAGATGGCAACGTTGGACTGGTGGATCGGCATGGTCTTGTCGACCACGCCACCGGTCGTGCCCTTCATCGGATTGGGCTTGACGTGCTTCTTCGCAACGTTCACGCCTTCGACGATCAGGTAGGAATCGTCCACGCGCTGCGTCACGGTGCCACGCTTGCCCTTGTCGCGGCCGGTCAGCACGATGACCTGGTCGCCCTTGCGAATCTTGTTCATGGTCTGTCCTTTGACCTGGGGCTCAGAGCACTTCGGGCGCGAGCGAGACGATCTTCATGAAACGCTCGGTACGCAGTTCACGCGTGACCGGGCCGAAGATGCGGGTGCCGATGGGCTCGAGCTTGTTGTTCAGCAGCACGGCGGCATTGCCGTCGAACTTCACCAGCGAGCCGTCCTGACGGCGCACGCCCTTGGCAGTGCGCACCACCACGGCGCTGTAAACCTCGCCCTTCTTGACGCGACCACGAGGCGCAGCTTCCTTGATGCTGACCTTGATGATGTCGCCAATGCCGGCATAACGACGCTTGGAACCGCCGAGCACCTTGATGCACATGACGGATTTGGCGCCCGTGTTGTCAGCGACGTCGAGTCGCGATTGCATTTGGATCATGTCTGTCCCCAACTTGCCCCAGAGCGACAACAACGTCGCACCGGTCAGTCTTGGGCCCGTCGCACCGGCGGCTAAAACGAACGCTCAGACAGCCGGCGATTGGGGCGGATCCGGGGGCCTTGCCTGCGCCGCTGTAACTGGACGCAAGCCGGCCTTCCGGCGAAGCTGCTGATTATGCAGCGGAATTTCACACCGTGTCAAGACATGGCACGGCGCGTGGTCATGAGGCCCGAACGCCGCCCGACGGACGGCTCCGGGCCTGGAGAACAACTTCAGCCTTGGCGCAGAGCGCGCGCCTGGGCCAGCAAGGTCTGCGCGTCGCTGACCTCAAACTTGCCCGGCGCCTCCACGTTGAGTGTGCGCACCACGCCGTCGACCACCAGCATGGAGCAACGCTGCAGCCGCTTGCCCAGGCCACGGCCGGTGAGGTCCAACTCCAGTCCGGCGGCACGGGCGAAGTCGCCGTTGCCGTCAGCCATCATGCGCACCTTGCCGACCGCGCCCTGCGCACGGCCCCAGGCACCCATGACGAAAGCGTCGTTCACGGACACGCACCAGATTTCATCCACGCCAGCGGCCCTGAGCTCGTCGGCCGCCGCCACATAGCCCGGCACATGCTGCGCCGAGCAGGTCGGGGTGAAAGCGCCGGGCAGCCCGAAGAGGGCCACCGTGCGTCCAGCAGTGGACTTGGCAATGTCAAAGGCGTTGGGGCCCAGACTGCAGCCCTCCCCTTCGACTTCGATGAATTCGTACAGCGTGCCCTCGGGCAGCCGGTCGCCGACTTTCAGCATGGCCTTGATCTCCTGTGACGGAAAAGAAAAACGGCCGCCACGCCGGGAATCCGACGCAGGCGGCCGCTCGTGCGGACGCTGGGGCCCTAAGGTCAGACGGTCCGAGCCTTCTCGACCAGGCGCGTCACGACCCAGGACTTGGTCTTGGAAATCGGACGGCTTTCCGTGATCTCGACCGTGTCGCCGACCTTGTACTCGCCGTTCTCATCGTGGGCATGGTACTTGTTCGAGCGCGCAACAATCTTGCCGTAGAGCTCGTGCTTGACGCGACGCTCCACCAGCACCGTCACGGTCTTGGCACGCTTGTCGCTGACGACCTTGCCGATGAAGGTACGGACGACCTTGGTCTTGCCTTCGGCGTTTTGGGCTTGGGCGTTCATTGGGCGGCTTCCTTCTTCTTCTGAGCCAGCACGGTCTTGGCGCGGGCAATGTCGCGGCGCGTCTTGCCCAAGGCGGTGTGGTTGCTCAGCTGTTGGGTCGCCTTCTGCATGCGCAGGCCGAAATGGGCCTTGAGCAGCTCGGAGATTTCCTTCTCCAGTTCGGCGACGTCCTTGGCGCGGAGTTCAGATGCTTTCATGAGGTTCTCCGATCTCAGGCGCCGACCTGGCGCGCCACGAAGGTGCAGCGCAGGGGCAGCTTGGCTGCGGCCAGCGTGAACGCTTCGCGGGCGAGCTGCTCGGGCACGCCGTTGATTTCGTAGAGCACCTTGCCCGGCTGGATCTCGGCCACGTAGTACTCGGGGTTGCCCTTGCCGTTACCCATACGGACTTCGGCAGGCTTTTGCGAGATCGGCTTGTCCGGGAAGATGCGGATGAAGATGCGGCCACCGCGCTTGATGTGGCGCGAGATGGCACGACGCGCAGCTTCGATCTGGCGGGCAGTGATGCGGCCGCGCTCGGTGGCCTTGAGGCCGAATTCACCGAACGACACATTGGCGCCGCGCGTGGCGATGCCGGTGTTGCGGCCCTTCTGTTCCTTGCGGAACTTGCGACGAGAGGGTTGCAGCATTGCTAGTTCTCCTTAGGCACCCGTGGGCGCCTTGCGCACGCGCTGCGGCGCGCCGCCGGCAGGCTTGTCGCTGCCACCGTCGCCGGAACGCGGACCACGGCCATCGGGACGGCCACGGCCGCCCGGACCCGGACGCGCATTGCGACGCGGACGACGCTCTTCTTCACCAGCGGGGGTCACGATGCCAGGGGCTTCGCCGCTGGCCAGACGGTCACCGCGGTACACCCACACCTTGACGCCGATGACGCCATAGGTCGTGCGCGCTTCCGAGAAGCCGTAGTCGATATCGGCCTTGAGGGTGTGCAGGGGCACGCGGCCCTCGCGGTACCACTCGGTGCGGGCGATCTCGATGCCGTTCAGACGACCGGCGCTCATGATCTTGATGCCCTGGGCGCCCAGGCGCATGGCGTTCTGCATCGCGCGCTTCATGGCACGACGGAACATGATGCGCTTTTCCAGCTGCTGGGTGATCGAGTCGGCGATCAGCTGCGCATCGACTTCGGGCTTGCGCACCTCTTCGATGTTCACCGCCACCGGCACGCCCAGACGCTTGGTCAGCTCGGCCTTCAGGTTCTCAATGTCCTCGCCCTTCTTGCCGATCACCACGCCCGGACGCGCCGAGAAGATGGTAATGCGCGCGTTCTTGGCGGGGCGCTCGATCAGCACGCGCGACACGGCAGCGTTCTTCAGGCGCTGACGCAGATAGTCACGCACCTGCAGGTCTTCGGCCAGCATGCCGGCGAAGTTGGTGTTCGACGCGTACCAGCGCGACGCCCACGCACGGGTGACGGGCAGGCGGAAGCCGGTCGGATGGATTTTCTGTCCCATAGTCTTCCTCAGCGCCTCAGTTGCCGACCGTCACGAAGATGTGGCAGGTGGGCTTGCTGATGCGGTTGCCGCGGCCCTTGGCACGCGCGGAAAAACGCTTGAGCGTGGCAGCCTGCTCGACATAGATCGAAGTCACCTTGAGCTCGTCGATGTCGGCGCCGTCGTTGTGCTCGGCGTTGGCGATCGCGGACTCCAGCGCCTTCTTGATGATGCCGGCGGCCTTCTTCTGCGTGAACGTCAGGATGTTGAGCGCCTGGTCCACCTTCTTGCCGCGGACCAAGTCGGCCACGAGGCGGCCCTTGTCGGCCGACAGGCGGACGCCGCGAACGATTGCACGGGTTTCCATGGTCGTCATCCTTTAGCGCTTGGCCTTCTTGTCGGCCGGGTGACCCTTGAAGGTCCGGGTCAGCGCGAACTCGCCCAGCTTGTGTCCGACCATCTGGTCGGACACGTACACGGGCACGTGCTGCTTGCCGTTGTGCACGGCGATCGTCAGGCCGATGAACTCGGGCAGGATCGTCGAGCGACGCGACCAAGTCTTGATCGGCTTCTTGTCCTTGATCGCCACGGCCTTCTCGACCTTGGCCAACAGGTGGTGGTCCACGAAAGGACCCTTTTTCAGAGAGCGTGCCATCTGGTGCTGCCCTTCTTACTTCTTGCGACGCGAGACGATGAACGTCTGCGTGCGCTTGTTGTTGCGGGTGCGGAAGCCCTTGGTCATCGTGTTCCACGGCGACACCGGCACCTGACCCTCGCCGGTGCGACCTTCACCACCACCGTGCGGGTGGTCCACCGGGTTCATGGCCACGCCACGCACCGTCGGACGGATACCCTTCCAGCGGATGGCACCGGCCTTGCCGTACTGGCGCAGACTGTGCTCTTCGTTGCTGACTTCGCCGATGGTGGCGCGGCATTCGATATGAACGCGGCGCACTTCACCGGAACGCAGTCGCACCTGGGCGTAGGTTCCTTCGCGAGCCATCAGCGTCACCGAGGTACCGGCCGAGCGCGCGATCTGCGCGCCCTTGCCCGGCAGCATCTCGACGCAGTGAATCGTCGAGCCCACGGGGATGTTGCGGATGGGCAGCGTGTTGCCGGCCTTGATCGGGGCCTCGGAGCCGCTGATCACGGTGGCGCCAGCTTCCAGGCCGCGCGGCGCAATGATGTAGCGACGTTCGCCGTCGGCATAGCACACCAGGGCGATGTGGGCCGTGCGGTTGGGGTCGTACTCGATGCGCTCAACCTTGGCCGGGATGCCGTCCTTGGTGCGCTTGAAGTCCACCACGCGGTAGTGGTGCTTATGGCCACCACCCTTGTGGCGCATCGTGATGTGGCCGTTGTTGTTGCGGCCGGCATTCTGCTTCTGGGGCTCCAGCAGCGAGGCTTCAGGAGCGCCCTTGTGCAGATGCTTGTGTACCACCTTCACCTGGGCACGGCGGCCCGGCGAAGTCGGTTTGATCTTGACGACAGCCATTACGCGGCCTCCCCACCGAAGTTGAGCTCCTGGCCTTCCTTGAGCGACACGTACGCCTTCTTGACGTGGTCGCGGCGGCCGATGGAGCGACCGAAGCGCTTGACCTTGCCCTTCTGGTTCACGGTCTGCACCGACTCGACCTCGACCTTGAACATCAGCTCAACAGCGGCCTTGATCTCGGGCTTGGTGGCGTTGCGCAGAACCTTGAACAGGACCTGGTTGTGCTTCTCGGAGACGCTCGTGGCCTTCTCGGACACGATGGGCGCCACCAGCACCTGGGCCAAACGGCCCTCGTCGAACTTGGGGGTGCTCATGCGAACATCTCCTTGAGTTGCTCGATCGCGCCCTTGGTCACCAGCACCTTCTTGTAGAAGACGAGCGACAGCGGGTCGGCGTAACGCGGCTCGACCACGAGCACGTTGGCCAGGTTGCGCGAGGCCAGCGCCAGGTTGTCGTCGATCTGGTCGGCGATCACGAGCACGGAATCCAGGCCCATGGCCTTGAACTTCTGGGCCAGCAGCTTGGTCTTGGGAGCCTCCACGGCCAGCGACTCGACCACGGCCAGGCGGCCTTCACGCGCGAGCTGCGAGAAGATGGCGGCCATGCCGGCGCGGTACATCTTCTTATTGACCTTCTGGCTGAAGTTTTCGTCCGGCGTATTCGGAAAAATCCGACCACCTCCACGCCACAGCGGCGAAGAGGTCATACCGGCACGAGCGCGACCGGTGCCCTTCTGACGGAACGGCTTCTTGGTCGAGTGGTGAACTTCGGCGCGCGTGAGCTGCTTGCGGGTGCCTTGACGGGCGTTGGCCTGGTAGGCCACGACGATCTGGTGCACCAGCGCTTCGTTGTAGTCACGAGCGAAAACGGTGTCGGGGGCGTCAACCTTGGCGGTGGCCTGACCCTGCTCGTTCAGGAGCTCGAGCTGCATTACTGGGCCCCTTTCTTAACCTTGACCTTGACGGCGGGACGCACGACCACGTGGCCGTTCTTCGACCCGGGGACGGCACCGCGCACCAGCAGCAGCGAGCGAGCCTCGTCCACGCGCACGATGTCCAGGTTCTGGGTGGTGACGGTCTCGTCGCCCATGTGGCCGGACATCTTTTTGCCCGGGAACACGCGACCCGGATCCTGCGCCATCGAGATCGAGCCCGGCACGTTGTGCGAACGGCTGTTACCGTGCGACGCGCGCTGCGAGCCGAAGTTGTGGCGCTTGATGGTGCCGGCAAAGCCCTTACCAATCGACGTGCCCTGCACGTCCACCAGCTGGCCCGCGGCGAACAGCGTCACCGGCACCGCGGCACCCGGCTGATACTGGGTGGCCACATCGGCGCTGACGCGGAATTCCTTGAGGACTTCAGCCGGCTCGACGCCAGCCTTGGCCAGATGGCCCGCCTCCGGCTTGGTCACACGCGAAGCCTTGCGCGTACCGAACGCCACCTGGATGGCGCTGTAGCCGTCGGTCTCTTCGGTCTTGACCTGGGCGACGCGGTTGTTGGACACGTCCAGCACCGTCACGGGCACGGCGTCGCCGTCGTCCGTGAAGATGCGCATCATGCCCACCTTGCGGCCCAGCAATCCGAGGCGATTGCTCAGACTCATGGTTCTTCTCCAGCCCCGCATGGCGAGGCCTTTGTTTCAGACACCCGACAACGATTGGCCGGGAGTGACATGGCCGGCAGCCCCC
The DNA here is from genome assembly GCF_937926365.1 of uncultured Azohydromonas sp. Taxonomy (GTDB): domain Bacteria; phylum Pseudomonadota; class Gammaproteobacteria; order Burkholderiales; family Burkholderiaceae_C; genus Azohydromonas. The sequence continues at coordinate 601 of NZ_CALAOH010000145.1, read as the reverse complement.
CCACGACAACTCCGTGGGAGGCCACCGGCCTGCGCAAAAGGCGCCCACGAAGGGCGCCCTTGTGCAAAGCCGGCGATTGTAGCAGACGAGGGAAACCCTACGCCAGCCCTAACCGCTCAGAGCGAGATCACTGCAGCTTGATCTCGACGTCCACGCCCGCGGGCAGGTCCAGCTTCATCAGCGCGTCCACCGTCTTGTCGGTCGGATCGACGATGTCCATCAGACGCTGGTGGGTACGGATCTCGAACTGGTCACGCGAGGTCTTGTTGACGTGCGGCGAACGCAGGATGTCGAAGCGCTGCATGCGCGTGGGCAGGGGCACGGGGCCCTTGACGATGGCGCCGGTGCGCTTGGCCGTGTCCACGATCTCGAGGGCCGACTGGTCGATCAGCTTGTAGTCGAAGGCCTTGAGGCGGATGCGGATCTTCTGCTTTTGCATGACGTTTCCTTGAAAGAGCGATGCGGCCCGCAGGCCGCGGTGTTGAAGGCGCAACCCGGGCCGTCACCGGCCCAGGCCGTCACGCAACGACTTACTCGATGATCTTGGCCACGACGCCGGCGCCGACGGTACGGCCGCCTTCGCGGATGGCGAAGCGCAGGC
>NZ_CALAOH010000144.1 GCF_937926365.1 uncultured Azohydromonas sp. | reverse complement strand
GCTACACGTTCGCCAAGGCGATCGCGGCCAACACGGTGGCGTTCCAGCTCAAGGGGCTGTCGGCCAGCGTGAGCGACTTCGTGACGCTGTCGGGCGATGTGGGCTTCGCCAAGTCCGGCAACACGCTGGTGGCGGTGGGCTCGAACGTGTCGGCGCAGCTGAGCGCGGGTTCGGCCGCGTCGCTGAGCCTGAGCAACGCGAACTTCGGCCTGCGTGCCGGTACGGCCACGGTCTTTGAGCTGTCGGGCGGGACGCTGACGGCCAACATCGGCGGCTTTGCCAGCCTCAATGCGGCCTCGACGATGGTGCAGTACGCCGGCGTGGGCGCCAGCGTGACGGCCAACACCGCGCTGTCGGTGGGCAGCACGAGCTACACGTTTGCCAAGGCGATTGCGGCCAATACGGTGGCGTTCCAGCTCAAGGGGCTGTCGGCCAGCGTGAGCGACTTCGTGACGCTGTCGGGCGACGTGGGCTTCGCCAAGTCCGGCAACACGCTGGTGGCGGTGGGCTCCAACGTCTCGGCGCAGCTGAGCGCGGGCTCGGCCGCATCGCTGAGCCTGAGCAACGCGAACTTCGGCCTGCGTGCCGGTACGGCCACGGTGTTCGAGCTGTCGGGCGGGACGCTGACGGCCAGCATCGGCGGCTTCGTCAGCCTCAGCGCGGCCTCGACGATGGTGCAGTACGCCGGCGCGGGCGCCAGCGTGGCGGCCAACACCGCGCTGTCGGTGGGCAGCACGAGCTACACGTTCGCCAAGGCGATCGCGGCCAACACGGTGGCGTTCCAGCTCAAGGGCCTGTCGGCCAGCGTGAGCGACTTCGTGACGCTGTCGGGCGATGTGGGCTTCGCCAAGTCCGGCAACACGCTGGTGGCGGTGGGCTCCAACGTCTCGGCGCAGCTGAGCGCGGGCTCGGCCGCGTCGCTGAGCCTGAGCAATGCGAACTTTGGCCTGCGTGCGGGTACGGCCACGGTGTTCGAGCTGACGGGCGGGACGCTGACAGCCAGCATCGGTGGCTTCGCCAGCCTCAGCGCGGCCTCGACGATGGTGCAGTACGCCGGCGCGGGCGCCAGCGTGAGCGCGGGCACCACGCTAGGCGTGGGCAGCACGAGCTACACGTTTGCCAAGGCGATCGCGGCCAACACGGTGGCATTCCAGCTCAAGGGCCTGTCGGCCAACGTGAGCGACTTCGTGACACTCAGCGGTGACGTGGGCTTCGCCAAGTCCGGCAACACGCTGGTGGCGGTGGGCTCTGCCGTCTCGGCGCAGCTGAGCGCGGGCTCCGTGGCCTCGCTGAGCCTGAGCAACGCGAACTTCGGCCTGCGCGCCGGCGCGGCGACGGTGTTCGAGCTGTCGGGCGGCTCGTTGTCGGCCAACATCGCCGGCTTGGCCGGTCTGTCGGCTTCGTCCGTCCTGGTGCAGTACGCCGGGGCGGCCGGTGGCGTGGGCAAGGGCGAGCAATTGGCGGTGGGTACGACCAAGTACACATTCGCCGAAGCCATCGCCTCCGATACGGCAGCCTTCGCGGCCAGTGGCTTCAGCGCTCGCGTGTCCGACTTCATCACCCTCAGCGGCGATGTGGGCATCCGCAAGAGCAGCCAGTCGGTGACGCTGGCCAAGGCCGATGGCGCCGCAAGCGGCGAGCGGGTCGAGGTCGATGTGCTGACGCTGGGCGGGCAAGGGCTGAGTGCCTTCGCTGGCCTGAACGCGGACAGCACCGACAAGCTGGGCCTGCAGATGACGGGCGTCAACTTCGGCTTGGCGCTGATGAGCGAGAAGGGCGCCAGCGGCACGGCGCGCTCGTGGACGACCCTGCAGGCGACGGCCGGCAGCGTCGGCTTCGTCGGCCTTGGCGACGATCTCGAGATCGGCGCCACCAGCGTGAAGGTGGAGATCAACCAGGCCAGCGGTGGCGCGACCACCGTGGTGGACTACGGTGCCGGCGCAACCGCGCTGCGCGTGGTCACCGGGGTGAACAGCACCTTGGCCCTGAGCCTGGACGGCTCCAAGGGCGAGCTGCTGCAGGCCAGCGGCCACCTGAAACTCGATGTCTTTGGTTTCGTGCAGGTCGAGGGCAACTTCGCCATCGCGTCTTCCAGCGATTCCGTGACGCTGGCGAAGAAGGCCGGCGCCTCCAAGGCGGAAGAAGTGGCCGTGGACGTGCTGACCATCGGCGGCTCGGACATCGACGTCTTCGTGGGCGCCAACGGCGGTACCAACGACGCCCTGGGCCTGCTGCTGCAGGACGTGGACTTCGGCCTGGCGATGTTCTCGTCGCAGGCCGATGCCGCGCGCAAGTGGACCGCGCTCACCGCCAACGCCACCAGCGTGGGCCTGGTCGGCCTGGGCGACCTGGGCCTGAGCGTGCGCAACATCGAGGTCCAGCTCAACCAGGCGGCCCGCGACGGCGACCAGGTCATCGACTTCTCGGGGGCACATGCCTTCGACGTGGCCACGGGCGTGGGCGGCGCAACGACCATCGATTTCGCCGGCAGCCAGGGCGAGCTGCTGCGCGCCGAGGGCGACGTCACGATCGTGCTCTCGGACTTCGTGTACCTCAACGGCCGCATCGGCTTCGAGCGCGCGTCGCCCACCGGGCTGCTCACGCTCAGCGACAAGACCAAGGTCGCGCCGGCCTCGATGCTGGCCATCACCGGCACCAACATCTCCGCCTTCGTCGGCTATGCCGACGGCGGCTTCGACGCCGGCAAGACGCTGGCGCAGCAGGCGGACAAGCTCTACGGCTTCGGCGTGGACGGCCTGGACTTCGCGCTGCTCACGGCCAAGGCCGGCGGCCAGTCCTACACCGCGCTCAAGGCGCGCATGGACGGCGCGGCGCTGTACGGCTTCGACGCCGACGACTTCGAGCTCTCGGCCCAGGGCCTGACGCTGGAGATCAACCGCGCCGACGGGCTCGGCCGCACCATCGACTTCGCCACCTCCTTCGACGGCGGCTTGAAGCTGGGCAGCGCCGGCGAGGTCACCATCGACTTCAAGGGCGGCGACCGCATCGGCGTCTTCGCCGAGAAGGCGACGCTGCGCATCTCCGACTTCCTGTACTTCAGCGGCGCCATCGGCTTCCAGAAGGCCGACTGGGGCAACCAGCTGAGCACCGGCAGCGCCAAGGTCATCGGCGCCAAGGGCTTCAGCATCGGCGGCTCCAACATCATGGCCTTCGCCGGCTATGCCGACGGCGGCATCGACGGCAGCAAGACGCTGGCCGAACAGGCTGGCAAGCTCTACGGCTTCGGCGTGGACGGGCTGGACTTCGCCTACCTCAACGTCAAGGACGCCGCCGGGCGCAAGTTCAACGCGCTCAAGGCGCACGCGGACCGCGTGGCGCTGTACGGCTTCGACCCCGAGGACTTCGAGCTCTCGGTCAGCGCCATCGACATCGAGTACAACAGCTCGTCGGTGGCCGGCACGACGCTGGACTTCACCGGCAACCGCAAGCTGGACCTGCCCACGGGCGGCGACGAGAAGGTCACGCTGGACTTCAAGGGTTCGCGCCTGGGCGTGTTCGCCGGCAACGCCACGCTGGCGATCTCGGACTTCCTGTACTTCAGCGGCGGCATCGGCTTCCAGAAGGCCGAGTGGGGCAACACGCTGAGCACCGGCACCACGCCGGTGATCGGTGCCCAGGGCTTCAGCATCGGCGGCTCCAACATCACCGCCTTCGTCGGCTACGCCGACGGCGGCATCGACCGCAGCAGGACGCTGGCGCAGCAGGCCGACCGCCTCTACGGCTTCGGCGTGGATGGGCTGGACTTCGGCTACCTCAGCGTCAAGGACAAGGCCGGCACCAAGTACAACGCGCTCAAGGCGCACGCCGACCGCGTGGCGCTGTACGGCTTCGACCCCGAGGACTTCGAGCTCTCGGTCGATGACATCGACATCGAGTACAACAGCTCGTCGGTGGCCGGCATGGCGCTGGACTTCACCGGCAACCGCAAGCTGGACCTGCCCGCGGGCGGCGACGAAACCGTCACGCTCGACTTCAAGGGCAAGCGCATGGGCGTGTTCGCCGGCCAGGCGACGCTGCGCATCTCCGACTTCGTGCTGGTGCAGGGCTCCATCGGCTTCCAGAAGGCCGAGTTCGGCACGCTGCGCGACAGCTGGGGCCTGCCCGTGCCCAAGGCCGAGGGCTTCACCATCGGCGGCTCGAACATCGACGTCTTCGTCGGCTACGCCTCCGAGGGCTTCGACCGCAGCAAGACCTTCACCGAGCAGGCCGACAGCCTCTACGGCTTCGGCGCCGAGAACATCGACTTCGGGCTGCTGCAGCTCAAGTCCGCCACCGGCACCAAGTACACCGCGCTCAAGGCGCATGCCGACTCCGTGGCCATCTACGGCTTCGACCCGGAGGACTTCCAGCTCTCGGCGAAGAACATCGACATCGTCCTGAACACGGCATCCAACGGGATGCCGGCGCTGAACTTCAAGACCAGCTTCGCCGCCACGGGCGGCTACGAGCTGCCCACGGGCGGCCAGCCCGTGCTGCTGGACATGACGGGCGAGTTCATCGGCGCCTCGGTCAACGACGCCACGCTGCGCATCGCCGACTTCGTGTACGTGCAGGGCGACTTCTCGTTCCAGAAGGGCGCCGTGGTCGAGCTCAGCGTCAAGGGGCCGCTGGGCACGCGCATCGACGGCGTCAAGGCCAAGAGCATCGAGTTCGGCGCCAACGACGTGCAGGCTTTCGTGGGCGTGGGCGGCCCGTACCGCAACGCCGACGGCAGCATCAACGAAGGCGCCACCGGCCTGGTGATCGACGACTTCGACTTCGGCCTGGCGCTGTTCACCACGCAGGTGAACCTGTCCAACCCGCTGGCCAACATCGTGCCGGCCAACACCAAGTTCACGGCGCTCAAGGCCAACGCCTCGGACATCGGCTTCAAGGGCTTCGGCGACTTCATCCAGTTCGGCCTGCAGGACGTGCACGTCGGGGTCAACATCAGCAACAGCCCGGTGTTCTCGGCCGACTTCACCAACGGCGGCACCCGCGCCGGCTACGAGGTGAAGACCGGCGGCACGCCGATGGTGCTGGACTTCGACAACCTCGTCACCGAGGCCACCGTCGGCCGCGCCACGGCCAGCGTGGCGGGCATCCTGTCGCTGCAGGGCGGCTTCACGTTCCAGCGGCGCATCGTCGAGGACGTGGACTTCCACATCCCCGGCGCCACCGTCACCGCCAACGCCGAGGCGCTGGTCGTCGCGGGCAAGGACGTGTATGCCTTTGCCGGCATCATGGGCCCGTACCGCAGCGACACCAACGGCGACGGCGTCATCAACGAGCTCGATCCGCCCAACGAGGACGCCATCGGTTTCGCGATCGACGACCTGGACTTCGCGCTGGCGATGCTCGCGCCCACGCTGGGCGGGGGCGCGACGCTGCCGGGCAAGTTCTTCGGCCTCTCGGCCACCGCCGGCATGGCCGGCCTGGTGGGCACCGACCCCTTCCTGACACTGCAGGCGCAGGACGTGGTGCTGGAGTTCAACGGCGCCTTCGCCGGCTCCGTCCCGGTGCCGGCCACGTATGCCGACTTCAGCCGCATCAACGGCGGCCAGGGCCTGTCCATCCCGGTGGGCTCGGACGCCAACGCGCTCAAGCTGGACTTCGACTCGAACTCGCTGCGCATCGGCATGGATGCCACGCTGGGCATCTTCAACCTGTTCAGCATCAGCACCAGCTTCGACTTCGAGTTCGTGCTGCCCTCCACCGGCAGCCTGATCCCGACCATCAGCCTGTCGGGCCTGACGGACCTGATCCCCGATGTCTCGCTGAGCGCGCCGGACTGGCTGCGCGACGGCCTGAAGTTCATCAAGAACATCGACCTGTCGATCGGCATCGACGGCATCCTGGGCACGCTGGAGCTGCCCGACCTGCGCCTGGACCTCGACGGCTTCGTGCACCTGCAGGGCGACTTCCAGCTGCACATCGGCCAGAGCTTCACGGCCGACATGTACACCGGGCTGCCCAAGGAGCTGTCGCTGCTCGAAGGCGTGCTCGACAGCAAGACGCGCATGCTGCTGGACGGCCTGAAGATGGCCGGCGGCCTCTCCGACGACTACTCGCGCCTGCACGACGTCAGCTTCAAGGGCCTGAGCTTCGGCGCCAGCAACGTCTCGGTGTTCGTCGGCCTGGGCGACCCGGACTTCGACCGCCCGCTGTCGGAGCAGGGCGGCCTGGTGGGCTTCGGGCTGCAGAACGTGGACGTGGCCCTGGGCCTGTTCAAGGCCGACCTGAGCTGGGCCACGACGGAGAACTTCTTCTCGCTCAAGGCGCATGCCGACGAGATCGGCGTCTACGGCCTGGGCGACGTGTTCAAGATCCAGGCCCACGACGTCACGGTCGAGGTCAACCAGGGCGGCAAGCTCTTCGGCGGCGTGATGCGCTCCACCGCCGACTACAGCTCCATCGTCAAGGACGGCAAGACCGGCCTGGAGATCGCCACCGGCGGCCAGCCGGTGTACCTGGACTTCAAGGGCAACGAGCTGCTGGGCCTGGACATCGGCCTGGCCGACATCGCGGTGGCGGACTTCCTGTTCCTGCGCGGCTCGCTGGCCTTCCGCAAGGGCGAGGTCTACAACGTCGCGGTGGACACCGGCGGCCTCAAGCCGCTGCTGGAGCAGATCGGCGGCGCCACGGGCTTCGACGCCTCGATCCTGCCGCTGCAGGTCAACGCCCTGACCCTGGGCGGCGCCAACCTCACCGGCTTCGCCGGCGTGGGCGGCCCCTACCGCTACGGCGTGGACGCCGACCACGACGGCCTGCTCGACAGCATCAACCAGAACGCCGTCGGCGTGGCCATCGACAACGTGGACTTCGGCCTGGCGATCATGACGCCGGCGCTGATGGACGCCATCCCGGGCCTGTCGCAGTTCTCGCCCAAGTTCATCTCGGCCAAGGCCTCGGTCGAGCGCGCCGGCCTGGTGGGCGTGGACCCGAGCCTGCTGTCGGTGCGTGCCGAGGACGTCGAGGTCAACATCAACACCTTCGTGCTGTCCCAGGCGCCGGCGCAGGTGAACGCGGCGCTGCAGCTCTTCGGGCCGCCGTCGATCAACTACCAGCTCAGCGACAGCTTCAAGGACTTCACCGAGGACGCCAACGGCAACGGCGTGCTCGACGAGGGCGAGGACCGCAACCAGAACGGCAAGATCGACAAGGCCGGCTTCGCGCTGCCCGCGGGCGGCGACAACATGGTCTTCCTCGACTTCACCGAGGAGATCGTGCAGGCCAAGATCGGCTACGCCGAGATCAACCTCGCGGGCTTCCTGCAGATGTCGGCGTCGATGGCGCTGACCAAGCGCGGCTCGGAGAAGGTCACGCTGTCCAACGGCGAGGAGACCACCGTCACCACGCTGGCCGTGGGCATCAACGACGCCTACGGCTTCATCGGCGTGGGCGGCTACTGGCAGGACAGCAACCACGACGGCCGCATCGACGAGCGCGACACGCCCGACACCTCGGCCGTGGGCCTGGCGGTGGAGAACCTGGACCTGGGCCTGATCCTGGCCAAGGAGCTGGTGATCGACACCACCGGCGTGGACGTGGGCGTGTACATCGCCGGCCGCGCCACGGTGGACATGATCGGCCTGGTGGGCGTGCCCGGCGTGACGCTGCAGGCCGACAACATCGCGCTGGAGATCAACACCGGCGCTCGTTTCTCGCTCAACGTCGGCCAGATCACGCGCGACGCCGCCACCGGCGCCGTGTCCTATGACGCCAACGTCGGCGTCCAGGTCAGCCTGACGACGATCGACTTCTCGCGCAGCACCTGGACCGACTCCAAGGGCGTGGAGCATGCCGGCTACGGCATCGAGACCGGCAACCCCGACGAGCCCATCGTCCTGACCTACCGCGAGCAGTTCCTGCGCGTCTTCGGCGAGGCCGAGCTCAACCTCTTCGACATGGTGTCGATGACGGGCGCGCTGGACTTCCGCTTCAGCGCCAGCGAGGGCCTCACGGCCTTCGCGGACGTGAACGCGCGCATCGGCCCCAAGGGCTCGGAGCTGCTGTCCGCGCACGCCACCGGGCTGCTGGTGGTCAATTCCGGCGGCGTCGCGCTGCGCGCCGAGCTCAGCACGGGGCTGGACCTCGGTCCGGTGGCGCAGCTCGACGCGCACCTGGACCTGACGATGAACACCTTCGGGCGCGACATCGTCTACCAGGTGCCGCAGGTGTTCCGCGACAAGGTCGACTTCGACGAATACCGGATTTCCGCCACGCCGCCGGGCAAGCCGGGCTGGACGGGCATGTACGTCGCCCTGGTGGGCCAGGGCGACCTGCACCTGCTCGGCGGCGCGCTGAGCCTGCAGGGCGAGTTCGGCGTCATCGTCTCCGAGAGCGGCGCCGAGCTGGGCGTGTCCGCCTCGCTGGACCTGCCGCTGCTGGAGCCGCTGGCCGTCACCGGCACGCTGGGCATCGTCAAGGGCGGCGTCTACGGCGCGCTGGAAGTGGGCGGCGTGGGCCCGGATGCGCTGCTGATGGACGCGGCGCTGTTCCAGGTGACCGGCCGCTTCATGCTGCAGTTCAACGGCACCGCCGAGACGCAGCAGGTGCGCGCGATCAACACCTCGTCCGACGGCCCGCCGATCAAGATGGTGGACCTGGCGGCGCATTCGCTGCACATCGCGGGCAACGCCGGCATCAGCATGATGGGCGGCGTGGTCAACATGAGCGGCGCCTTCAACCTGGAGGTCGATCCGACGGGCCTGCTGGCCGAGCTGGACATGACGCTCAAGCTCGGCCCGCTGGGCTCCATGCACGTGCTGGGCGCGGCCGAGTTCAAGGTGCTCGACGGCCAGCCCATCTTCGCCATGGTGGCCGAGGCCGACGTGAGCCTGGGCGTGGACGTGCTGGGTATCCAGGCCAAGGCGCGGCTGGAGATCAACACCAGCAGCACCACGGACTTCAGCGGCTCGATCGGCGGCCGCAGCTACCTCGTCAAGGCCGGGCACACCTTCAACATCGACCTCGACGGCGAGATCAACCTGCTGGGCTTCGGCATCGACTTCCACGGCGGCATGAGCGTCGCCAACTCGGTGTTCCGCCTGGAATTCGACGCCCAGCTCAACTTCTTCAACTTCATCACCATCGACGTCGGCGGCTTCGTGCAGTCCGACGGCGACTTCCGCATCTACGGCAAGGCGGACTTCCTGGTCGACATGGCGATCCTGAAGCTGCGTGCCGGGGTCTCGCTGGAGCTCAGCAACATCGGCGGCCACCAGCTCTTCGCGGCCTCGGCCTACGGCTCGCTGGACGTGTCCATCGACCTGGGGCTGTTCGAGATCAACACCACGCTGGCGGGCTTCAGCGGCACCATCGCCATCACCGACCAGAGCGCCTACCTGGCCGCCAGCGTCACGGTGATGGGCATCACCGCCTCGGGCGACTACCTCTGGACCTGGGGCCCGCAGCCCATCATCACGTACCAGATCGGCGACGTGCTGTTCCTGACCATGGGCGACGAGTCCGGCCGCCACGGCGACAGCATGTTCGACAAGACGGTCAGCGAGACCTACTCGATCAGCCAGGAGCCCGACTCCGAGCTGGTGACCGTCAGCGCGATGGGCCAGACCACCAAGCACCACGGCGTCAAGCGGATCGTGGCGCGCGGCGGCTCGGGCAACGACTCGATCTACGTCAACCCCTACGTCACCGCGGTGCTGGACTTCGACGGTGGCGAGGGCAACGACCGCTTCGTCATCCTGGGCGGCGGCGCGGGCAGCATCATCCGCGGCGGCAAGGACGACGACGAGTTCGTCGGCGGCTGGATCGACGGCATCACCTACATCGGTGGCGACGGCGACGACCGCTTCGTGGGCAATGCCGGCGCGGCCGTCATCGACATGGGCGCGGGCCGCAACACCGTGTTCGCCGGCAGCGGCGACGACACCATCGTGGTGTCCGCGGGCGCCATCGACAAGATCGACACCGGCAGCGGCAACAACCTGATCCAGATGGCCGCCGGCGGCTACGCCAAGGTCACCGGCGGCGACGGCTTCGACCGCCTGGTGCTGGCGCCGATCAACAGCACCACGGCCACGCCGGTGTACCTCAACCGGCACCAGTTCGTGCAGGACCGCACGGTGATCGACTTCACCGATGCGCTGGACCGCATCGAGGTCACCGACCTGGCCGCCACCACGCGCTTGGTCAGCGGCAAGGACGCGACCTGGGGCGCCACCGACTTCGTGCTCGACGCCGCCGGCCTGGTGAACGTGGAGCAGGCCACGTTCATCGCCCCCGAGGCGCTGGTGAGCATCCGTGCCCACGGCATCCAGGGCACCTTCAACACGCAGCTGGCCGAGCTGTCGGTGGTCAACACCGGCACCAGTCCGTCCTACGCCAACGTCGTGGTGCGTGAGCTCGACAGCCTGCACCTGGTGGCCGACGGCCGCGCCAACGGCGGCCTGTACGCCGCCAACGGCTTCATCGACGTCAGGCTGGCGACGGCCGAAGCGCTGCTGTCGCTGGACAGCGGCGTGATCGAGGCCGGCGGCGCCGGCGCCCGCATCACGCTGGTGGCCGACGACATCGACTTCGCCTCCGGCGACAACCGGGTGCGCGGCACCGGGCTGCTGAGCATCACGGCGCTCACCGCCGCGCAGCACTACGACATCGGCGCCGCGGCGCAGTCCACCTACGGGCGCGACTACTCGGTGGCCGGCAGCACCGGCAAGCTGGAGCTGGGCATGCGTGACCTCTCGGCCCTGGCCGACGGGTTCAGCCGCATCGAGATCGGCCACCGCGCCGCCGCCGGCCAGGCCGACGTGCTGATGTACATCGGCGACGTCGAGGACAAGGCGGTCGGCCTCTTCACCTTCAGCGCCAGGTTCAACGACGCGGTGGTGCTGCGTGCCGACCACATGACGGTGCTCGGCGACGTGCAGTCCAGCGACACGCTGACGCTGAAGACGCGTCTGCTGGAGGTGCGCAGCAAGAACGTCCAGGACCCCATGGGGGCGCCCGACTCGGGACTGAGCGCGCGCGACCTCGTGCTGGAGGTGGACGAGCAGGCCGTGGTTTCGGGCTGGCTCGTTGGCGAGCGCTCGGTGCAGCTCGACGTGCTGCACTCCACCGGCGTCAACGGCCTGCTGGACTTCGGTGCCCAGGTCAACAGCCTGCGCGTGGACCGCTCGGCCGACATCCACACCACGGGTGCGGGCAGCGCCGTGCGCATCGCCACCAGCGGCTCCATCTACACCGCCGGCACGCTGTTCGCGCAGGGCGCGGGCTCGCTGCTGCGCATGCAGGCCGGCACCGGCCTGAGCGTGCTGCAGGGCGCGGTGATGTGGGTCGGCCAGGACGCCGGCGAGACCGGCGCCCGCATCGAGCTGGCGTCGAGCCAGTGGCTCAACCTCGAATCCGGCTCGGCCATCATGGCCGGCGCCACGTTCCGCTACGAAGGCAGCAGCCCCATCCCCGAGAAGCGCGCCGAGGGCACGCGCATCGACATCGACACCGCCGGCACGCTCAAGCTCGCCGGCGCGCTGCTGGCCAACGGCGCGCTGAACCTGCATGCCGGGCTCAGCAGCGACGTGTCGGCCGACTACTTCGACACGATCTCCGGCCGGACGCTGGCGCAGTCGCTGGACAAGGACGGCTTCGCCGCGCTCACCGCGGCGCTGGACGGGCGTGCCATCCCCGAGGCGCTGCGCGCGCTGCTGGCCTCGCAGGGCCTGGCGCTGGGGAACGGCGCGGCCGTGTCCCCGCTGGCCAACTACCAGCCTTTCGAATCGCTGTCGCAGGCGGCCAAGGACCAGGTGGCCCTGGCGCTGGGCTACACCGTCCATGCCGACGGCGGCTTCTACAACCCCAATGCGCCCGAGGGCCAGCGCTTCGTCACGACGCTGACCGAGGGCGTGGCCGACTCCACGGGCTACCAGCTCCACACCGGCACGATCTTCTTCAAGGCCGATGCGCCGGCGGGCTCGCAGCTGCTCACCAGCTTCGTGCAGGGCGTGGCGCCGGACTACACCAACGAGCGCATCGACTGGGCGGCCTGGGGCGTGTCCGCCCCGGCGGCCGGCACCGCCTTTGCGCAGCTCAGCGGCGCGCAGCAGGCGGTGGTGGCCTCCACGCTGGGTTACCAGGTCGACTACCGCAACGTGCTGATGGCGTGGACGAAGGACACGCCCAAGCCGAGTGACGACACCACCTACGCCGAGCTCAGCGCGGCGCAGAAGGCCGTGGTCAACGCGGCGCTGGGCCTGCAGTCGGCCGGCGCCGCGGCCAAGGCGGCCTACCTGGAAGGCCAGGGCCTCACGCCCGACTACGCCAGCCTGGTGGACTGGAAGGCCGCCGGCGTGGACAAGCCGCGCGCCGATGCCCGCTACGCCGAGCTGAGCACGGCGCAGCGCGGCGCCGTCGATGCGCTGCTGCAGTCCGAGGGCCTGCAGGTCCGCTTCTTCAACTACAACGCGCCCGCGGGCCAGAAGGCCGTCACCGGCTTCACCCAGGGCGCGGCGGTGGACTACAGCAACGCCGACATCCACTGGGGCGCGGCGGGCGAGCCCGCGGCCGGCGCCAGCTTCGCCAGCCTCACGGCGGCGCAGCAGGCGGTGGTGGCCCATGCGCTGGGCTATGAGGTCTACACCGGCAAGCACTGGGTCAACCTGAACGCGGCCGAGGGCCTGCAGGTGGTCGAAGGCTTCACCGCCGGCGCGCAGTACGCCATCGACGCCATCGACTGGGGCGGCGTCAGCGCCCCCGCGGCCGACGCCAGCTTCGAGCAGCTGACGCCGGCGCAGCGCGACGTGGTGGCCCGCACGCTGGGCTACGCCGTCTACGACCATCAGGTGTTCGTCAACGCCGGCGCCGAGGCCGGCCTGCGCGTGGCGCCGGAGCTGGTCGAGGGCGTGCACTACCAGTACGCCGACATCGACTGGGGCACGGGCTCCGTGCCGGCCAAGGGCAGCGCCTTTGCCGACCTCACGCTCGCGCAGCAGGACAAGGTGCTGGCCCAGAGCGGCTACCGCCGCTTCGACGGGCTGGTCTACCACGACGCCGAGGCGGCCTCCGCCGCCAAGCGCTTCGTGCTGACCTTCGTCCAGGGCGAGGACTACCGCAACGACCAGATCGTCTGGAGCGAGGTGCCCGTGCCCAAGGCCGGCACGCCCTTCAGCGAGCTCACGGCGGCGCAGCAGTTCCGCGTGCTGGAGCAAAGCGGCTACACGCAGTACGGCTCCACCGTCTACTACAAGGCCGATGCCGGCGCCAAGGCGCTGGTCAGCGGCTTCACCGAGGGCATCGACTACAGCAACGCCGGCATGAGCTGGGGCGGCACCGGTGGCGCGGTCAACGACCGCTGGGTGCTCGACGACGGCACGCACCGCTACGTGGTGCACGCGGTGGACGAGGACAACGACGGCCGCTTCGACGCCCTGCGCGTGGAGCAGCCGCACGAGCTGCTGGGCCAGCGCGGCGCGGGCTTCCTGCTCACCGGCTCCATCACCAACCTGGGCGACCACCAGAGCTTCAGCGTCACGTCCAAGGACGACGTGATCGTGCGCGGCAAGATCGACCTGCTGGGCCAGGGCAGCAACCTGAGCCTGCAGTCCGACCGCTGGGTCTACTGGGAGGGCGAGGCGCAGGTCAGCGGCGACATCACGCTGCGCGGCGGCGTCACGGCCGCCGGGCTGTTCGCGCAGGACGCAGGCTCGGGCCTGAGCGAGAGCGGCGACAGCAATGCCGCCGGCGTGAGCGTGTACCTGCACGCGGCGTCGCAGCTGGTGAGCACCGGCGTCGATGCGCGCGTCACCATCGAGGGCGGCGACACCGTGGTGCTCAACGGCCGCGTGGTGGCCGGCGGCACGGTGGGCGCCCACGGCGTGAACTGGAGCGGCGCGGGCGACGCGGCCATCAGCGTCACGGCGGGCGAGCACATCGTCGTGGACACGACGCTCACCGCCTCGCGCGCCGTGGAGCTCGCGACGCTGAACGCGGCCACGGGCGACGCGGTGCTGGTGACCACGGCCGGCGCGCTGGTGGCCACGGGCCACAGCGGTGGCGCGGGCGGCGACGTGCGCATCGATGCCGCGGGCCACGTGACGCTGGGCGGCACGCTGCTGTCCGGCGGCGAGTTCGACGGCAGCGGCGCGGTGGCCTGGAGCGGCGAGGATTCCCGCATCGACATCCGCTCGGCGGGTAAGCTCACGCTGGGCGCGCAGGCGCAGGCGCTTTCCGGCGAGATGGTGGAGATCGGCGCCACGCTGCGCGCCAGCGAGTCCGTGACCGTGCATGCCGGCCGCGACAGCGGCGGGCTGGGGCTGGACATGCCCGGCGGCGCGGTGATCGCGGTGTCCAACGCCGACGGCCGCATCGAGCTCAATGCCGGTGGCGATGCCCAGCTCTACGGCCAGCTGGTGGCCGGCGGCGAGCTGGTCACGCACAAGGACGCCGAGGGCCGCACCCTGGGCAGCACCATCCGCCACTACGGCGGCGACTCCGAGCTGGTGATCGACGCCAGCGGCCAGATCCGCCTGGGCCGCGACCTGATGGCCGGCCGGCTCATCGACGTGCGCGGCGGCCAGGGCAACGGCACGCCCAGCGCGGCCGACCCGTGGGCCGACGAGGGCATCGTGATCGGCGGCTCGGTGCACCTGCGCACCTGGCAGGAAGACAGCACCATCTCGCTCAGCGCCTCGGGCGACCTGTCGGTGCTGGCGCCGGCCTGGGCCCAGGAGATCTCGGCCCAGGGCTTCGCCGAGCTGGCCAGCGGCCGCCTCGGCGGCGACGTCAGCCTGCGCATCACCATCGACATCGGCACCGCGCTGGCCAGCGCGGTGGTCACGCTGCGCGCGTCCGACACGCAGGGCAACACCGGCATCGCCGACCTGCGCGACGACCTGCAGCGCGCCATCGAGGCCACCGACTTCACGCTCACCGACCGCAACACCGGCGCGGCGCTGCCGGGCACGGTGCGCCTGAGCGGCAGCGACACGGCCGAGCACGCCTTCAACGTGCGGCTCGACGACGGCCACCTGCAGTTCACCAGCCAGCGCCAGTTCACGCTGGAGGCGGTGGACGGCAGCGCCTCGGCGCGCCTGGGCCTGACGCAGCTCGACGCCGGCGCCGCCGCCTCGGGCCGGGGCTACGCCATCGACGCCGCCGCGCGCGGCTCGGTGGTCAGCCTGGGCCGGGCCGACGCGCCCGGCGGCGCCATCACCATCCAGGGCTGGATTCGCGGCCACGACGCCATCAACCTCCACGCCGGCACCACGGCGCTGGGCAACCAGGCCGTGACGCTGACGGAAACCGGCCTGCTGGAGACGCTCTCGGGCGGCATGGTGCTCAACCCGATCGGCGAAACCACGCTGCTGGGCAGCCTGGTGGCGCGCGGCACCAACGCCGACATCGTCATCAACGCGGGCTCCACGCTGCATCTCAAGGGCGACCTGACGGCGCAGCGCGACATCCTCATCACGGCCGGCTCGGCCTCGGACCAGGGCGCGGCCAGCATCCGGACCTACGCCTCCAGCCAGTTCAACACGCTGGAGCCGGGCGGGCGCATCGTCCTCACCGGACTCAACGACGTCATCGTCAACAGCGCCATCGGCGAGAGCAGCCCGGGGCTGGGCCTGCTGCAGCTGTCCTCCACGGCCGGCAGCGTGGTCCTGTCCAAGGAAGGCGGCCGCCTGGCCACCGGCGGCCAGCTCGTGGTCAGCGGGCGCGACATCGACCTCGGCGGCGTCATCCGCAGCACGCTCGCCACGCCGTCCACCACGGACAGCGAGATCAGCCTCACGGCCACGGGCGACATCCGCCTGCACGGCGACCTGCAGCTCGCGGGCTCGCTGCTGGCCAGGGCCGGCGACGACATCGAGATCTACGACACCCGGCTGCTGTCGCAGGCCGGCCAGTCGCTGCGCTTCGAGGCCACGGACAGCCTGTCCGTCGGCTCCGTGGGCGCGCATGCCGGCGCGGTGGTCCTGGCGGCCGACCGTGTGCTGGAGCTCAAGGCCGGCGGCGTGATGACGCTGGCAGCGGACGCGCAGCTGCTGACGGCGGCCGACGGCAGCCGCCTGACGCTGCGTGCCAGCTCCCTCGTGTCGGCGGCCGACGTGGCCGCGGGCGCGGCCTTCGTGGCCGAGAACGGCAGCAGCCCGGCGGGCACGGCATGGACCGGCCAGCGCGCGCTGCTGGACATCGCGGTCGACCGCGCCGTCACGCTGGGCAACGCCACGCGTGGCGGCAACCTGCTCGCCACGGGCGAGATCAAGCTGCGCGCGGGCAGCGATGCGCAAGGCCTGGGCCTCGTGCTGGCCGCGGGCGGCGCCATCGCGGTGGACGCCACCGGTGGCGGCCGCTGGGCCGACACGGCGGTGCAGGGCCAGCTCGGCCTGACCACCGACGGCGACATGCGCCTGCTCGGCCATGTCAGCGCGCTGCACGCCGGCGCCGACGTCACGCTGACGTCGCTGTCGCAGGTCATGGTGGACGGCCTGGTGGAGGCCGAGGACCAGCTGCGCATCAGCGGCGGTACCGACGGCAGCCGCATCGGCGTGCTCGTCAACACGCTGGTGCTCGACGGCGCCAACCGCTACCAGTCCGGCGGCACGCTGGACACCGCCGCGGGCGGCAGCATCGTCATCACCTCGGTGGACAGCGTGTCCATCCAGGGCGTGGTGGGCCAGCGCTCGCTGGGCGAGGGCAAGGTTCGCCTGGTGGACATCACGTCCACCGCCGGCGACGTCACCATCCTGCGCAACATCGAGGTGCGCGACGACGTGAGCATCGTCGGCCGCAACGTCAACGTGCTGGCGGGCAGCCACGTCTACGGCCTGGGCGAGGGCTCCTCCGTGTTCCTGCAGGCCAAGGCGAAGCTCACGGTGTCGGCGGCCGAGAACACCGCCGCCGGCGCTCTGGACCCGGCCATCGTGCAGGCCGACCGCCTGGTGCACCTGACGGCGCCGGAGATGGTGGTCAACGGCCGCGTCGCCGCGGGCCTGGACGGCAAGGGCGCGGCCGACGGCCGCGTGCTCTTCAACTCCGGCGGCGACCTGAGCATCGCCGGCTTCGTGAGCTCCAACGACCGCATCGACCTCAACGCCGGCGTCGACATGGGCTGGTCGCGCGCGCAACTCGAAGGTGCGATCACGCGCGCCGACCTCGTGGGCGGCGGCATCACGGTGCACGGCCAGGGGCTGGTCACCGCGGCCGGCGCCATCGCCCTGCGCGCGGGCGGCAGCGTGGTGCTGGACGCCGACCCCGTGGTGGGCACGCCCACCACCTTCCAGGTACCGGTGTACACGACCACCGCCACCACCGAACAGGTCGTCATCGGCTACCAGCAGGTGGCCGCGGGCGTGGTGGAGGTGCAGGAGATGCAGTACAGCACCACCGAGATCACCGAGATGGTGGGCACCGAGCTGGTCAAGGTCGGTTCGCTCTACCACACGATGGACGTGACGCTGGAGCAGATCGGCTACTACAACCCGAACGCGCCGGAGGGTGCCAAGTTCCGCGAGATCCTCATCGAGGGCCTGGACTACCACAACAGCCAGATCAACTGGGACAACAACGGCACCGAGGGCGTGCCGGCGGTGCACATCGCGGGGGTGCCGGACTTCGCGCCGGACAAGGCCAACAAGAACCTGTACCTGGACTTCACGGCGCTCAACGACACGCAGCGCCAGGCGGTGCTCAACAACACCGGCTACATGCCGCTCTACCGCTTCGCCTACAGCAACGCCAAGACGCAGTCCACGGTGGCGGGCGAGACCAAGACCACCGACTGGACGCCGGAGTGGGCCGGCAACGAGGAGATGGTCTATTACGTGCCCGTGGCGGGCTGGAAGGACAAGTACGTCCTGATGCCCACCGGCGCGCAGCAGGACATCCTCAGCGTCGTCTCCAACGGCGCGGCGCAGTACCTCAAGGGCGACGCCACGGCCGACGGCCACAACGACAACAACTGGCAGGTGGGCAGCGCCGGCGCCAAGGGCGAGCTGGTGGGCACCTACAAGGACCAGGCCCGCGTCTGGTACGAGCAGAAGCACTCCGACTACTACTTCCCCGAGGACGGCTACCCCAGCAGCAGCTGGGAGCTGCTGCACTCGCCGGTGGAGGACGGCCGCGCCACCTGGACCGTCCACTACCAGTCCACCACCGGCGACCGCATCTTCACCATCGCCGGGCGCGACGCCAACAACGTGCTCGACCGCGACCCGAACTGGGTGTGGGAGCAGACCGGCTACGAGTACGCCTACGCCAAGGACGTGGACGCCTACCACGCCGAGCGGCTGGTGTCGGCGCTGGCCAAGTTCCAGGGCTCGCGCTCCACGGACCACCTGTACGCCTTCACGACCTACGTCGATACCCTGGCCAGCGACACGCTGAGGCTGGACCTGGTGTCCTCCAGCAGCCACAAGGCCTGGGCCTTCAGCTTCCAGGGCTGGTCGAAGTGGACCGACCTGGTCAACCACTGGGTGGACAACGACGACGGCAGCGGCTGGCCCGACTGGAGCGACGAGGACGAGGTGCCCACGTTCGGCATGTCGCTGCTCTACAAGGAAGGCCAGGAGTTCAACCGCAACCTCATCGACATCCTGCGGATCGTGGCCGGCGGCGAGGACGCCCACGACTTCGCCCCCTTCACCACCGTCTTCAACGACGCCAACTACAACCGCTGGAAGCAAACGTTCCCGTGGCTGCAGGGCAAGGTGGAGTACCACGACAACTCCGGCGACGACCTCTTCATCCAGGTGCAGGGACGCGCCAAGTCGCCGGTGCTCACGGTCAACGAGACCTTCCACGACTACACCTACAACTGGACCTCGCTGGACCACGAGATCCGTGACCAGCGCGTCAAGTACAGCTACGCCCTCAAGACCAACGCCGAGGACGTGTACGACGACCGGGCGGTGTTCCAGACCGTGGTCAAGGAGGTGCAGACGCCCGTCACCAACCAGGTGACGGTGTGGAAGACGGTGCCGGTCATGGGCACGCGCACGGTGCTGGGCACCGAGCTGAGCTGGGAGGACGCGCCTTCGCAGACCTACGGTGCCGCCGGCACCTCCATCGCCGGCGCGAGCATCAGCATCGACGCCGGCGGCGAGGTCAAGCTCAGCGGCCGCATGGAGGCCACCGGCCGCGCCGCGGATGCGGCCTCGGGCGCCACCGCGCTCGAATCCGCCATCCGCATCGACGCCGGCGACCTGCTGCGCCTGGAAGGCCGCAGCATCGACGGCCAGCAGATCGGCACGCAGCTCAGCGCCGAGCACATCGCGCTGCACAGCGACACCACGCTGCAGCTGGGCGACTCGGCGCTGCTGAACATCACCGGCGCCCAGGGCACGGTGACGCTGGACGCGGACGGTGACGCCTACATCGGCGGCCAGATCGCGGCCTCCGCCGATGCCCTGGGGGCCAGCCTGCTGTCCGTGACCGTCACGGCGGCGCAGGACGTGGAGCTCAGCGGCAGCATCACCGCGGGCACGATCACCGTGCAGGCCGGTGCCGACGACGCGGGCTTCGGCCACATCCTGGGCGACGCCCAAGCACGCCTGACCGCCACCGCCGCGCATGGCGCCGGCGGCGGCGCCGAGCTGGTGCTGCGCACCGGCCTGCACGGCGGCAACCTGGTGCTGGAGGACAGCACGCTGTCCGCGCTGGGCACGGGCGGCACCGTGTCGCTGCTGGCCGAGAGCGGCCGCATCACGCAGGTGCAGCACCAGGTCACGGTGGACGTCACCGACGCGGACGGCCACACCCAGGCCGTGACGCAGTGGGTCACCAGTGGCCGCATCGTCGCCAGCGCGCTGCACGCGCAGGCCGAGACCGGCATGACGCTGGGCACCGACGTGGACACGGTGGACCTGCGCCTGAGCGGCGCCGGCGCCATCGCGCTGCAAAACCAGGGCGACCTGACGCTGGCGCAGGTGAGCGCGGCCGACGGCGCCATCGCCATCGAAACCACCGGCCGCCTGGTGGCCGAGCAGGTGCATGCGCTGGGCAGCAGCGACCGCAACGACATCACGCTGTCCGCCGGCAGCACCGCCGCCGACGCGCTGGTGCTGGGGCTGGTGGACACGCCCGCGCGCGGCGACCTGACGCTGCGCTCCTGGGGCGGCATCGTCATGCAGCCCGGCATGGCCGAGGCGCTGCTGACGGCCGACGCGCTCCGCGTCGAGGCCCGCGGCGGCGTGCAGCTGCGCACGCAGGCCAACACCCTGCTGGGCGGCACCACGCACGCCGGTGGCGTGAGCGTGGTCCAGGGCGACCGCGCCCTGAGCGTGGGCCTGTCCAGGGATGACGCCTTCGGCGTCAACGACGGCGGCTTCGTGCTCGACGCCGCGGGCGACGTGCGCCTGGGCGGCCTGGTGCTGGCCAGCAACAAGGCCGGCCAGGACATCCGCGTCACGGCCGGCGGCGACATCCGCGCCGAGTGGGCCTCGGCCGGCATCTACCTGGCCGACGCGGCCGACGCCCCCGTGGTGGACGGTGCCCAGGCCACGAGCGTGTCCTCGGCCGGCGACATCACGCTGACGGCCGGCGGCCGCATCCTCCAGGGCGCGGCCGACACCGGCGTGGACCTGGTGGCCGGCGTGCTGACGCTGCGCGCGCAGGCGGGCATCGGCAGCCTGCAGATCGCCGCCAACGCGCTGGACGCCGTGACCGCCGATGGCGACATCGTGCTGCAGGACTTCGACGGCGCGCTGGAAAAGAGCTCCGGCCTGGACGTGCTGCAGGCGATCAGCCGCCTGGACACCGGCAGCGGCGCCGGCTTCGCCGACGACGGCCGCACCACCGTGTCGCTGGGCGCGCAGCACGAGCTGCGCGTGGGTGCGCAAAGCCACGTGCGTGGCAACACCGTGCGCCTGTCCAGCACGCTGGACAGCGTGCGCGTGGCCGCGCCCGCCAGCGGCGACAGCATCGAGTACAGCCGCGGCGTGGCCTTCATCGCCGCCGGCACGGTGGACCTGTACCGCTTCTTCAACGCGCCGGAGCTCATGGAGTACCGCGCGGGCGACCACTTCCTCTTCGGCGCCACGGAGGCCACGCGCACCCGGCTGCTGCCCAGCGAGATCGCCTCGGAGACGCTGATCCTGGAGACCGGCGGCACGCTGAGCATCACCGGCAAGCTCTCGGCCTCCAAGCGGCTGGAGCTCATCGCCGGCGAGGACGTGCTCATCAGCGGCACCATCGCCGCGCTGCCCTCCGATGCCGACGGCAAGATCGACACCTTCGCCGTGACCGCGCGCGGCGACCACACGGTCACGCGCACGACCTGGGACACTGCCAGCGCCAGCTACGTCACCCGCGCCGGCCAGGACAGCGGCTTCATCAGCATCCGCACCGACCGCCTGCCGGCCACCCACTTCGAGCTGCGCGCGCGCAACGACATCAGCGTCGAGCTGCAGTCCGACCTGCTGCTCAGCGGCTACGTGGGCGGCGTGCAGGGCTACGACCCGGCGCGCAACGTGACGCTGGACATCCGCGGCACGCTCACCGTGCACAGCGGCATCGTCAGCGCCGACGCGGCGCGCGGCGGCGACATCGTGCTCAAGGCGACGGCCATCAGCGCCGACGGCGCCTCGGTGTTCATCGGCGACCACCTCGACGTGACGGCGCGCAACGGCGTGCAGCTCAACACGCTGGTCAACAGCATCAGCGTGCTCTCCAGCGTCAAGGGCGACATCTCGATCAACGAGGCGACCGCGCTGGTGGTCAACAGCATCACCGCGCAGGACGGCCGCGTCAGCATCCAGGCCGGCGGCAACCTCTGGCTGGACTCGGTGCGCAACATCGCCGACGGCAGCGACATCGTCATCAAGTCGGCCGGCGACATCTACGTCGACGAGGTCGAGGCCGCATTCGACAGCGGCGCGCAGAAGAGGAGCGGCAGCGTCACGGTGGATGCCAAGGGCCGCGTGCGCGAGTGGACGGCCGACGGCCATGCCGACCAGACGGTGGCCGACCTCTACGGCTACACCGTCACCGTCAACGAGGGCGACCGCAACCCGAACGCGCCCCTGTGGCTGAGCGATCCCACCAAGGCCGGCAGCGGCGACGAGGTGGAGGTGCGCTTCACGGCCGAGGGCACGAAGGGCCTGGTCACCGGCGACACGACGGTGACGCAGCTGGGCCTGTTCGCCACCGCCGGCAACATCCAGAGCGCCATCGTGGCGCTGCAGGCCGCGCCCGCGGCGGCGGCGGTCCAGACGGACTGGATCAGCTTCGGCAGCGTGGGCGGCGACCTGCGCTACACCGTCACCCTGGACGGCACCGCCTACACCGTGATGCCGGGCGACGTGGTCGACGGCAACGTGGTGGGCGCGGACTGGAACTCGGTGCTGGGCGCGCTCAAGTCCAAGCTGGAGGCCTCCGGCAAGGTCAGCGTGGCGGTCATGGCGGACCTGCACCAGCTGCGCCTCAGCGGCCTGGTGGCCGGCGTGGGCTACACGCTGGGCGAGCTGCGCGTGGAGCAGGTGCAGGCCGGCGGCGACATCGACGGCGGCGTGGTGCAGGACGGCAGCGCGCCTTACCAGAGCGCGGGCAGCAGCGCGGCGCAGATCTCGGACTTCGCCTTCAAGAGCGGCACGGTGGTGGCGGGCAACGAGTTCACGGTGTTCGTGAACGGCCACGCCTACCGCGCCAGTGCCGGCGACTCCAACCTGCTGTACGTCAGCGGCGCGGACGGGCTGGCGCTGTCGCTGTCCGCCGAGGTGCCGGCGGTGGCGCTGGCGGCCTCGGCCGTCAGTGCCGCGGGCACGGACGCGGCCGATGCGCGCAGCATCGACCTCGCGGGCCTGGGCGTGCATGCCGGGGCCACGATCAGCCTGCAGATCGGGTCCAAGACCTTCAGCCACGTGGTGGCCGCAGGCGAGGACCTCGCGGCCGTCAACGCCGCGCTGGCAGGCCTGATCGATGCCGACGACGACCTCGCGGCCACGGTCACGGACGGCAAGCTGGAGGTTTCCAGCGGCGCCGGCCTGGCCGGGATTTCCGGCGGCGCCAGCGCCGTGGCGGTGTCCACCGGCACGGCGCGCGCGGATGCCACCGGCGATGCCGGGCAGATGCTCGACTTCGGCCGCACCGCGCTCGTTGCCGGTGCAACCTACACCGTGAAGGTGGGCGCCGGCAGCTACAGCACCAGCGCCGCCGACGGCGAGACGCTGGAGGACGTCCTGCAGCGTCTGGCGGCGCTGATCGAGGACGACCCGAACACCGCCTACCAGTCGCATGCGCGCAGCGCCACCGTGGGCGCCACGCTGGCGCAGGTGATGGCCGAGCTGGCCCAGCGCATCGAGGACGGCGAGCCGGTGCAGGGCTCTGTCGATGCCAACGGCGTGCTCACCCTGGAGGCCGACGTCGCCAACGTGGCCTTCACCGTCTCGGCCCTGGGCGTCGCGCCGCAGGGCACGGTGCTCGACGACGGGCGCGTGCCCACCGTGGCCGCGGCCGACGGTGTGGCGCAGGAGTCGGTGCTGCGCTTCAGCGGCGACGTGGCGCTGCCCGACGGCGCCGTGGTCGTCGTGTTCGTCAACGGCAAGAACTACATCGCCCAGGTCTCCGACGGTGGCGGCCTGGACTCGGCGCTGGCCAAGCTCAAGACCGACTTCGACGCCGCCAACAGCCCGGTGACGGCCACCGTGAGCGGCCACACCCTGACACTGACGGCGCGCGTGGCCAACCAGGCCTTCGGCGTCAACGCCGTGACCGTGATGCTGCCGGATGCCGTGGAAGACGACGGCACCAAGGCCACCACGGCGGCCGGCACGGTCCGGCCGCAGATCACCGACGTGCAGTTCGGCGCGGCGCTGGTGGAAGGCAACGTCTACAGCCTGACCGTGGACGGCCACACCTACACCAGCACCGCCGGCGCGGCCCCGACCTGGGCGGCGGTGCTGGCCGACCTGGAGTCGCAGATCGAGGCCGGCAGCGACATCGCGGTGACGGTGGACGCGGACAACCACACGCTGCGGCTGACGCACACCCAGAGCAACACCGCCTTCACC
This sequence comes from uncultured Azohydromonas sp., assembly GCF_937926365.1. Taxonomy (GTDB): domain Bacteria; phylum Pseudomonadota; class Gammaproteobacteria; order Burkholderiales; family Burkholderiaceae_C; genus Azohydromonas. The sequence goes on along the minus strand of NZ_CALAOH010000144.1, from coordinate 2,929 downwards.
GTGGCCGACGTGTCCGCGGTGCAGCCCGAGCGCGTGACCGTGCAGGCCGGCGCGGCCACCGCCACGCCGCAGCAGGCGGCGACGGCGGCCACCGCGCAGGTCACGGCGCTGAGCTTCGCCGTGGCCGGCAGCACGGGCGTCGAGTACACCGTGCGCGTCGACGGCAAGGCCTACAGCGTCACCTCGGCCGCGGGCCAGTCGCTGGATGCGGTCCTGGGCGCGCTGGAGGCGAAGATCGATGCCGACGCCACCAGCGCGGTCAGCGCGTCGGTGCACGACGGCAAGCTGCTGCTGACGGCCAAGGCGGCCAACACCGCCTTCACGGCCAGCGGCACGGCGCAGGACGCGGCCACCTCCAACCCGCGCCCGATCACGGGCGACTACGTGCTCATCGTGCCCGACCGCACGCCGGGCAGCTTCGGCATGGCCGCCACCGGCAGCCTGACCGTGGTGAACCTGCCCACGCACGACGGCGAGGGCATCACGCTGGACGCCGGCAAGGACCTGGTGGTGGTGTCGGCCATCGACGTCGGCAGCAGCGGCGTGGTCAAGCTCACGGCGGGCCTGGGCCTGACGCTGGGCGGCAAGGTCACCGCCGGCATGCTCACGGTGAGCGCGGGCGACAACCTGACCATCACTTCGGAGGTCGGCACGCTGCAGGTGACGATGACCGCGGGCGGCGACCTGACGGTCACGCAGACCGGCAACCTGCTGGTCAGCGGCATCCAGATGGAAGGCGGCAACCTGACGCTGATCACCGACGGCGCCTTGAGCATCGAAAGCATCACCGGCACCGCCGGCAACGTGACGCTGGTGGCCGACGGCGACATCCGCGTGGGCAGCCTGGCCGACTCGGCGGTGCTGAGCGTGCGCTCAGCCCACGGCGCGGTCATGCTGGGCAGCGCCGGCGCGAGCGTCGAAGCCGACCGGCTGGACGTCTCCGCGCAGGGCGCGATCACGGTCTTCGAGCGCGATGCCGTACGCATCGACCGCCTGGCCTCGGCCAGCGGCGCCGCGGTGAGCGTCACCGCCGGCGGCAGCATCGAGCTGCTGGGCGCGGTGGCCGCCAGCGGCAGCGCCGGCATCACGCTGAGCGCCACCCAGGGTTCCATCAGCGTCGCGGCCGCGCTCTCCAGCGCCGGCGGCGACGTGCGCCTGGAGGCCGAGGGGGGCCTCGACCTGAGCGAGGCGGCCGACATCACCAGCGCCACCGGGCGCGTGGCCCTGGCCGCGCTCCACGGCGCGCTGACCATGGACGCCGACACCGTGATCGACGCCGGCAACGGCCAGATCACGCTGGCCGCCGGCGGCGACCTGCGCCTGGGCCAGCTGCGCAGCAGTGGCAGCGCGGACCTGACCATCACGGCCGGCGGCGCGATCATCGACGGCGGCGACAACGCCACCGACATCGTCGCGGCCAACGCGCGCCTGGTGCTGTCCGCGCACGACGGCATCGGCACCAGCACCGCGCAGGGCGCGGCGGGCACGCTCGAAACCCAGGTGGCGTCGCTCAGCGTGACGATCACCGGCACGGGCGGCCTGGCGATCGAGGAGGCCGACGCGCTGTCCATCGAGCGCATCGCGGTCCAGGGCGGCGGCGGCGTGAAGCTGTCCACCGTGGACGGGGCGATCACGCTGCAATCCGGCGGCATCGCCACCACCAGCGGCAGCGTGGCGCTGTACGCCGGCTCGGCCGGCGTGCACCTGGACGGCCACATCACCACCAGCGGCGGCGCGGTGAGCATCACCGCCGAGGACGGCAACCTGGTGCTCGACGCCGGCATCCGCGTCGCGGGCAGCGGCGACGTCGCGCTGCGCGCCGTGCAGGGCTCGATCCTCACCGGTGCCGATGCCGCGCAGTGGCTGCGCGATGCCGGCTCGGCCAGCGGCTTCGACGCCGATGCCGACTGGGCGCTGCAGCACGGCCGCTTCGACGTCGATGCCGCCACCGGCCGCGTCACGGCCGCGTGGCTGAGCGCCGACGAGGCGCGCGTGCACGGGCTGCAGAACGGCCAGGTGCTGCGCGCCGCGGACGGGGCCTACCTGCAGACCGGCGGCACGCTGACGCTGACGGCGCGGCACGAGATCGGCCAGAGCGTGGACGGCTTCGGCTTCAGCCCGCTGGCGCTGTTCGTGGACGCGAACAAGGTCGTGGCCAGCAGCAGCGAGCGCGAGAACGTCTCCATCGTGGCGACGCGCGCGGTGGAAGTCGGCAACACCGAAACCTCCTCCAGCGGCTCGCGCGGCGGCTACACCAGCGTGCTCAACCTCAGCGGCGCGCAGACGCTGGCGGGCAACGTGGACGCCAGCGGCCAGGACATCGTCATCGCCGCCGACGACCTCCAGATCTCGGGCGTGGTGCGCAGCGCCGGGGCCCAGCTCAGCATCACGCCGCTGGACCCGACCCGCACCATCGTGCTGGGCGACGGCGCGGCCGGCGAGGACGTGCTGCGCCTGGACGACAACGAGATCGCCCGGTTGCAGGACGGCTTCCGCCAGATCGTGATCGGCATGGACGGCGCGGGCAATCGCATCGTGCTGTCCACCTCCAGCAGCGCAGGCATCGTCTTCAAGGACAACCTGGCGCTGTATTCCAACGGCGCGGGCGGCGAGATCTTCATCGACGCCCGCCTGAGCGCGCCCGACATCGCCATCTACGGCTCGGGCCACACCACGCACATCAACGCCGACCAGTTCGCTTCGGCGGGCAACTACCTGCTGGCCGACTCCGCGCGCATCACCGGCGCGCACAGCATCACGGCCGCGGGCAGCATCACCCTGGGGCTGCCCGACCGCGACTTGCCGGCGGGCGAGAAGAACTTCGTCGGCGGCGACCCCGCGACGGCTTCGGGCGACGTGCTCACGCTCAGCGCCGGCGGCAACGTCACCTTCAACGGCGTGGTCGCGGCCGGGGAGAAGGAGAGTGCGG
>NZ_CALAOH010000143.1 GCF_937926365.1 uncultured Azohydromonas sp. | reverse complement strand
TCTTCGCGGTCTCCGGCGTGACCGCGACCCGGGTTTCTCCCGCCGCCGTCTCCAGCGGCACTCCGATCAGCATGGGATCTCTCCTTTGAAACAAGCCACCCTTCGGCACGGCGCCGAGTGCCGAAGGGTGGCTCGTCAGCGGCGGGCCGATCGGGCCCGCGGCCATGCCTTTACAACGGCTTCTCGCGGCGGGTTTCCAGGTAGGCCTTGATCGACCAGATCGCCTCCTGGTTCAGCGTGCCCTCGAAGGGCGGCATGTACACGGCGCCGTTGCGGGTGCGGCCGCGGCGCACGGTGTTGAGGAAGTAGTCGTCCACGTCCTTCACGCAGGCCGCCTTCTTGTTCTCGATCTTCTGCGTGGCGCACTCGTTGTCGAGCTTGCGCAGGTCCGGCGCGATGCCGCCGGAGATGGCCTCCAGGCCGTGGCAGCGGGCGCAGTTCTGGTTGTAGGCCGAGGAGCCGATCTTGATGGCCGTGTCGTTGCCGCGGAACGGGTTCTGGTCGCGCCAGTCGTCGCCCAGCGACGGCAGCTCCTTGGTGTCAACGGCCTGCGGCGTGACGTCGCCATGGGCCAGGGCGGCGCCAGCCACCAGCAGGCCAGCCATCAGCGCCGTCAGACGCGCGGGAAATTGAGCGAGGGAACGCTTGGACATGGATGTCTCCTCGGTTGGAATGAACGGCGCGCCTTTCCGCAAGGCCTGTGCCATCAACCCGTCCGGTGCGTGTTTCCTGTCCCGCATTGGGGTTCATACGGTGCACGCACTGGCATTCCCACGCCTGTTGCCCGGCATCCAAAGCGCCTGCTGTTGAGAAATGAGACATCGCTGCCGCCGTCTGGAACAGGCCCGGCGGGGCGGGAGCAGCCCACGCGGCCGGCGCGATGTCCAGCCTGGCGGCGATGGAACAAGGCTTGCCCCGCCGTCCTCGTGCGCTACCCGGACATCGAATCCCACGGCGTCGTCGGCAACCTGCGGACGGCCGCCCTCATCGGCAACGACGCCACCGTCAGCTTCTTCTGCTTCCCGCGCTTCGACTCGCCCAGCGTGTTCCTGTCACTGCTGGATCCGGACCGTGGGGGCAGCTTCTCGATCCGCCCGGTGGACGCGGACATGCGCACACGCCAGATGTACCTGCCCGATACCAACGTGCTGGTTACACGCTTCATGTCGCAGCTCGGCATGGCGGAGGTCACGGACTACATGCCGCTGTCGGCCACGGGACAGCCGCGCAGCGCGCTGGTGCGGCGCATCCAGTGCGTGCGCGGGCGGCTGTCGTTGCGCGTGACGTGCGCGCCGCGCTTCGACTACGCGCGCACGATGCTGCCGGCGCAACTGCTGGATGGCGGTCGCATGGCCGTTTTCGACGCCGCATCGGTACGCGGCCCGCTGCGCCTGCGCAGCAGCGTGGGGCTGACGGTGCAGGACGGCGACGTGCAGGTCCTCATCGAGCTGGGTCCGGGCGAGCAGGCCGCGCTGGTGCTGGAGTGCGTCAACGAGCGGCCCAGCGAGGGCCCGCTGGACGCCTTCGTCGAAAGCTCCTTCCAGGAGACCATGGCCTTCTGGCGCGGCTGGAGCGAACGCTCCAGCTACCGCGGTCGCTGGCGCGAGATCGTGCAGCGCTCGGCGCTGATCCTGAAACTGCTGTCCTCGGCCGACCACGGCGCCATCATCGGTGCCGCCACCTTCGGGCTGCCCGAGCACGTGGGCGGCGAGCGCAACTGGGACTACCGCTACTGCTGGATCCGCGACGCGGCCTTCACCGTCTACGCGCTCATGCGGCTGGGCTACACCGGCGAGGCGGAGGCCTTCATCGGCTGGGCGCACGAACGCATGCTGGACCAGCTCGCCGGCGAGCCGCCGCAAATCCTCTACGCGGTGGACGGCCGCCACGTGGGCGAGGAGGTCGAGCTCACGCACCTGGCGGGCTACCGCGGCTCGCGTCCGGTGCGCGTGGGCAACGCGGCAGCGGGCCAGCTGCAGCTGGACGTGCTGGGCGAGCTGGTGGACGCCATCTACATGGCCGACATCCACGGCGTGCCGGCCTCCGTGGACGTCTGGCAGGGGCTGTCGCGGCGCATCGACTGGTGGTGTGAGCATTGGAACCAGCCGGAGGAAGGCATCTGGGAGATGCGCGGCGGACGGCGCGACTTCCTCTCCGGCCGGCTGCTGAGCTGGGTGGCGCTGGATCGTGCGCTGCGCATGTCGCGCCGCTTCGCGCGCCCGGCGCCGCTGCGGCAGTGGTACGAGACGCGCGACGCCATCGCCTCGCAGATCTTCAACGAGTTCTGGCACCCGCAGAAGCAGGCCTTCGTGCAGTACCGCGGTGGCGACACGCTGGACGCCGTGGCGCTGCTCATGCCCATGGTGCAGTTCATCAGCCCGACCGACCCGCGCTGGCTCTCCACGCTGGAGGCGATTCGCCACGAGCTGGCCATCGACGGCCTGGTGGCGCGCTACTCCACCACCGACGGCGGCGACGGCCAGCTCAACATCGACGGGCTGCAGGGCCAGGAAGGCGCCTTCACGCCCTGCTCCTTCTGGTACGTCGAATGCCTGGCGCGCTGCGGGCGCGTGGACGAGGCGCGGCTGCTGTTCGAGAAGATGCTCACCTACTCCAATCACCTCGGCCTCTACGCCGAGGAGCTGGGTCCCAGCGGGGCGCAGCTGGGCAACTTCCCGCAGGCGCTGACGCACTTGGCGCTGATCAGCGCCGCCCACGCGCTGAACCGGGCCATCGAGGAAGGGCCAACGGCCTGGGCCCGCGGTTTCGGCGGCTGAGGCCCCACCGCGGCGCCGGGGTTCGCACCCGGCGTTGATCCAGCTCAACCCGGTCGCGGAGGGCCGAAACTTCGCCGCGCGCTTCTAATCACGCATCGAAACGCCCGGGGCGAAGGAGAGAGATTCATGCATTTGACCGAGATGGACGCCGTTACGGGCGCACCTCCCGGTGCCACATCACCGGGCGACGGCCCGCCGACGGGCGTGCCCGCTGCTTCCAGCGCGGGTGCGCAGGCCCGTGCCTGGCATGCCGCCGACGCCGAGGCCGTGCTCTCGGCGCTGGAGGCCGGCCCGCACGGCCTGAGCCAAGCCGAGGCCGCGCGGCGCCTGCGGCAGCACGGGCCCAACCGCCTGCCCGAAGCCCAGCCTGTCGGTGTGCTGCAGCGCCTGGCGCGGCAGTTCAACAACCTGCTGCTGCAGATCCTGATGGCTTCGGCGCTGGTCACAGGCCTGATGGGGCACTGGGTGGACAGCGCCGTGATCCTGGCCGTGGTGCTGCTCAATGCCGTCATCGGCTTCGTGCAGGAGGGCAAGGCCGAGAAGGCGCTGCAGGCCATCCGCCACCTGCTCTCGCCGCATGCGGTGGTGCTGCGCGACGGACGCCAGCACGACCTCGCGGCGGCCGACCTGGTCGTTGGCGACGTCATCCTGCTGGCCTCGGGCGACAGCCTGCCCGCCGACGTGCGGCTGCTGCGGGCCCATGGTTGCCGCATCGACGAGTCCGCGCTCACCGGCGAGTCGGTCCCGGTGGACAAGCGCACCGAGCCGGTGGCGGCCGACGCGGCCATCGGCGACCGCCAGTGCATGGGCTACGCCGGCACGCTGCTCACCCAGGGCCAGGCGCGCGCGGTGGTCGTGGCCACGGGCGCCGACACCGAGATCGGCCGCATCGGCCGCATGCTGGCCGGCGTCGAGGAGGGCACCACGCCGCTGCTGCAGAAGATGAGCGCCTTCAGCCGGCAGCTCACCTTTGTGATCCTGGGCGTCGCGGTCCTGATGTTCGGCTTCGGCACGCTGGTGCGCGGCATGCCGGTGGGCGACACCTTCATGGCCGCCGTCGGCCTGGCCGTGGCCGCCATTCCCGAGGGGCTGCCCGCGATCCTGACCATCACGCTGGCCATCGGCGTGCAGCGCATGGCGCGCCGCCACGCCGTCATCCGGCGGCTGCCCGCGGTCGAGGCGCTCGGCTCGGTAACGACCATCTGCTCGGACAAGACCGGCACCCTCACGCGCAACGAGATGACGGTGCAGCAGCTCATCTGCGCCGGCCAGGTGCTGGAAGTCGAGGGCGGGGGCTACGCGCCGCGGGGCGCGATCAAGCTGGCGGGCGAGGCGCTGGACCCGGTGCGCCTGCGCGAGCGCGTGCCGGCCGCCGCGCGCCTGGCGGTGGCGGCGGCGCTGTGCAACGACGCCAGCGTGCATGAGAGCGAGGGCCGCTGGACGGTGGCCGGCGACCCCACGGAGGGCGCGCTGCTGACGCTGGCCATGAAGGCGGGGCTGAATCCGGCCGAGCTGCGCGTCGAGAGGCCGCGGCTGGAGGTGATTCCCTTCGAGTCCGAGTACCGCTACATGGCGACGCTACATGCCGGCGAGGGCGGCGGCGCGCCGGCCGAGGCCTTCGTCAAGGGCGCGCCCGAGCGGGTGTTGGCGATGTGCGAACGGCAACTGGGCGAGCGGGGGCAGGAAGAGCCGCTGGATGCGGCCTGGTGGCAGGCGCGGATCGAGGCCCAGGCCCGCGCGGGCCGGCGCGTGCTGGCGCTGGCGTGGCGCACCTTCGAGCCGGAGCGGGAGGCGCTGGACCATGCCGACATCGCGCGCGGGCTGACGCTGCTGGGCCTGGTGGCCATCATCGACCCGCCGCGCGAGGAGGCCAAGCTCGCCGTGGCGCACTGCGCCGAGGCCGGCATCCGCGTGGTGATGATCACCGGCGACCATGGCGTGACGGCCAGCGCCATCGCGGCCCAGCTCGGCATGGGCGAGGGACTGAAGGCGATCACCGGCCCGGAGATCGAGGCCATGGACGACACGGCGCTGCGCCGCGCCGTGGCCGACACCCGTGTCTTCGCCCGCGCCAGCCCCGAGCACAAGTTGCGCCTGGTGCGCGCGCTGCAGGCCAGCGGCGAGGTCGTGGCCATGACCGGTGACGGCGTCAACGACGCGCCGGCGCTCAAGCAGGCCGACGTGGGCGTGGCCATGGGCATGAAGGGCACCGAGGCGGCCAAGCAGGCCGGCGCGATGGTGCTGGCCGACGACAACTTCGCCTCCATCGCGCACGCGGTGGAGGAGGGGCGCACGGTCTACGACAATCTCAAGAAGACCGTCGCCTTTCTGCTGCCCATCAACGGCGGCGAGTCGTTGACGCTGCTGCTGGCGGTGTTGCTGGGCGTGGCGCTGCCGATCCTGCCGGCGCAGGTGCTGTGGGTGAACATGGTCAGCTCGGTGGCGCTGGCCATGGTGCTGGCCTTCGAGCCGACCGAGGCCGACGTGATGCGCCGCCCGCCGCGGCCAGTGGGCGAGCCGCTGCTGTCGCGCTTCCTGGTCTGGCGCATCGTGCTGGTGTCGGCGCTGTTCCTGGCCGGCGTCTTCGGCATGTTCGAGTGGATGCTGGCACAGGGCGCCGGCGTGGAAGCGGCCCGCACGGCGGCCGTCAACACGCTGGTGTGCATGGAGGTGTTCTACCTGTTCAGCGTGCGCTACCTGAAGGCGCGCTCCTTCACCGTGCAAGGCGTGCGCGGCACGCCGCGGGTGTTGGTGGCCGTGGCCGGGGTGTTCGGGCTGCAGCTGCTGTTCACCTACGCGCCGTTCATGCAGGCGCTGTTCCACACCGAGGCGCTGTCGCTGGACGCTGGCCTGCGCATCGTGGCGGTGGGCGTGGCGCTGCTGGTGGTGCTGGAGCTGGAGAAGGCGCTGCTGCGCCGCGTGGGCGCGCTGGCCTGACCCGGCCGCCGTGATGGCGGCTCAGGGCTGGAACCGGCGCAGGTAGGCCAGCAGGTCGTCGATCTGGCCGTCATTGCTCAGGCCCCAGAAGCGCATCTTGTTGCCCGGCACGGTGGCGTCGGGCGCCTTGAGGAAGGCGCGCAGCGTGGCTTCGGTCCAGACGATGCCGGAAGCCTTCATCGCCGCGGAGTAACTGAAATCCGGCGTGGCGCCGGCCTGGCGGCCGAACAGGGCGTTGAGATGCGGGCCGAAGCCGCCGCGCGCGCTGGGCCCCACCTGGTGGCAGGAGGCGCAGCGCTTGAAGGCGCGCTGGCCGGCGTCCGCGTTGCCCGCCGCCGGTGCCGCGCAGGGCGATCCCCCCAGGGCCAGGGCACACAGGAGGCTCAGGGGACGGACGGCGCGGGAAGGCATGTGGGAGGCGGGTGGCGTGGGAGGCACAGGCCGGGCCGGATGGCCCTGGCTCCGGGATAACCAGCATGCCCTGCCTAGAATCCCCTCGGATGAATGTCGGTGTTGTCTATGCGGCCCTGGCCTATGTGGCCTGGGGCCTGTTCCCCTTGTATTTCCACCAGGTGTCGGCCGTTTCCTCGATGGAGATCGTGCTGCACCGGACCGTCTGGTCCCTGGTGTTCGTGTTGCTGGTGCTGGCCGCGATGCGGCGCTTCGGCGCGCTGTGGCCGGTGCTGCGCCAGCCGCGGCAGCTGATGCTGCTGCTGCTCAGCGCGCTGCTGCTGTCGGGCAACTGGCTGGTCTATGTCTGGGCCGTCAACCACGGCCACGTCATCGACGCCAGCCTTGGTTACTTCATCAACCCGCTGGTGTACGTGCTGCTGGGCTTCGCGTTTCTGCACGAGCGGCTGCGGCCGATGCAGTGGGGCGCCGTCGCGCTCGCGGGGTTGGGCGTGGCGTGGCTGACGTGGCAGGCCGGGCAGCTGCCCTGGATCGCGCTGCTGCTGGCTGGCACCTTCGGCCTGTACGGGCTGATGCGCAAGACCGCGCCGCTGGGCGCGCTGGAAGGCCTGGCGGCGGAGACGCTGCTGCTGGCGCCCCTGGCGGTGCCGGCGCTGCTGCTGTGGACGCTGCACGGCGACAGCGCGCTGGCGCATGCCGATGCCGCCACGGTGGGCTGGCTGCTGGCCGCCGGCCCCGTGACGGCCGTGCCGCTGCTGCTGTTCGCCGCTGGCGCGCGGCTCATCCCGCTGGCCACGCTGGGGTTGCTGCAGTACATCGGGCCCACGCTGCAGATGGCCATCGGCATCTGGGTGTTCCACGAGCCCTTCCAGGCCGAGCGCCTGGCCGGCTTCATGCTGATCTGGGCCGCGCTGGCGCTCTACAGCCTCGAAGGCCTGTGGGTCACGCGTCGGCGCGTGGCGGCGCAGGCCTGAGCCCGGGCGGCGCATTCGACGGCTTCGAACGCAGGCGTCAAAAACCGCCCGGCACACGGGCTTGCTTCGGGCACCACACTGCAGCGGAGCCTGCCCACCGGGGCGGCGCTGACAACCCGCGGGCGGCGTTGCCCGCGCATCCTTCTGAAGGAGTGCTGCAGATGGCCAAGGTTCTCGTTCTCTACTACTCCAGTTACGGACACATCGAGCGCATGGCGCAGGCCATGGCCGAAGGCGCGCGCGGCGCCGGCGCGACGGTGGAGCTCAAGCGCGTGCCCGAGACGGTGCCGGAGGAGATCGGCCGCAAGGCCGGTTTCAAGCTGGACCAGGACGCGCCCGTGGCCACCGTGGCCGAGCTGGAGCAGTACGACGCCATCATCGTGGGCACCCCCACGCGCTACGGGCGCATGGCCTCGCAGATGGCGGCCTTCCTGGACCAGACCGGCGGCCTGTGGGCGCGCGGCGCGCTCAACGGCAAGGTGGGCGCGGCCTTCACCTCCACCGCCACGCAGCACGGCGGACAGGAGACGACGCTGTTTTCCGTCATCACCAACCTGCTGCACTTCGGCATGGTGGTGGTGGGGCTGCCCTACAGCTTCCAGGGCCAGATGAAGCTCGACGAGGTCGTGGGTGGCGCGCCCTACGGCGCCACCACCATCGCCGGCGGCGACGGCTCGCGCCAGCCCTCGCAGACCGAGCTCGATGGCGCCCGCTTCCAGGGCGAGCTGGTGGCCAGGACGGCAGCCAAGCTGTTCGGTTGACGACCGCCCCCGCCCGCCGGCATGCAGTGGAGCCGGCGGCCGGTTTGGCCTCATCTCCGAAAATTGCGATTTGTCAAAGGAGAAGCAAGCCGTCCAAGGATTCAGGGGTGAAATGACGGCTTTGCCTCGCTACGCTGGACTTCGCGGTTGCGAAATTGATCCCGTCGGCGAGGAGGCTTCATGAAACGCCGTTCATTCACCATTTCCCTGGCGACCTTGGGCCTGATCAAAACGGGCCATGCCGCCGATGAATCCCTTGGGCGCGGCTGGGCCGGCCAAAAGCCATTCAAATTCCCGACTTATAAAGTGCTGCGGCTCGGGACATACCAGGGCGGGTCCAGCGAGGCCTTTGCCGTGAATGCTAACGGCAAGGCGGCCGGCCGGGTGGGTTTTGATATAGACGGTATTTACCGTCCAGCCTTGTTCATTCCCGGCCAGGCGCCCAGGCTGATCCACACCGGCGGCCCCGGCGAGGCCACCGGCATCAACGCCCGCGTCGAGGTCGTGGGCTGGTACCGGGAGGGCAGCGTCACGCAGGCCTTCCACTGGCGCCATGAGCCGCCGCGCCCGCTGCCCTCGCTGGGCGGTGGCCACAGTGAAGCCACCGGCATCAACAACCGCTCGGAAATCGTGGGCTTCTCCGAGGCCGCGCCCGGGGCCGCGCATGCGGTGCTCTGGTGGGGCGAAAAACTCATCGATCTGGGCACCTGGGGCGGCTACGGCGCACGGGCCACCGCGATCAACGAGCGCGGCGACATCGTGGGTTTCCGCGAGGTGGTGGTCGATGGCGTCGGGGTGCGGCAGGGCGTGCGCTGGATCTGCGGCAAGGCGCCCCGGCTGATGCCGCGCCTGCCCGGCTACGAAAGCGTGGTGCCCACCGCCGTCAACGAGCACGGCGACGTGGCCGGTTACATGTACCCGGCCCTCGACTTCCTGTTCGGCCGGGTGGCGTTCATCTACGCCGACAACCGCTACACGCTGATGCCGCTGTCGAGCAACCAGCCCACCGCCGGTTTGGGCATCAACAACCGCCGCGAGGTGGTTGGCTTCAAGTTCGACCAGGGGGCCGACCCGCGCAACCGGGCCCTCATGTGGTTCAACGCCGGCAAGACGGCCTTCAGCCTGGACGGTCGGCCTGAGGTGCTCGCGGCCGGCTGGAAGGCACTGGAGCAGGGCAACGCCATCAACGAAGGCAGCGTGATCGTCGGCACCGGTTTCTTCGGGCTGCCAAATGGGCGCCACAGTATCGAGGCGTTCATGCTCATTCCCCGGAAATAGGCGGTCGAATTTCCTTCCACCCAACCCACTCGTTGAAGCAGTGCCCTGGACGCCGTGAACTGCCAAACTCATTCAGGCCAGGAAAATCAATGGCCCACCTCGGGGCTAAGGATATAGGGCAAGGGCCGCTACCCTGCGGTGGCGCGCATATATCGCGCGTTTCAAATTCTCATGCGAGGGATCATGAAAAGAAGGCAATTCACGTTGTCCCTGGTGGCGGCCGGATTCCTGCCGGGCGCGCGGGCCGCCACCGGTGCTGTCCAGGTGGCGGCCTCCAGCCCGCCGAGCTACGAGGTACTGCGGCTGGGCACTTTCCAGGGCGGTCGCAGCGAGGCTTTTGCGCTCAGTTCCAACCGCATGGCTGCCGGGTTGGTCAGTTTCAGTATCGACGGCGGCTACCGCCCGGCGCTGTTCCTGCCCAACCAGGTGCCGAAACCCATTTACACCGACGGTCCTGGCGAGGCACGGGGCGTCAATGCCCGGCTGGAAACGGTCGGCTGGTTCAGGCAGGGCAGCTTCACCCAGGCGTTTCGCTGGCGTAACGACACGCTGGAAACCCTGGCCTCGCTGGGCGGGGGCCACAGCTACGCCGCGGCCATCAACAACCGCTCGGAGATCGTGGGCTGGTCCGAGGCCGCGCCCGGGGCCTCGCATGCGATGTACTGGCAGCGGGACCACCTGTTCGTGGACCTGGGCACCTGGGGCGGCTACGCCGCCCAGGCCACCGGCCTGAACGAGCGCGGCGACATCGTGGGCTTCCGGGAGGTCGTGCTCAACGGCATCGGCGTGCGTCAGGGGGTGATGTACCTGCGCGGCAAGAGCCCGCAGCTGCTGCCCACGCCGCCGGGTTACGAGTGCGTGGTGCCGTCCGCGATCAATGACCAGGGCGTCATCACCGGCGTCGTGTACCCGGCCGCCAACTATCTCTGGGGCCGCCGCGCCTTCCTCTACGCCAACGGCCAGTACACGCTGTTCTCGTCGCCCTACAACTTCCCCACGGCCGGGCTGAGCCTCAACAACAAGGGACAGGTGGTTGGCTACAGCTTCGACCAGGGCGCCGACCCGCGCAACGGCGCCACCCTGTGGCTCGACCAGGGCCAGACCACGGCCTTCCTGAGCCCGGGCTACGTGCCGGCGATCGGCGGCTGGTATCGGCTGGGCGACGCGTGGGCCATCAATGACGCCGGCGTGATCGTTGGCACGGGGCGGTACATGGGCCCGAACTATTCGAGCAACGCGACCGAGGCCTTCATGCTCGTTCCGAAGAAGTAGGCGCGTCCTCAACCTTTAAGCGCCGGGCTCGCCGGCTTGCAAGCGCAGGGGCGAGCCGAAACGGCGGATGCGCGCGATCCGGGCACAGCCCTTGCCGCCATTGTCCCGGCTGCAGGGAGGCGAGGCCGTGCGAAGCCGCAGTCAGTGAGCCCTCTCCAACATGGTCGTGAGGCTCGCTGAACGAGCGGGCGTCGCAGGCTGCCGCTGGTTCGGCATCCAGCCGCGGCGCACGAGGCGCCGTGGTGTCCTGAATCCATGGGGGACAGCCATGACGCGCCTGAGATTGCTTGCGGCCTGGGCCCCCTTGCCCCTGATCGTTGCGGCCTGTGGCGGGGGCTCGCCGGGCGAACCGGTGGCCGAAGGCCGCCAGGCGCCGCGGGAGGCGAGCGCCAGCCTCGCCGACGACCGGTTCGCGCTGCGCGTGCTGTCCAGCCCGGCGCAGTACGTGTCGGGCGGCGATGCCCGCGTCGAGTTGCGCGCGCCACGAGCCCTCCACGACCAGATCGAGGTCTGGATCAACGGCAAGAAGACCCGACCACAGTTGAGCGCCAACGGCGACCGCCTCGAAGGCGTGGTGACCGGCCTGGTCAACGGCCAGAACCGGCTGGTGCTGAGGCAGGCGGGCAGCACTGCCGCGCTGGCGTCGCTCACGCTGGTCAACCATCCGATCAGCGGGCCGATGTTCTCCGGTCCGAAGCAGGCCCCCTTCGTCTGCACCGTCCACCAGGTCAAGCGCCAGCCGATGGTCGACGCCGCCACGCCGCCGGGCTTCCCGGTGTTCGATGCGAAAGGCAACAAGATCGGCTACAGCAGGGACTGCTCGATCCAGTCCTTCACCACGTACTGGTACCGCGCCGCGGGCAACCGCTGGAGGCCGCTGCCGGCCAATGGCACGAGGCCCGCGGACATGACCCGCATCACCCTGGCCGACGGCCGCAAGGTGGACTTCGTGGTACGCCAGGAGCGCGGCACGATCAACCGCTTCCTCTACAGCTTCGCGATGCTCGCGCCGCGCGGCGAGAACCCGCCCAGTCCCGACACGCGGCTGTGGAACGGGCGCCTGGTGTATGTCTTCCAGGGCGGCGTGGGGCTCGGCCACACCCAGGGCTGGATGCCCAACGACGCGATGCTGCCGGAGTTGCTGAGCCAGGGCCATGCCATCGTGGCCAGCAGCGGCAACAACACCCGCACCCATTACAACCTGCAACTCGGCGGCGAGACCACGATGATGGTCAAGGAGCGCTTCATCGAGCGCTATGGCCGGCCGCTGTACACGGTGGGCGTCGGCGGCTCGGGTGGTGCGGTCCAGCAGTACTGAAGGTCGGTGGCTGGAAGAAGCCGAAGGACATGGTGCAGGAAGGCTTCCCGGTGCTGGACGGCATCACCGCGGCGATGGTGCTCGACAACCCGGCGCTGTTCGACCCGTGGAGCCGGCGCAACATGAGGCTGGGCTGGACCGCCGACAAGCCGGCGCCACGCACCGTGGGCAACCCGATCGCGATGCGTGCCGCCCACGCCTCCGGCATGGTGTTCAGCGGGCGCATGGCGCTGCCGACCATCGATCACCGCCAGTACCGGGAGCGCCAGCTCGACATGCACGACGCGCGCCAGAGTTTCGTGGCGCGCAAGCGCGTGCTGCGGGAGATGGGCACGACCGGGCACCTGGTGATCTGGTTCACCGACACGCGCCCCGGCGTGCCGAGGGTGAGCCAGGGCCTGCAGGCGCTGGCGGTGATGGACAAGTGGATGGCCAACATCCGCGCCAACCCGGACCGGACGGTGGCGCAGAACCGCCCGGCGCGCGCGGTGGACAGTTGCTTCGACGTCAACGGACGCTTGATGCATGCGGGTCCCGATGTCTGGAACGGCGTCATCGACGACAAGCCCCCGGGCGCATGCACGCGGGCCTTCCCGATGTTCGGCACCTCGCGGGTGGCCGGCGCGCCCTACGAGGACGATGTCTTCCGTTGCGCGCTCAAGAGCGTGGACACGGCGGTGGCGGACGGCACCTATGCGCCGTGGAAGCCCGATGCCGCCGCCGTGGCGAGGCTCAAGCGCACCTTCCCGCAGGGCGTTTGCGACTACGGCCGGAAGGATCAGGCCCGGCCCTGAGCCGCGGCAGGCTTGGCGGCTTCGCGGCTGGCGGGTCCGCCCGCGTGTCCGCTGGCCGGGCCAGCTGCCGGTCTTGAGCACGAGGCCCGGTGCGCCTCACTGGGCGGGCGCTTCCGCACGCAACCGCTCCCAGCACGCCTCCACGAAGGCTTCCATGATCTTTCCGTAGCGCGGGTGCTGTTGGTGGCCCCACTCGGGATGGAACTGGAAACCCCAGGCGAACTGCCGTGCGTCGTGCCAGCGGAAGGCCTCCACCAGCCCGTCGTCGGCGTGTGCCTCGGCCACCAGCCCCGGCGCCAGGCGCTTGACGCCCTGCGAGTGCAGCGAGCTCACGGCAAAGCGCGAGCAGCCGGTCAGGCGCTCCAGCTCGCCGCCGGGCGCCAGGCTGACTTCGTGGCGCTCGGCGTACTGCTCGGCCAGCGGCTCCTGCGGGTCCTCCCAGTGCACCACCGGGCCGCCGAGGGCCTGCAGGTCCTGGTGCAGGCTGCCGCCCAGGGCGACGTTGAACTCGTGCGAGCCGCGGCAGAAGGCGATCAGCGGCACGCCGCGCTCGATGCACAGCCGGATCAGCGGCAGCGTCACCGCCTCGCGCGCCTGGTCGAAGTCCATGCCCTCGCGCAGCGGCTCCTCCGCGTAGTGGCTCGGGTGCACGTTGGTGGCCGAGCCGCCCAGCAGCACGCCCTGCACCCGGTCCAGCATCAGCGGCAGCCGCCCGGCCGGCACGCGCGGGAAGCACACCGGTTGCAGCCCGCGGTTGATCAGCGTGCGCGTGCCCACCTCGTCCATCACGGTGTAGGGCTGCGGATGTCCATGCTCGTTGCCCAGCTCGCGGTGGCTGGCCACGACCCACACGCAGGGCACGCGCTGCGCGTCCAGGGTTTGCGGCGCCTGCGTCATCGGCAAGGCCCCAGGCGCTGGCGGCAGTGCTCGCGGCAGGCGTCGGCAAAGGCCTGCAGCGTGCGCCGGTAGAAGGGGATGTGGTTGTGGCGCCACTCCGGGTGCCACTGCACGCCATAGGCGAAGGCCTGGGCGGTGGCCACGCGCACGCCCTCGACCAGCCCGTCCGGCGCCAGCGCCTCGGCCACCATGCCGGTGCCCAGCCGCTTGATGCCCTGGCCGTGCAGCGAGTTCACCCGCGCGCGCGTGCCGCCGGCCCAGTCCGCGAAGGCGCTGCCGGGCGCCAGGATCACCTCGTGCCGCTCGGCGAACTGCGCCTCCAGGTCCACATCCTGCGGCTCGCGGTGGTCCAGGTGCTCGGGCTCGGCATGCACCTGCTGGTAGAGGCTGCCGCCCAGCGCCACGTTCATCTCCTGCAGCCCGCGGCAGACGCCGAACAGCGGCGTGCCGGTGCCCACCGCCGCGCGCACCAGCGCCATGGTCAGCCGGTCGCGGCGCGGATCGAGCAGGTCCGTCTCCAGCGCGGACGCGCCGAAGTGCGTGGCCTCCACGTTCGAGGGCGAGCCGGTCAGCAGCACGCCGTCCACCAGCGGCAGCAGCTCCGGGACGTCCCCGGCGCCGGCCATCGGAAACAACACCGGCTGCAGGCCCAGCTCGCACACGGCCGCGGCATAGCGGTCGGCCAGGACGGTGTAGCCGCCCGGGTCGGAAAGGTCCAGGTTGCGGTGACAGGCCGGCAGCCACACCAGGGGTTTGTTGGCGCTCATGCGGCCGATGCTGCGACCGGGGTGGTGCCTGCACGAGGGAGCGACGCCGCAAGGTGCTGTAGGACGGCGCCGATAGAGGGGCCGCAGCGGCGGTGCACCGCCGCGTCAGGTCCGGATGCTTGGACCTGCGGCGTCTCGAAAGACGATCAAACCCCGCCGGCCCCGTGTCCCGTCTTCGCCAGCGCCACCGCCAGCCGCGCCCCCACCTCCGCGTTGTGCTTCACCAGCGCGATGTTGGCCGCGAGGCTGCGCCCGCCGGTGAGCGCCTTGATGCGCGCCAGCAGGAAGGGCGTCACCTCCTTGCCCGTGACGCCCTGCGCATCGGCTTCGGCCAGCGCCTGCTCGATCAGCGCGTCGATCTCCTCCCGCGGCAGGCCCGCGTCCGCCGGCACCGGCACGCTCAGCACCACGCCGCCGGCCAGGCCGAGGTCCCACTTGGTACGGATCAGCCGCGCCTGCGCTTCCGGGTCGTCCACGCGGCGGTCGGCCTTGAAGCCGCTGTCGCGCGTGTAGAAGGCGGCGAAGTCCTCCTGCTCGCAGGCCAGCACCGGCACGCCGTGCGTCTCCAGGTACTCCAGCGTCAGGCCGATGTCCAGGATCGACTTGGCCCCGGCGCAGACCACCGCCACCGAGGTGCGCGCCAGCTCCTGCAAGTCGGCCGAGATGTCGAAGCTCCGCGCCGCGCCGCGGTGCACCCCGCCGATGCCGCCGGTCACGAACACCTCGATGCCCGCGAGCCGCGCGCAGATCATGGTGGCCGACACCGTGGTGGCGCCCAGCTCGCCGCTGGCCAGCACGGCCGGCAGGTCGCGGCGGCTGACCTTGTGGGCCTGGCCCGAGCGGCCCAGCAGCTCCAACTCCTCGTCCGCCAGCCCGATGCGGATGCGGCCGTCCATCAGCGCGATGGTCGCGGGCTCCGCGTCCTGGGCCCGCACCACGGCCTCCACCTCGCGCGCCGTGCGCACGTTCTCCGGGTACGGCATGCCGTGGGCGACGATGGTCGATTCCAGCGCCACCAGCGGACGCCCGGCGGCGCGGGCGGCGGCGACGGCCGGGCTGAAGCTGAGCCAGGAGCGGGCGATGTCCATGTCCATGCTTGGGGCGGTTTCGTTGCGGGGCGTCGCAGTGTGCCGCAGCGCTGCGGGCCGGCCGCCGCGGCGGCGCGGCGCCCGGGCGCATCGGCTGCTCCTGCGCTCGGACGCAGAATCCGGCCGCCCTACTTCACGGATGACGCTGGTACACGCATGAACGACGACACCCGCCACCTGCCGGACCCTCACCCGCCGCCTCCGCCGGGCACACCGCCCGCGCCGGCGTACGAGGAACTGCTGCGTCTGGCGCAGCGGCTGAGCCTGGCCTGCGAAACCGGGCGCCTGGGTTCCTGGGAGTTCGACCTGCGCCGCCAGGCGCTGCACGGCGACGCGCAGTACCTGCGCATCCTGGGCTTCGAGCCCCACGAGACGCCCACGCCGGCCCAGGTGCTCGCACTGTTCTCGGCACCAGAGCAGCGCACCCTCACCGAAGCCTTCACGCGCTGCTGCCGGGAGGGCACGCCTTACGACCTGGTGCTGCAGCTCTCCACCCGCCGGGGCGACGTGATGTGGACGCGCTCCGTCGGCAACGCCGTGCGTGACGCGGCCGGGGACATCGTGCGGGTGCAGGGCATCTTCCAGGACATCACCGAGCACGTCGAAGCGGTGGAGGCGGCCAGCCGAGTGGGGCGCCACCTGGAAGCCACCTTCGAGCGCATGAGCGACGCCTTCTACCTGCTCGACCGCGACTGGCGCTTTCAGTACTTCAACGCCGCGGCGGAGCAGTTGCTCGGCCGGGCACGCACCGACGTGGTGGGCCGCACGGTGTGGGAGGCCTTCCCGGCCGTGGCCGGCTCCGAGCTGGAGCGGGCCTACCGCGAGGCCGTCGCCGACGGCGCCTCGCGCCGCCTGGACTATCACTACCCGCCGCAGCAGCGCTGGTACGACATCACCGCCTATCCGACCGACGAGGGCCTGGCGGTGTACTTCCGCGACAACACGCAGCAGCACGTGCAACTGCAGAAGTGGCGGCTGCTGGCCGAGTCCATGCCCATCGTCGTCTGGACCGCGCGGCGCGACGGTGTGCTGGATTACGCCTCCTCGCTGCTGGGGCGCTACGCCGGCGTGCCGGT
Source organism: uncultured Azohydromonas sp. (assembly GCF_937926365.1). Taxonomy (GTDB): domain Bacteria; phylum Pseudomonadota; class Gammaproteobacteria; order Burkholderiales; family Burkholderiaceae_C; genus Azohydromonas. Next base: position 10,550 of record NZ_CALAOH010000143.1, on the reverse strand, counting down.
GGACCAGCTGATCCCGCGGGGCTGGTTCAACCTGGTGCATCCCTATGACCGGGACGCGGTGGTGGCGGCATGGAGCCGGGCTTGCGCCAGGCTGGAGCCTCTGGAGCTCGAATACCGGATGCGCCGAGCCGATGGCGCCTGGCGCTGGCACCTCATCCGCGCCCTGCCGGTGGAGATCGACGCGGCCGGCACCATCGCCTGGTACGGCTCCTCCATCGACATCGATGACAACAAGCGGCTGGAGCAGGAAGCGCGTGCCCTGGCCGCGCGCCTCGGCGCCACGATGGAGAGCATCACCGACGGCATCTTTTCGCTCGATGCCGGTTGGCGCTTCACCTACATGAACCGGCAGGCCGAGGCGTATCTGTCGCGCCCGCGCGAGGAACTGCTGGGCCGCAACGTGTGGGAGGCCTTCCCCGAGGCGGTGGGCTCGCGCTTCCAGCGCGAGTACGAGCACTGCATGGACACCGGCACCATGGTGCGTTTCGAACAGCGCTACGAGCCGATGGACCGGCTGTTCGAAGTCACGGCCTACCCGTCGGAGGAGGGCGGCATCACGGTGTATTTCCGCGACGTCACCGAGCGCGAGCAGGCGCAGCGCGAGCGCGCGGCGCGGCTGGCCGCGGAGCAGGCCAGCGAGGCCAAGACCCGCTTCCTGGCCCGCATCAGCCACGAGCTGCGCACGCCGCTCAACGCCATCCTGGGCTTCGCGCAGATGATGGCGATGGACGCCGAGGCGCCGCTGGCCGGAGCGCAGGCCGAGCGGCTGCACAAGGTGCGCGGCGCCAGCGAGCATTTGCTGGCGATGATCAACGAGATCCTGGACCTGGCCGGCATCGAGTCCGGCAGCACCGCGCTGACGCTGGAGCCGGTGGCACTGCACGAGGTGGTGCGGCGCAGCCTCCACGGCGTGGAGCCCCAGGCCGCGGCGGCCGGCGTGCGGCTGCTCGACGAGGTGGCGGCCGACGCGCCGGCCGTGCGGGCCGACCGGTTGCGGCTGCACCAAGTGCTGCTGAACCTGGTGTCCAACGCCGTCAAGTACAACGTGCGCGGCGGCTGGGTGCGGCTGTCCTCCCGCACCCTGCCCGGCGCCGTGCAACTCGTCGTGGAGGACTCGGGCCTTGGGCTCAGTGACGCCCAGCTCGCGCACCTGTTCCAGCCCTTCAACCGGCTCGGTGCCGAGCGCACCGACATCGAGGGCGCAGGGCTGGGGCTGGTGATTGCCAAGGGCTTGGCGCAGCTCATGCACGGCGACCTGCGCGCGGCGCGGCGCGAGGGCGGCGGCAGCGTGTTCACGCTGGAGCTGCCCGCGGCCGGCGACACCGTGCGGCCCGGCGACGCCGTGCCGCCGGCCCGGGAGCCGGCCGCCCCGGCGGCCGAGGCAGCGGCCGTTGCCTCCACGGTGCTCTACATCGAGGACGACCCGGTGAATGCGCTGCTGGTGCGGCACATCCTGGCGCTGCGCCCGGGCTGCACGCTGCACGAGGCCGTGGATGGCCGCGGCGGCCTGGCGCTGGCGCGCCAACTGCGGCCCGACCTGGTGCTCACCGATTTGAACCTGCCCGACATGACGGGCTACGAGGTGCTGCGGCAACTGCAGGCCGACGAGGCGACCCGCCACCTGCGCTGCATCGCCGTGTCCGCCGATGCGATGCCCGAGAACGTGCGGCGCGCCCGGGCGGCGGGGTTCATGGACTTCTGGACCAAGCCGCTGGACGTGTCCGAGTTCCTGCAGCGGCTGGATGAGCTGCTGGGGTCCGGGGGGTGAGTGCCCCGTCTCACCGCATCTGGAACAGCTCCTGATGGAAATGCTGCGCCGGCAGTCCCTGCGCGAGCAGATCCCTGCGCAGCGCCTGGCCGAAGGCGGGCGGGCCGCAGAACCACACGCTGGCCTCTCGCCACTGCGGCACCGCGGCGCGCAGCCGCTCGCCGTCGAGGCGGCCGTCGCGCCCGTCCACCAGGACGTGCAGCCGCACGCCCGCGGCGCGCGCGTCGGCCTGCAGCTTCTCGATGGCGGCCGGCTCGTAAACCGCCGTGGGATGGAACAGGTCGATCTCCACGCGCCGGCCTTGCGCCGACAGCTGCTTCATGCGCGCGACGAAGGGCGTGATGCCGATGCCCGCGCCGATCCAGACCTGCCGCGGCTGCGCGTCCTCGAAATCGAAGCAGCCGTAGGGACCCTCCACCGTGACCGGCATGCCGACCTTCAGCCGCTCGTGCAGCCGCCCGGTGTGGTCGCCCAGCGCCTTGGTGATGAAGGTGATGTGGCGCTCATGCGGGTCCCAGGCCGAGGCGATGGTGTAGGGGTGCGCGCCTTCGCGCGGGTCGGAGGTCGCGAAGGCGAACTGCCCGGCCGCGTGGCCCGGCCAGCCGGGCTGCAGCGCCACGCGCGACTCCAGCACGCGCAGCGCGGGGTGGTAGGTGAGCGCGTCGATCACCCCCGCCACCTTGCGCCCGGCGCCCACGCGCCCGGCCAGCACCAGCACCGCGGCCACGGCGCCGCCCAGCATCAGCACCGCCATCAGCCAGCCCACCGGCTGGCGCCAGTACGGGAACTTCACCAGCACCAGCCCGTGGTAGGCGAACACCAGGTACGTCACGGCCAGCCACTTGTGCGTCTTGCGGAACAGGTGGTAGGGGAAGCGCTTCACCAGCGCCAGCACCATCAGCAGCGCCGCGGCGTAGAAGGCCCATTCGCCCAGCTGCTCGGCCAGGCCGCGCTGGCTGCGCAGCCAGCCCTCGATGGCGCCCAACTGCGAGGGGTCTGGGCGCGGGCCGCGTGGCGGGCGCACCAGCCAGCCCCATCCGACCATCCATTTCGTGCCTTGCCCCATCCACCAGTGCAGCACCGAGGCCACCAGCGCCGTGATGCCCAGCCACTTGTGCAGGCGATAGAGCTTGTCCAGCCCGTCCAGGTACGGCTCCAGCCACTTCGGGCGCAGGGCGAGCAGCATCGCCACGCTCATCGCGCCCAGGGCGATGACGCCGCTGAGCTGCATGAAGACGGTGCGGAAAGGGAAGTAGCCGAAGGGTTGCGGCCACAGCGAATCGGCCAGCAGCCATGCAGCGGCCAGCGCCGCCAGGATGGCGGCCAGAGAAGCTTTGATGCGGTTCATCAGGTCAGGCTGTCACGCCGCGCGGCCGGCGCCGCGCAGGAGGTGGGGAAAGGTGCGCAAGAGCCATTCTGAAGGCGCGGCCCGCCGCGCCGGCTTCAGAACAGATCCACCTCGCCGCGGTGCGTGGGCTCGTCGGGCATGCCCGCCTGAGCCATGCCGGTGGGGCCCACCACGCGGTTGCGGCCGGTGGACTTGGCCTGGTAGAGCGCGCGGTCGGCGCGGTCCACGGCATCGGTCGGCGTGTCGGTGTCGCGCAGCACCGTGAAGCCGATGCTCAGCGTGACGCGGCCGACCTGCGGAAACTCGAAGCGCTCGACCGCGGCGCGCAGCCGTTGCAGCGCTGCGGTCGCGCCGCTTTCGTCGGGTGCGCTCAGCAGCACCACGAACTCCTCGCCGCCGAAGCGGAAGAGCCGGTCACCGCTGCGGAAGCACGACCGCATGATCCCGGCCAGCAGCAACAGCACCTCGTCGCCGATGAGGTGGCCGAAGGTGTCGTTGACGTGCTTGAAGTGGTCGATGTCCAGGATCGCGAGCCAGTAGCGCGCGGTGCTGGGGTTGCGCGGGTCGCCGTGCCGCACGGACGGGCTGGGCGGCTGCAGCAGCGCCTGCATCACGGCGTCGTCGAAAGTCTTGCGGTTGAGCAGCCCGGTGAGCGCGTCGCGCTCGCCGTAATCCAGCAGCGCCAGGAAGTTGCCGTAGAGCTGCAACACGGCTTCCACGGTGCGGCCGGTGATGTGGCCCAGCAGCGGCGGGCCGTGCAGCTCCAGCACCGCCACGGCCTGCCCGTTGGCCAGCAGCGGGAACAGCGTCACCACGGGCGTGCCCGGCCGCTCCAGGGGCTGGCGGCTGTGCAGGCATTCCAGCCAGTCGGGGCGGCTGGCCAGCAACGGCAACTGCTCGAAGTCCGCCGGGCGCCGGAAGTGCGGCCCGCAGTCACCGCGGCTCACGCCGGTCAGCCAGCGGGCGTGGGGCGGCTCGCCCACGCTGCGGTGCAGCGCCAACAGCCGCGGCTGCAGCAGCTGCTGCAGCGTGTCGGCCAGCATCGCGTCGGTCTGCTCGCGATCGCGGTGGCGCGTGAGCTCGGCCAGGCGGCTCACCAGAGAAGGCATGTCCCATCCATCGCGTGTTCAGCCTGTGGCCACGGTTGCATTCGCCATTGGTATTGGATCGGGTACTTCAGTGACTTCGCATCCGATTGTCCGCATGCCGCCGCGGCCCCAATGCGCCGGCTGCGGGCCGTCCGCGAACGGAACGCGTCATATTGCACGCGGCATCCCCGCCCGTTGCGGTCCCCCGCCGCCGCTGCCGGGCGGGAGGGCGGGACGCTGGTCCGTCGTTGACGGGAAATCCGGCCGGACCCCTGCCTCCCACGCTTGCTCTACACAGTGAAGAACTTGTGCTGGAGCAGGATCGGGCTCCATGAGCAACGTCCGCTCCCGGGAAGCTTTTGCCCCGGGGTCTCCGTCCGGGACGGCTTCCCGGGCGGTTCCGCGGCTGAGTCGGGCCGCCGGGGCCGGAGCAACGGCCTTGCACAATGGCCCGATGAGCTTTACCCCCGCCTCTGCCCCCGCCTCCATCCGATCCCGCGCCCGCCTCGCCCCCGAAAGCGTCGTGCTCCTGGCCGGCGTGTGCGCCGCGCTGCACGTGGGCAAGCTGCCGCCGGCGATTCCCGCGCTACAGCAGGCGCTGGGGCTGACGCTGGTGCAGGCGGGCTTCCTGTTGTCGCTGGTGCAACTGGCCGGCATGGCCGCGGGCTGCGCCTTCGGCGCGCTGGCGGACGGCCTGGGGCTGCGGCGCAGCATGGCGCTGGGGCTGGGCATCCTGGCGCTGGCCAGTGCGCTGGGGGCCCTGGTGGACGGGGCCGTGCCACTGCTGGCGCTGCGGGCCGTGGAAGGGCTGGGATTCCTGCTGGCGGTGCTGCCCGGGCCCGGGCTGCTGCGCCAGTTGGTGCCGCCGCAGCGCGTGAACGCGGTGCTGGGCTTGTGGGGCACCTACATGCCGCTGGGCACGGCGCTGGCGCTGCTGAGCGGGCCGGCGCTCATTGCCGCGCTGGGCTGGCGCGGCTGGTGGCTCATGGTGGCGGCAGCCTCGGCGGCGATGGCCTGGTGGCTCACGCGCGCCGTCCCGGCGCTGGCGCCGGCGGGGCCGTCCGCGGGTTTGCAGGCCTTGTGGGGCCGGCTGCGGCACACGCTCGGCAGCGCCGGACCCTGGCTGGTGGCGGCGACCTTCGCGGCCTATTCGAGCCAGTGGCTGGCGGTGGTGGGCTTCCTGCCTGCGATCTACGCGCACTCCGGCGTGCCGGCGGGCCTGGCCGGCGTGCTCACGGCGCTGGTGGCGGCGGTGAACATGGTGGGCAACATCGCCTCGGGCCGGGCGCTGCAGCGCGGCGTGGCGCCCACGCGGCTGCTGGTGCTGGGCTTCGTGGTGATGGCGCTGACAGCCGGGGCCGCCTTTGCCGGGCCGGCCGACGCGGGCCTGCCGCCGGCCTTGCGCTACGTGGCGGTGCTGTTGTTCTCGATGGTGGGCGGGGTGATCCCGGCGGCGCTGTTCTCGCTGGCCGTGCGGCTGGCGCCCAACGAGCAGGCCGTGTCCACCACGGTGGGCTGGGTGCAGCAGTGGTCTGCGCTGGGCCAGTTCGCCGGGCCGCCGCTGGTGTCCTGGCTGGCGACGCGAGTGGGCGGCTGGCACTGGACCTGGGCCGCCACGGGCGCGCTGGCTTCGGCGGGGCTGTTGCTGGCGTGGCGCTTGGCGCGGCGGCTGTGAGCGCCGCGCCGAACGGCCCGCCGGGATGGCTTATACGGGTCCCCTGCAGTTTTCAAACCCGCATTCCATTCGTCCTGAGATTTCAAGGATGAACGGCCTCAACTGCGCGGCGGGCCGCCGCGCCCATTCGTACTTCGATGCGCCGCAGGGTGCACCCTGCCCCGAGGTATCGAAGGGTCAGCACGAACGGGCGTTCGGCGTTCGGGAACTTGGTCGGACCTGTATTACACCGCGTCCTGGTTCACCAGGATCCAAACCTTGGGCGCGATCGGCCCGCGGTCGCCCATGGTGTATTCGAAGGACACGCGCATGCCCTGGCGGAGTTTCTGGGCGTCGCCCGGAGGCAGCGAGCTGAAGGGGAAGAAGATATTGTCCCCGCCGGTATCCGGCGTGATGAAGCCGTAGGTTTCCTTGAGATTGGCAATACGACCGTGCTGGATGGCGCCGATTTCCGGCTGCACCGCAGGCATGGCGCTGACCACCGGCGCGGGCGTGGGTGCGGGTGAGAAGACCGGCGCGGGCCGATATTCGGGGCGGTGGAACAAGGCGTTCACGATCGGGTTGTTTTCATGGGCCGGATCGTCGATCACCTCGTCCATGCGCACCGGGTAGGTGACCTCGTTGAGCAGCATCTGCGAGGTGCGGGTTTCGCGCAGGATGCCGTTGTTGTCGGTGAAGGAGAAATCCCAGCCCAGCACCATCACGCGCGTGCCCAGGGTGTTGAGCTTGCGCACCAGCGGCAGGAAGTCGCCGTCCGCCGCGATCAGCGCCAGCACGTCGAAGCGCTTGTAGATCGCCATCTCGAAGGCTTCCAGCGCCAGCCAGACGTCGATGCCTTTCTCGCCGTCGCGGCCCTTGGGCAGGAAGTGGGTGGTGACGCCCTCGTACATCAGCACGTCCTCGAAGGAGCGCTCCTGGTACAGGATGTCGCGCTCCTCGGCCTCGCGGGCCTTGAAACGGCCCTTGAAATAATGGGCGTCAACGATCTGCGTGAATTTGATATCGGTTTCTTCTTCGCGGGCTACGCGGGCCCGGATGAAATTGTGCAGCCCCTCGATGCTGATTCTGGCTCTGCGCGGGTGGGAATTGGAGTAGAAATTGCTGACGCGCCGGAAATAGTTGCCGTCGTAGAAAATGCCGATGCGCGAGAGTTTCTGAGTGTTGGCGAACATGAAGAAAGTTATTGGGACAATGGGTTAAGGGTTTAAAAGAATCCGCGGCCTTGGCTTCAAGGCCGCGGACGGGTCGCGCATTGTGCGCCAAGTGACACGGGGCAGGCTGGCAGCCATGTCGCATAGGTGACCGTGGGTGGTCATTGCTGCACGGACACGGGCGATGCGGCGGCCGAGCCGCCGGCCCGGAGCAGGCACCGGGTCCCGCACCGCAAGAACATGCCGCGGCACGCCGAAGGCCGGGCTTCAGGCCGCCGCACTGGCCAGCAGCCGCGCCGTGCCGCGCGGCGGCCGGGCGTGGCGGTGCGGTGCCTCGCCCTGCCGCAAGGCCTGGTCCGCGCTGTCGAGCGCCTGCTCGATACGGCGCGTGGCCTCGGGCAGCGCCAGATCGGAGATGTCGGCATCGACCACCGCCCGCAGCGTCTTCTTCAGCGCCGGGCTGAGCTGGCGCATGAGCTCGCTGAGGAAGGGACAGGCGGCGCACAGCACCACGCGGTCGAAGCGGTGCTCGGACAGCTCCCGCTCGAAGCGGCGTGCCACCACGGCGGCGAACTGGCGCATGCGCCGGCGCAGCGGGTCCAGCGGCCCGGCGGACGCGCGCTCCACGCGCAGCTCGCCTTCCTCGAAGACGAGCCGGTTCGTCCGGGGGCGGCGGGCCTCGGCCGGGGGCAGGTTCGCGGTGCGCAGCACGGTGTCGAGCACCACCAGGTCGGCATCCTCGGTCGAGCGCGTCAGCAGCCGGGCCTCGCTGGCGTTGGCAATCAAGATCAGGTCGGTATTCATCGCGGTTTCACCATCCTGATTCCCATGTGCAAGGCGCTTGCCAGCCTTTCAACCGGCACTTCGCGGCGTGCGTCCGCCCTGGCGCCTCGGCACGCCGCCCACGACGCAGCTTCCGCGTGGACGCGGGATTGCATTCATTGCCGCACCGGGGTGCAGAAATAGCCTGAAGTGCAGGGTAGCCTGTTTCAGGCTGGAGCATTGCCGTGGAACAAGGCGTGCGCCTTGCTCTGGCGCAGCCATCCGCGACTGGCCCTCTCCACGCGCCGCCCGCCTGGCGCCAGGGCTTCGCTCAAGCTGCCGGGAGTGCCGCCGTGTTCATCTTCTTTTCCAACAAGCTCGGCTGCCTGGGCTCGATCCTGGTGTCGCTGCTGGGCACGGCCGTGGTGCTGGGCCTGATCTGGCTGTTGTGAGGGCGGCGCAGGCCGGTGCGCCGGCCGCCGCCTGACGCCGCCGAGGCGTTGCCTCAAGCAATCTTGACGTACTCGTAGTCCACCGGCTGCTTGTTGATGCCCATGCGCGGCGGCGCGATCCAGCTGGCGTACTCGCCGCTGCCGTGGCAGGGCTGCATCAGCGAGGCGATGAATTGCAGGTCTTCCGCGTTGGGCAGCCACTCGTCCTTCCGTGCCGCCCACGCTTGCGCGCCCAGCACCTCGCCGGCGGGGCTGACGTGCTGGCCGGCGAACTCGCCGATGCGGCGGTTGAAGCCCTTGTGCGGCTGCGTGAGGCGGAAGTCGATGCCGGCCTTCTCGATGATGCGATTCCAGCGGTCGATGCCGCCCTGGCAGTCGGCGATGTAGTCGTCCAGCAGGCGGCTGTTGATGGCGCGCAGCGCCGGTACCTGCTCGGTGACGATCTCGCCATCCACCACGCGCATCACCGGGTAGGTGGCGTCCTGCAGTTGGTGGTCGTCGGCGATCTGCGTCTCGTTGAAGCGCCCCTTGAGCCCGGCGCTGAAGGCCTCGGCGGCGTTGCTGGAGATCTCCGAGCCGAACAGATCACGCGTCACGGACATGTGGAAATTGGCCTTGCGCTGCAGCAGCGGCAGGTCCACCACGCCCAGCTTGCGGATGGCCTCGGTGTCGTGGGGATCGGTGATGCCGGCCTTCTTCATCGCGGCGCAGGTGGCCTCGATGGTGCGGCCCACGCCGGTCTCGCCGACGAAGAGGTGGTGCGCCTCCTCGGTCAGCATGAAGCGGCAGCTGCGCGAGAGCGGGTCGAAGCCGCTTTCGGCCAGCGCGGCGAGCTGCATCTTCCCGTCGCGGTCGGTGAAATAGGTGAACATGAAGAAGGACAGCCAGTCCGGCGTCTTCTCGTTGAAGGCGCCCAGGATGCGCGGGTTGTCCTGCTGCCCACTGCGGCGCTCCAGCAGCGCCTGCGCCTCGTCGCGGCCGTCGCGGCCGAAGTACTTCACCAGCAAATACACCATGGCCCACAGGTGGCGGCCTTCCTCGACGTTGACCTGGAACAGGTTGCGCATGTCGTAGAGGGATGGTGCCGTGGCGCCCAGGTAGCGCTGCTGCTCCACGGAGGCGGGCTCGGTGTCGGCCTGCACGACGATCAGGCGGCGCAGCAGCGAGCGGTACTCGCCCGGGACTTCCTGCCAGGCGGGCTGGCCCTTGTGGCGCCCGCAGGGGATGGTGCGGCCTTCCACCTTGGGCGCCAGCAGGATGCCCCAGCGGTACTCGGGCATCTTCACGTAGCCGAACTTGGCCCAGCCGGCCGGGTCCACGCCCACGGCAGTGCGCAGGTAGACGTCCGCCTCCTGAAAGCCCTCTGGCCCCATCTCCTTCCACCAGTCGACGTAGTTGGGCTGCCACGCCTCCAGCGCGCGCTGCAACTGCCGGTCCGAGGCCAGATCGACGTTGTTCGGAATGAGGTCGGCGTAGTTCACCTCCACGAAGGCGTCGCTGCGGACGGACTCGGGGGCTTCGACCAAGCTGTCGGTACTCATGGGCTGTCTCCTGACGTGTACTGTGGCCGGCAGAACAATGCATGTCTGCTCAGCAACGTGAAGTATTGTGCGTAAACCAGTGTGATTTTTGATCTGCGTCAGTGTTTGGCGCGCTTCGATTTCAGCGTTACGTCGGTGCGGTAACGACTGGATTGCGTTACAGGCTGCACTAAAATGCATGAACGTAGCCGTGAGTGAGCTGGGGCGCCAGAGATCCGCGTCCAGGGGGTCACCAACGGGGCAGGGTGGCGCTCTTGGAAGGAACTGCTGTGCGTCGCCGCGGAAAGGCTTGTTGAATTTTGTCCATCCCGCGCTTGCGTACTCCCCCGCAAGTGCGTATACTTCGCACCCTCGCAAACGAGCTTGAGATTGCAGGGCCGGCGCAAAAGCCGGCGGTGCGAAATTAGAGCGAGTTTTCTCCTTCCGGGGTCTTGAATTCGGTGTGGTCGGTTCCAATTGGGGCCGGCGACTCGGCCAAGGCTTTTGGTGGGCGGGTCCGGAGGTCGCGCATGGAATTGGCGCGGCAGGCGGAGCGAAGCCGGCAAAGCTTGTCGCAAACGCGACGCAAGGTGGTTGCAAAATAGCCCGGCAGTTGACTAGGGTTTTCCCTTATGTCAGAATTCAATTCTTCGCTGAACGACGCAGCGAACCGAAGCAAGCGAATGGCGCGGGGTACCGCGGCGCGGTTTGGTTGAGGTGAATCAAAGGTTGAAGCTCTTTAAAAACATACAGCCGATAAGCGTGGGCGTTCGGAAGGGTGGCTGA
>NZ_CALAOH010000142.1 GCF_937926365.1 uncultured Azohydromonas sp. | reverse complement strand
GCCCGAGGCCGTCACCCCGCGCACGCGCCCGGCCCCGCCGGCCGTCCCGGCCCCGCCGCCCGCGGCCAAGTCCACCCGCGACCCCGCGGCCATCCTCTCCGGTAGCGAGAGCGCCACACCCCCGTCGGTCACGAATCCGCCGCCTTCGACCACGACGCGGTCCACCCGTGCCGAGGTTGATGCGTTCACGTACTTCGTGCAGGTGGGTGCCTTCTCGCGCGTGGAAGACGCCGAGCAGCAACGTGCGCGGCTGGCGATGCTGGGCTACACGGCCCGCGTCACCGAGCGCGAGCAAAGCGGCCGGACCGTCTACCGCGTGCGGCTTGGCCCCTTCGAACGCAAGGAAGAGGCCGAGATGACGCAGGACCGCCTGCGCGGCAGCACCATCGAATCGGCCCTGGTGCGCGTGGAGCGTTGAGCGCCCGGAGACGAGCTTTTCAAGCCCTGGCGGGCCGCCTCCCCCGCCGCGGCCATTGACCCGAGGAACCGGAACACATGAAACGTCGCGAATTCACCTGCGCCCTGGCCGCTGCCGGGCTGGCCCTGGGCGCTTCTCCCGCTGCGCAGGCTCAGGCCGGCTTCACCGAAGGCAAGGACTACGTGAAGCTGGGCACCCCGGCACCCACGTCCTCGCCGGGCAAGATCGAGGTGGTCGAGTTCTTCTGGTACGGCTGCCCGCACTGCAACGCCTTCGAGCCCCAGCTCGACGCCTGGAGCAAGAAGGTGCCCGCCGACGTGGCCTTCCGCCGCGTCCCCGTGGCCTTCACGGCGCTGCACGAGACGCATGCCCGCGTGTTCTACGCGCTGGAGGCGATGGGGCAGGTCGAGGCGATGCACCGCAGGGTCTTCGCCGCCATCCATCAGCAGCGCAAGCGCCTGGACAAGGAAGCCGACATCGTCGCCTTCATGACCGAGAACGGCTTGGACGGTGCCAAGTTCACCGAAGCCTTCAAGTCCTTCGGCGTGGCGACCAAGGTGCGCCAGGCCAAGTCGCTCTCCGAGGCCTACAAGATCGACGGCGTGCCTTCCATGGGCATCCAGGGCCGCTTCTTCACCTCCGGCTCGCTGGCCGGCTCCAACGAGCGCGCGCTGGCCACCACCGAATACCTGATCGGCGTGGTACGCAAGAACGGCTGATGAGGCCGATGCGCCGGCCGTGACAATTCACCGAGCCGGAGCCTTTCCCGAACAGGAGGCGCGCCACCGGCGCGCAGGGCACGAACTGTGGCTAGAATGGTCTGCAAGTTTCGTGCCCTTATGAGCCCATACCGCCTCCGAACCCTATGCATGAGCGCCGCGCTGGCCCTGGCCTGCGGCGCCGTCCAGGCCGACAAGGCCGACCGCAGCCAGCCGCTGGTGATCGAGGCCAACAAGCCCGGCACGGTGGACATGCTCAAGCAGGTCGTTGTCTTCAACGGCAACGTCGTGGTGACGCAGGGCACCATGCGCATCAAGGCTGAGCGCATGGAGCTGCGCGAGGTGGGCGAGGGTCACCGCACCGCCACCGCGCTGGGCGTGCCGGGAACGCAGGCCACCTTCCGCCAGAAGCGCGAGGGCCTGGACGAGTACATCGAGGGCACGGCCGACCGCATCGACTACGACAGCCGCAGCGATCTGCTCAAGCTCACCGGCAACGCCCACGTGCGGCGCCTGCGCGGCAGCAACGTGGCCGACGAGATCACCGGCGAGCTCATCACCTACGACAACCGCGCCGAGCTCTTCAGCGTGGCCGGCGACAACGCCTCGGGTGGCCGCGTGCGCGCGGTGCTCACGCCACCGCCGCCGGCCGCTTCCGGCGCCTCGCGCTGATGAACACCGTCCTGAACGCCATCCCGGACACGCAGCCGGGCCCGGCCAGCCGGCTCGAAGCCGAGGGGTTGCAGAAGCGCTACGGCGCGCGCCAGGTGGTCAAGGAAGTGCACCTGGCCGTGGGCGCGGGCGAGGTGGTCGGGCTGCTGGGGCCCAACGGCGCGGGCAAGACCACGACCTTCTACATGGTGGTGGGCCTGGTGCGCGCGGATGCCGGGCGCATCCTCATCGACGGGCAGGAGGTGCAGCAGCGCCCCATCCACCAGCGCTCGCGGCTGGGGCTGTCGTATTTGCCGCAGGAGGCCTCGATCTTCCGCAAGCTCACGGTCGAGGAGAACGTGCGCGCGGTGCTGGAGCTGCAGCTCGACGCGCAGGGGCGGCCGCTCAAGGCACAAGCCATCTCCACCATGCTGGAAGAGCTGCTGTCGGAGCTGGGCATCGAGAAGCTGCGCCACAGTCCGGCGCCGGCGCTCTCCGGCGGCGAGCGCCGCCGCGTGGAGATCGCCCGCGCGCTGGCCACGCAGCCGCGCTTCATCCTGCTGGACGAGCCCTTCGCGGGCGTGGACCCGATCGCCGTGATCGAGATCCAGCGAATCATCGGGTTCCTCAAGGCACGCGGCATCGGCGTGCTGATCACGGACCACAACGTGCGCGAGACGCTGGGCATCTGCGACCGCGCCTACATCATCAGTGAGGGCCGCGTGCTGGCCGAAGGCACGCCGATGGAGATCGTCGAGAACGCCGACGTGCGCAAGGTCTACCTCGGCGAGCACTTCCGGATGTGAATGAACTGAAGTTGGGGAAGTCATGAAACCGTCCTTGCAAGTCCGGCTGTCGCAGCACCTGGCGCTGACGCCGCAGTTGCAGCAGTCGATCCGGCTGCTGCAGCTCTCGACGCTGGAGCTGCATCAGGAAGTCGAGCAGATGCTCGAACAGAACCCGTTCCTGGAAGCCGACGAGGACGGCGTTCCGACCTTCGAGCAGAGCCTGGACCGCGCCGCCGCGCCCGAGCGCAGCAGCAGCGAGGGCAGCGAGCGCGACGACACCGACGGTCGCGACGACGCCGACGTGCACGGCGTGGACAGCGCCGAGTTCGGCGCCACCGAGCGCGAGGACTGGGAAAACGGCACCGAGCGCGACGACTTCGACGGCATCCGCGAGACGCCGTCCTCCGGCGCCGGCGGCGACGAGGACTTCGAGCCCCAGGAGCGCGGTAGCGGCGGCATCTCGCTGCAGGAGCACCTGCGCACGCAACTGCTGGGCATGCGGCTGTCAGCGGAGGACGCCGCGGCGGTGCACGTGCTCATCGAGTCGCTCAACGACGACGGCTACCTGGCCGACCCGCTGGAGGAGATCGCCGCGCAGCTCATGCCCGGCGAGGGCGAGGAAATCGAGGAGGCGCGCGAGGATCTGCTGGGCCGGCTGCGCTGCGCGCTGCGCTGGCTGCAGAGCATGGAGCCCACCGGCGTGGGCGCGCGCGACCTCCCGGAATGCCTGGTGCTGCAGCTGCAGGCGCAGGAGCCCTGCGCGGCGCAGGCGGTGGCCATCGCGGTGTGCCGCGAGCACCTGGAACTGCTGGCCAAGCGCGACACGCGCCGCCTCATGGCGCTCACGCATGCCGACGAAGACCTGTTGCGCGAGGCGCAGACGCTCATCCGCGGCTGCGAGCCCAAGCCCGGGCGACCCTTCGTGCGCGCCGAGGCCAACATCGTCGTGCCCGACGTGATCGTGCAAAAGGCCGGCCGGGGCTGGAAGGTGGTGCTCAATCCGGACGTGATGCCCAAGCTGCGCATCAACGACCTCTACGCCCAGGCCATCCGCGGCCAGCGCAGCGGCTCGGGCGCCGGGCTGTCGGCGCGGCTGCAGGAGGCGCGCTGGTTCATGAAGAACATCCTCCAGCGCTTCGACACCATCCTGCGCGTGTCCACCGCCATCGTGGAGCGGCAGAAAGCCTTCTTCACCCACGGCGAGATCGCAATGAAGCCGCTGGTGCTGCGCGAGATCGCCGATGAGCTGGGGCTGCACGAGTCCACCATCTCGCGCGTGACCACGGCCAAGTACATGGCCACGCCCTACGGCACCTTCGAGCTGAAGTATTTCTTCGGCTCCTCGCTCAACACCGACGCCGGCGGCAACGCCTCCAGCACCGCGGTGCGCGCGCTGATCAAGCAGTTCATTGGCGCGGAAGACGCCAAGAAGCCGCTGTCGGACAGCCAGCTCAGCGCGATGCTGGAAGAGCAGGGCATCCAGGTGGCGCGCCGCACGGTGGCCAAGTACCGCGAGGCGCTCAAGATCGCGCCGGCCAATCTGCGCAAGGCGCTGTAACCCCGCCGCTACAGCCTTCTTTTTCAAGCCCTTCGGCGCGTCCGGGGCCGCTGGGCAGCCCCGGCTTGCGTGGGGTGCTGCACGGTCCGGTCCAGGATTTGCCCCAGGGGCCTCCGCTCCAGGACCAATTCCGTGACCGAAACCGTTCTTTTCCTGCCCTGCGCCGCCGGGGTGGAGCCACTGCTCGCCGATGAAGCCCAGCGCATCACCGCGCTGGACGAGCGCGACATCGAGCCGCTGCGCGGCGGCGTGCGCGTGCACGGGGAGCTGCGCACGGCCCTGCAGCTCAACCTGCACAGCCGCCTGGCGCAGCGCGTGCTGCTGGAGCTGACCTGGGGTCCGTACCGCGACGAGCATGACCTCTACGACCTGGCGCGGCGGGTGCGCTGGGACGACTGGATCACGCCGCGCCAGACGCTGCGCGTGGACAGCACGGCGCAGCGCTCGCCGCTGCGCAGCCTCAACTTCGCCAACCTGCGCATCAAGGACGCGGTGTGCGACGTGATGCGCGAGCGCTGTGGCGAGCGCCCCAGCGTGGACACGCGCCATCCCGAGCTGCCGCTGGTGCTGCACCTGGGCCCGGAGCAGGCGATGCTCTATGTGGACCTTTCGGGCGAGGCCCTGTTCAAGCGCGGCTGGCGCGAGGTGCAGGGCGAGGCGCCGCTGAAGGAGACGCTGGCCGCGGCGATGCTGGCGGCCGCAGGCTGGCAGGGCCGCGCGGAGGACCCGCCGCTGCTGGACCCGTGCTGCGGCGCCGGCACCATTGCCATCGAGGCGGCGCAGCTGGCTTGCGGCGTCGCGCCTGGAATGCAGCGGCGCTTCGCCTTCGAGCGCCTGGGGCCGTTCCGGGCGCTGCTGCCGCAGTGGCGCGAGCTGCAGCAGGCCGCGCGCGCCGCGGTGCACGCGCCGCGCACGCAGGTGCACGCCGGCGACGTGGCCTTCCGCATGACCGACTTCGCCACCCGCAATGCCGAGCGCGCCGGCGTGGCGCGGGCCATCCAGTTCAAGACCGCCGATGCGCTGCAGCGCCCGGCGCCCGCCGACGCGGGCGTGCTGATGCTCAACCCGCCCTACGGCGAGCGCCTCGCACCCAAGGGCCACGGGCAGGCGCCGGCCGCGGCGCGCGAGAGCTTCGAGGGCGGCGGCAGTTCGGAAGCCTTCTTCACCGGGCTGGCGTCGCACTGGAAGCGCCACTACGCCGGCTGGACCGCGTGGGTGCTGACGCCCGACATGAAATTGCCCTCGCTCATGCGGCTCAAGGAGAGCCGCCGCGTTCCGATGTGGAACGGCCCCATCGAATGCCGGCTGTTCCGCTTCGATCTCGTGGCCGGCTCGGCACGCCGCACGGCCCCTGCAGCGCTCGGCGGCGACCCGCCCGGCACCTGAAGCCGCTCCGGATGAGGATCTTCCGCAGTCTTCCGCACTCAGCCGAGCGCGCTCACGCCCAGCCAGGACAGCGCCGCCAGCGGCGCGGTGTCAGCGCGCAGCACGCGCGAGCCCAGCGTCACGGGCACGAAGCCGTGGTCGCGCACGGTGGCCTCCTCGACACTGGAGAGGCCACCTTCCGGGCCGCTGAGGAAGGTCACCGGCTGCGACAGCGGCGAGGGCACCGCGCGCGGCAGGGGCTGCGTGTCCGCCGCCAGGCTCAGCACCAGGCGCCGGCCCGGCTCGGCATCGAGCTGCAGCCACTCGTGCAGCGTGCGCATGGGCAGCAGCGTCGGCACGCGGTTGCGCCCGCACTGTTCGCACGCGGACACCGCCACCGCCTGCCAGTGCGCCACCTTGCGCGCGGCGCGCTCGTCGGCCAGGCGCAGCACCGAGCGCTCCATGAGCAGCGGCTGGATGGCGGCCACGCCGAGCTCGGTGGCCTTTTCCACCAGCGCGTCCATGCGGTCGTTGGCCGGCACGCCCAGCGCCAGCGTCACCGGCATGGGCAACTCGCGCTCCAGCGCCTCGTGCTGCAGCACCTGCACGCTCACCGAGCGCCGGCCCATCTGCAGCACCTGGGCGCGCCACTGGCCGCCCCGGCCATCGAACAGGGTCACGCTGGCACCCGGCTGCAGGCGCAGCACCTGGACATGACGGGCTGCCGCTTCGGGCAGATCGATTTCCGCGCCGGCCGACAGGGCCAGCGCCACATGCATACGGGGATTCATTGCGGCCGCGAGTGTGCCGCAGCGCCGGGCGCAGCCCGCGCTGCCGGGGCGCGCAGACGGGTCATCAACGGGTCGAAGGGAGCTTTGGCATGAATTTCGACGCACCGACAACCCTCTCGGGCCTGCTGGTGGGCATCGTGGTGGGGCTCACCGGCGTAGGCGGCGGCGCCCTGATGACGCCGATCCTGGTGCTGTTCTTCGGCATCGCCCCGCAGACGGCCGTGGGCACCGACCTGCTGGTAGCGGCCGTTACCAAGATGTTCGGCACCGCCGTGCACCACCGCCACGGCAGCGTGGACTGGCAGGTGGTGCGCCGCCTGGCACTGGGCAGCCTGCCCGCGGCGGCGTTGACGCTGGTATGGATGCAGTGGTCGGGCTCGTCGCGCGTGAGCGACGGGCTGATCATCAACGCCGTGGCCGTGGCGCTGATGGCCACCGCCGCGGGCATGCTGCTCAAGCCCTGGCTGCACCGGACCGGGCGCCGCCAGCGCATCGGGCGGCCCGAGGTGTTCAAGAAGCTGCAGCGCTGGCTGACCTCGGTGGCCGGCGCGGTGCTGGGCGTGCTGGTGACGCTGACGTCCATCGGCGCCGGCGCGCTGGGCACGGTGATGATGGTGCACCTCTACCCGCTGCGGCTGACGCCGCACAAGCTCGTGGGCACCGACCTCGCGCACGCCATCCCGCTGGCGCTGATCGCGGGCCTGGGTCACCTGTTCATCGGCAACGTCAACGGCACGCTGCTGGTGAACCTGTTGCTGGGCTCCATCCCCGGCGTGCTGCTGGGCTCGGTGGCGGCCTCGAAGGTGCCCACGCGCTGGGTGCAGGGCTCGATCTCGGTGGTGCTGGTGACGGTGGGCGTGAAGATGCTGCTGCACTGAGCGTGCCGCCAGCGCCACCCGTTGAGGCCCCGGCACGCCGGGGGGCCTCGGCCTTTCAGGGCCTCAGGAATCGGCCTTGGCCTGCTGCTGCTCGCGCAACTCGCGGCGCAGCACCTTGCCCACGGGCGACTTGGGCAGGTCGTTGCGGAACTCCACCACCTTGGGCCGCTTGTAGCCGGTGAGGTTGGCTTCGCAGTAGCCGCGCACCTGATCCTCGGTGAGGTCCGGGTCCTTCTTGACGATGATCACCTTCACCGCCTCGCCGGCCTTGCCGTCGGGCACACCCACCGCGGCGCACTCCAGCACGCCGGGCAGTTGCGTGAGCACATCCTCGACCTCGTTCGGGTACACGTTGAAGCCGCTGACCAGGATCATGTCCTTCTTGCGGTCCACGATGCGGAAATAGCCGCGCTCGTCCATGGTGCCGATGTCGCCGGTGCGGAAGAAACCGTCGGCGGTCATGGCGCGCACGGTCTCGTCGGGCCGCTGCCAGTAACCGGCCATGAGCTGCGGGCCGCGCACCGCGATCTCGCCGGGCTGCCCTGGCGGCACCGGGTTGCCGGCATCGTCCAGCAGCGTCAGCTCGGTGCTGGGCAGCGGCAGCCCGATGGTGCCGTTGAACTGCGTGTTGTTCACCGGGTTGCAGGCCACGGAGGGAGAGGTCTCCGACAGCCCATAGCCCTCGACGATGGGGCAGCCCGTCTTCTGCAGCCACAGCCGCGCCGTGGCTTGTTGCACCGCCATGCCGCCGCCCACGCAGATGACGAGATGGCTCCAGTCCACCGTGCCGAAGTCCTTGTGGTTGGCCAGCGCGTTGAACAGCGTGTTGACGGCCGGGAAGCTGTGGAAGCGCTGCTTGGACAGCGTCTTGAGCAGCGCCGGCAGGTCGCGCGCGTTGGGGATGAGGATGCAGCTGCCGCCCACGCGCATGGACAGCAGCACGATCGTGGAGAAGCCGAAGATGTGATAGATCGGTAGCGCGCAGACGGTCACGAGTTGCTCGCCCTGCACGACCCGTCCCAGCGCCGGCCGGTACCAAGCCTCGGACTGCAGGATGTTGGCCACCAGGTTGCGATGCAGCAGCACCGCCCCCTTGCTCACGCCGGTGGTGCCGCCGGTGTACTGCAGCACCGCCACGTCGTCCGGGCCCACGGCGGGGAACTTGGGCGTCAGCCCGCGCCCGCGCGCCAGCGCGTCGTTGAAGCGGATCGCCTTGGGCAGCGAGAAGGCCGGCACCATTTTCTTGACGCGGCGCACCACGTGGTTCACCAGCGCACCCTTGACGAAGCCGAGCAGGTCGCCCATGGTCGCCAGCACCACCGTGTGCAGCTGCGGCAGCTCGCCCAGCACGCGCTGCAGCGTGGCGGCGAAGTTCTCCAGGACCACGATGGCCTGCGCGCCGGCGTCGCGCAGCTGATGCTCCAGCTCGCGCGCGGTGTAGAGCGGGTTGACGTTGACGACGATGCAGCCCGCGCGCAGCACCCCGGCCAGGGCCACCAGGTACTGCGGCGTGTTGGGCAGCATGATGGCCACGCGGTCACCCTTCTTGAGCCCTTGCGCCTGCAGGAAGGCGGCAAACGCGACCGAGAGCGTGTCGATGCGCCCGTAATCGAAGCTGCGGCCCAGGAAGGTGCAGATGGGCAGGTTGCGGTGTCGCTGGAAGCTTTCTTCCAGCAGGGCTACCAGGGAGGGGTACAGCGACGTGTCCACTTCTGCCGGCACGCCTTCGGGATACTGCTTCAACCAGATTTTTTCCATGTGCCGACAGCGACTCCGCAACTGGGAACATTCTGGGCCGGCCCCGCAGGGCGGGCATGAGGGGATTCGATAGCGGCCCGATAGCGGCCCTCGTGCCCGGCGCATGCGAGCCGGGCCGGCAAAGAAAAGGCCGCCTGCAGGCGGCCTCGAGGCAGGCTCGTGCCGTGGCTCACTCCACGGCTTTGACCATCTCCTCCACGACCTTCTTGGCATCGCCGAAGACCATCATGGTCTTGT
>NZ_CALAOH010000141.1 GCF_937926365.1 uncultured Azohydromonas sp. | reverse complement strand
CGCGGCCGCGGCGGCGGCCATGGCCGCCAGCAGCCGGCGGTCGCGCCTCATGCCTGGCGCGCCGGAGCCTGCAGCAGCGCGCGCACCCGCTCCACCAGCTCGCTGGTGGAAAAGGGCTTGGTCACGTAGGCGTCGGCGCCCATGGCCATGCCCTTGGCGACGTCGGTGTCGCGGCCCTTGGCCGTGAGCATGAGCACCCGCGTGCCGCGCAGCGCCTCGTCGCCGCGCAGCTCCTGGCAGACCTCGAAGCCGCTCTTGCCCGGCATCATCACGTCCAGCAGCACCAGCGCCGGGCGCTCGCGGCGCAGCATCTCCAGCGCCTGCAAGCCGTCGCGCGCGACATGCACCTCGTAGCCCTCGCGCTTCATGAGGTATTCCAGCGAGATGAGGATGTTGGGCTCGTCGTCGGCGACGAGGATCTTGGTCGTCATGGCTTGTCTCCCGCGGCTGCTCCGGGCGCCGTCTGTTCTGAGGGGGGCGTCCACGGTAGTGTGAAGGCGAAGCAGGCCCCTTGACCGCAGTCAGGGCGCAACTCCAGCCGCCCGCCGAAATGCTGGACGATCTGGCGGCTGATGGGCAGGCCCAGGCCCGTGCCCTGCGGGCGGCGCGCCGCGTCGCCGCCCTGGCGGAACTTCTCGAACACCAGCTCGCGCTGATGCTCGGGCACGCCCGGCCCGTTGTCCTGCACCTCCACGGTGGCGCCGTGCGCGTCGGTGCGCAGTCGCAGCACGATGCGCCCGCGGCCCGCGGGCACGAACTTGGCGGCGTTGCTCAGCAGGTTGAGCAGCACCTGCATCAGGCGGTCGCGGTCGGCGCGCAGCGGCGGCGGCGGCGTCTCGGGCAGCTCCAGCACCAGCTCGGCGCCGCGCTCGTGCACGAGTTCGCCCACGGTCTGCGCGGCCTGGCGCAGCAGCGCCGAGAGGTCCACGTCGGCGTCGTGCCACTGCGCCTGGCCGGACTCGATCTTGGCCATGTCCAGTACCTGGTTGACCAGGCGACTGAGCCGCTCCGACTCCGCCACCACGATGCCCAGGAACTGCTGGCGCTGCGCCTGGGGCATCTGCGGCTCGGCCAGCATCAGCTCCGCCAGCGCGCGGATGGAGGTCAGCGGCGTGCGCAGCTCGTGCGTCACCGAGGACATGAAGTCGTCCTTGAGCCGGTCCAGGCTTTCGAGCCGCTCGTTGGCCGCGCGCAGCTCGGCGCTGGCCTGCTCCAGGGCGTGCGAATAGGCGCGCAGCTGCGAGGCCTCGTCGAGGATGCGCAGCACGTCGTCCATGTCCAGCGCCTCCTCCTCGACCACCGAGGCGACCATCACGCGCGCGGAGGCGCTGCCGATGGCGCCGGCCAGCTCGGTCTCGACGAAATGCACCAGCCGCGCGTCGGGCTCGATGTGCCCGATGCCGGCGGCGCCGCTGCGCCGGGCGTAGTCCTCGAACAGGCGCTGCGCCTGTGCCGCGCCCAGGAAGCGCGCGGCCAGCGCCTGCAGGTCCGCCACCTGCGCGCGGCCGCGCCAGAACACCGGCTGCGCGGCCTGCGTGCGGTCGAGCACGTCCACGAACAGCAGCGCCTGGCTGGTTTCGCGCGGCGAGGGCGTGCGCAGCAGCGACAGCCCCACGAACAGCCCGGCGTTGGCCAGCAGGCTCCAGAACAGCGAGTGCGTCAGGTTGTCCAGGCCCGTGAGGCCCAGCAGCTGCTCGGGGCGCAGCAGCGCCACGCCCCAGGGGCCGTGCTCGATGAAGCTGCTGTCCCACCAGCCCGACTTGGCGATGGAGGGCAGCATCAGCGTGTAGGCCCACAGCGCGAAGCCCGCCAGCAGCCCGGCCAGGGCGCCTTCGCGCGTGCCGCCCTTCCAGTACATGCCCCCCAGCAGCGCCGGCGCGAACTGCGCCACCGCCGCGAAGCTGATGAGCCCGATGCTCACCAGCGCATAGGCTTCGCCGGCGAGGTGGAAATACAGGTAGCCCAGCAGCAGCACGAGCACGATGGCGGCGCGCCGGATCGCCAGCAGCACCCCGGTGAGGTCGGCGCGGCGCGCCAGGCCCGGCAGCCGCAGCAGCAGCGGCATCACCAGGTCGTTGCTCACCATGGTGGACACCGCGATGGCCTCGACGATGACCATGCCGGTGGCCGCCGACAGCCCGCCGACGAAGGCCGCCAGCGCCAGGCCCGGCTGTCCCACGGCCAGCGGCAGCGACAGCACGAAGGTGTCGGCATCGGCGCCGCGGCCCAGCACCATCAGCCCGCCCAGCGCGATCGGCAGCACGAACAGGTTGATCGCCAGCAGGTAGGCCGGGAACAGCCAGGCCGCGCGGCGCAGGTGCTGCTCGCGCATGTTCTCCACCACCATCACCTGGAACTGGCGCGGCAGCAGCAGCACCGACAGCATCGACAGCATCGTCAGCGCGAACCACTGCCCGTAGGCGAAGGGGCGCTCGGGCTGCGACAGCGCCAGCAGGGCCTGCAGATCGGGCTGCGCCAGCGCGCGCGCGAACAGCGCGCCGGGCCCGTCGAACAGGCCCCAGGTGACGAAGACGCCCACGGCCACGAAGGCCGCGAGCTTGACCACCGACTCGAACGCGATGGCCGCCACCATGCCCTCGTGGCGCTCGGTGCTGTCCAGGCGCCGCGTGCCGAACACCATCGTGAAGCACGCCAGCGCCAGCGCCACGGCCAGCATGCCGTCGCGCCACCAGGGGCTGGCCCCGGCCGCGGGCGCGCCCGCGGGCATGGTCAGCACCGCGTAGCCGCTGGCGATGGCCTTGAGCTGCAGCGCGATGTAGGGAACGATGCCCACCACGCTGATCAGCGTGACCAGCCCGGCCAGCAGAGGGCTCTTGCCGTAGCGGCTGGCCACGAAGTCGGCGATGGAGGTGATGCGGTGGGTGCGCGCGGTGCGGATCATGCGCCGCAGCACCAGCCAGGCCAGCAGCATCGCCAGCGTCGGGCCGAGGTAGATGGGCAGGAACCACACGCCGCCCGAGGCCGCGCGGCCGACGCTGCCGAAGTAGGTCCAGGCGGTGCAGTACACCGCCATCGACAGCGCGTACACCCAGGCGTTGTCCACCACCGAGCGGCCCTGCTGCGCGCGCCGGTCGCCCCACCAGGCCACCGCGAACAGCAGCAGCAGGTAGGCCGAGGAGGCGCCCAGCACGAGCGCGGGCGTCAGCATGGGCGCAGCCCCCGCATCAGTCCGTGCGCTCCATCAGCCACGCCAGCAGCGCGATCAGCAGCGCCCACAGCAGGAACAGCGCCGCGGGGAACAGCGGCAGGCCCAGCACCAGGACGTCGCGGTCCCACAGCGCCAGCAGCGGGAAGTTCAGCAGCAGCAGCGCCAGCGCGAACAGGCCCAGCAAACGTTGCTGCAGCAACCTCGTGCGCATGGCCTCGGGCTGCCGCGGCTCAGGCGCGCCGGCGCGCTGCCGCGGCGTGCGCGTGCCGGCCCAGCGCGAAGCTGAAGAAGAACTTGCACCAGACCGTGGTGCCGGCGATGGCGGTCCAGCTCTCGTAGCGCAGCCCGGCGGCCACCACGGCCACGATCACGCACACCACCACCGTGCCGGCCACGGCGTTGACCGCCATCTCGTAGGGCGCCCAGCGCCAGGCCTCGGGCGGAGGCTCGCCGTGCTTGAGCGCGACCTCCGAGAAGTCGCGCCGCACCAGGATGCGCCAGGCCCGCCGCAGCCAGAAGAAGGCCATCGGGAACAGCGCGAGAAACAGGATCCACGTCAGGACGACGCCGACATCGAGGGCCATGGAACGACTCCGAAACAAAAAGGGGCCCCGCAGGCCACGCCGGCTGGGCCCCGGACTGGCGGCGTGCGCCGCCAGCCGTGGACGGTGACCGTGGCGGCGCTCAGTGAGCGCCGTCGATCGCCTTGGCGCCGCGCGGGATGCGCACGGCCTCGACCATGGCCTGGATGTGCACCGGCGGCTCCTTGGTTACCTTGTCAACGGCAAAGGCCACCACGAAGTTCACCAGCGCGCCCACCGCGCCGAAGGCCTCCGGCGTGATGCCGAAGAAGCTGTTGGGCCCGCCGATGAGGTCCACGTACTCGGTGCCCTTGACGAAGAAGAGGCCCTTGTGCGCGAACACGTAGAACAGCGTCACGAACAGGCCCGCGAGCATGCCCACGATGGCGCCTTCCTTGTTCATCTTCGTGCTGAAGATGCCCATCATGATCGCCGGGAACAGCGAGCTCGCCGCGATGCCGAAGGCCAGCGCCACCGTGCCCGCGGCGAAGCCCGGCGGGTTCAGGCCCAGCCAGCCGGAGATCACGATGGCCACGGCCATGGCGATCTTGCCCGTGAGCAGCTCGCCCTTCTCGCTGATGCCCGGCGCGAACACGCCCTTGACCAGGTCGTGCGAGACGGCCGCGGAGATGGCCATGAGCAGTCCCGCGGCGGTGGACAGCGCCGCGGCCAGGCCGCCGGCGGCCACCAGCGCGATCACCCAGTTGGGCAGCAGCGCGATCTCCGGATTGGCCAGCACGATGATGTCGGGGTTGACGGTGAGCTCGTTGCCGTTCCAGCCCGCGGCCGAGGCCTTGGCCTTGGCATCGGCGTTGGCGGTCTTGTCGTTGTAGTACTGGATGCGGCCGTCGCCGTTCTTGTCCTCGAACTTCAGCAGCCCGGTCTGCTCCCAGCGCTTCATCCAGTCCGGGCGCTCCTCGTAGCGCAGGCTGGCCTCGGGGGCGTAGAGGTCGCCGCCGCTGGTCACGGCGGTGTTGACCGTGCCGTGCAGGTTGAGCTTGGCCATGGCGGCCACGGCCGGCGCGGTGGTGTAGAGGAGGGCGATGAACACCAGCGCCCAGCCCGCCGAGGAGCGCGCGTCCTTGACCCTGGGCACGGTGAAGAAGCGCATGATCACGTGCGGCAGCCCGGCCGTGCCGATCATCAGCGACAGCGTGTACATGAACATGTTGAGCGTGCTGCCGGCGGTGGTGGTGGTGTACTGGCCGAAGCCCAGGTCCGTGACCACCTGGTCGAGCTTCTGCAGCAGCGACACGTCCGAGCCGCTGTAGGTGCCGCCCAGGCCCAGCTGCGGCAGCGGATTGCCCGTGAGCTGCAGCGAGATGAAGATCGCCGGGATCGTGTAGGCCAGGATCAGCACGATGTACTGCGCCACCTGGGTGTAGGTGATGCCCTTCATGCCGCCGAACACCGCGTAGGCGAAGACGATGGCCATGCCGACGTAGATGCCGGTATCGCTGGACACGCCCAGGAAGCGCGAGAAGGCCACGCCCACGCCCGTCATCTGGCCGATGATGTACGTGATCGAGGCGGTGAGCAGGCAGAGCACGGCCACCGTGCTGGCGCTCTTGGAGTAGAAGCGGTCGCCGATGAACTGCGGCACGGTGAACTTGCCGAACTTGCGCAGGTACGGCGCCAGCAGCATCGCCAGCAGCACGTAGCCGCCGGTCCAGCCCATGAGGAACAGGGCTCCGCCGTAGCCCATGCTGGAGATCAGGCCGGCCATGGAGATGAACGATGCGGCGCTCATCCAGTCGGCCGCGGTGGCCATGCCGTTGGTCACCGGATGCACGCTGCCGCCGGCGGCGTAGAACTCGCTGGTGGAGCCCGCGCGCGCCCAGATCGCGATGCCGATGTACAGCGCGAAGCTCAGGCCGACGACGAGGTAGATGGTGGTCTGGAGTTCCATGGCGCTTCAGTCCTCGTGCACGTCGAACTCGCGGTCCAGGTCGCCCATCTTCTTGGCGTACCAGAAGATCAGGGCGATGAACACGTAGATCGAGCCCTGCTGGGCGAACCAGAATCCCAGCGGGTAGCCGCCGAGATGGATGCCGTTGAGCAGGTCCGCGAACAGGATGCCGGCGCCGAAGGACACCAGGAACCAGATCACCAATACCTTGAACAGAAGGCTGAGCGTCGCCTTCCAGTAGCCCGCTGAATCATGTTGCACTTCGTTGTCTCCTCATGCAGTTATGGAACAGGCTTTTTGTGTGGTGGCGCGAAGGCAGCCTGTGCCGCCGTCCAACGCGTCCACCGCCGCCCAGGGTTGGGCCCTTTCCTGACGGCAAGCTGAACGATTGCTTACGTGGGAGGCTGAAGAGGCCCTGTTTTTTCCGCATTGCGAAAAAACGCCGGGCTCCTCGGGTAAATCCTGGGAGGCCCGCCGGCTGGCCGGGCCGCCTGGTCAGTAAGCCCGCCGTCAGACGGCTCCACCACGATGGCCCTCAGACAGCCCGCCAGAGGCCTTGGAACACAGGAGACCCGCCCCCATGGCCAGTACCGCCCGCGCGTACAAGCCTTCGCGCTCGAGGGCGCCCATGACCCGCGAGGAGCGCAAAGTCATCTTCGCCTCCAGCGTGGGCACCGTCTTCGAGTGGTACGACTTCTACCTCTACGGTGCGCTGGCGCCCATCATCGCCAAGCAGTTCTTCTCCGGACTGGATGCGGGCGCAGCTTTCATCTTCGCGCTGCTGGCCTTTGCCGCGGGCTTCATCGTGCGGCCCTTCGGCGCGCTGGTGTTCGGGCGGCTCGGGGACATGATCGGGCGCAAGTACACCTTCCTGGTGACGATCCTGCTCATGGGCCTGTCCACCTTCATCGTGGGCGTGCTGCCCAGTTACGCCAGCGTGGGCGTGGCGGCACCCGTGATGCTCATCGCGCTGCGGATGCTGCAGGGCCTGGCGCTGGGCGGGGAGTACGGCGGCGCGGCCACCTACGTGGCCGAGCACGCGCCGCACGGCAAGCGCGGCGCCTACACGTCCTGGATCCAGACCACCGCCACGCTGGGGCTGTTCCTGAGCCTGGTGGTGATCCTGGGCACGCGCACGGCCATGGGCGAGGAGGTGTTCGCCGACTGGGGCTGGCGCATTCCCTTCCTGCTGTCGATCGTGCTGCTGGCCGTGAGCGTGTGGATCCGCCTGTCGCTGAACGAGTCGCCCGCGTTCAGGAAGATCAAGGAGGAGGGCCGCAGCTCCAAGGCGCCGCTGTCGGAGAGCTTCGGCCGCTGGAAGAACCTCAAGATCGTGATCCTGGCGCTGGTGGGCCTCACGGCGGGCCAGGCGGTGGTGTGGTACACGGGCCAGTTCTACGCGCTGTTCTTCCTCACGCAGGCGCTCAAGGTGGACGCGCAGACGGCCAACATCCTGATCGCGCTGTCGCTGCTGCTGGGCACGCCCTTCTTCGTCGTCTTCGGCTGGCTGTCGGACCGCATTGGGCGCAAGCCCATCATCCTGGCCGGCTGCCTGGTGGCGGCGCTGACCTACTTCCCGCTGTTCAAGGCCCTCACCGTGGCCGCCAACCCGGCGCTGGCGCAGGCGCAGAACGCCGTGCCCATCACCGTCACGGTGGACCCGGCGCGCTGCAGCTTCCAGGGCAGCCCCATCGCGCGCGAGGTGGACTTCCGCAGCGACTGCGACCTGGCCAAGCGCACGCTGGCGCAAGGCGCCGTGAACTACACGGTGGAGGAGGGCCCCCCCGGCACCGCCGCGACGGTGAGGATCGGCGACAGGCTCCTCGCCGCACCCAACGCCACGCCGGCCCCCGGCGGCCATGTCTTCGACGCCCCCAGCCGGGCGCGCGTGGACGCCTTCAAGAAGGAACTCACGCAGGCCGTGCGGGCCGCGGGCTACCCGGCCAAGGCCGACCCCGAGCGCATCAACAAGCCGCTGGTGGTGGGGATCCTGACGCTGCTGGTGATCTACGTCACCATGGTCTACGGCCCCATCGCGGCGGCGCTGGTGGAGCTGTTCCCCACGCGCATCCGCTACACCTCGATGAGCCTGCCCTACCACATCGGCAACGGCTGGTTCGGCGGGATGCTGCCCACCACGGCCTTCGCCATCGTGGCGCAGACGGGCAACATCTACAACGGCCTGTGGTACCCCATTGTGGTTGCGGGCGCGACCTTCGTGATCGGCATGCTCTTCATCCGCGAGACCAAGGACCGCGACATCTACGCGGCCGACTGATATCACCCATGAAAAAAGCGCGGCCCGGCCGCGCTTTTTTAGTCCCGTGGGGCCGTGCGCCTCACGGCCCCGGGTTGGGGTTGTCCGGCGCCGAGGGCAGGGCGCGCAGGAACTCGTAGATGGCGCGCAAGTCCTGCTCGACCAGCTTGCCGTACACCGGCCAGGGCATGACCTGCAGGAGCTGGCCCGGCGGGTCGTTGGGGTTGTGGCCGGTGCGCATGGTCTTGATGAACTGCCACAGCGTCAGCCCCGCGGGCCGGCCGCGCCCGTCCGGGCGCAGGTTGGCCGAGACGATGACGGGCCCGAACTGGCGCCCGCCGGTGAGGTATTGCTGGAAGTTGACCTGCTCGTCCTGGCCCTGGAAGGGGTCGCCGCCGGGCAGGTAGGTCGGGTGGGTGTGGCAGTCCACGCAGGCGCCCGCGGCGTTGACGAGGTAGCTGCCCAGCCCCACGAGGTTGCGGTCGCGGCCGGCCATGTTCAGGTGCACCCCCTTGGGCACGACGCGAAAGCCCTGGGCGACGCGGTCGTTGGCCGGCGCGCCCCTGGCCTCGGCGGCCAGCGCCGGCGCCGTGCCGGCGGCCAGGGCGCACAGCAGCGCCGTACAGGACAGGGAAAAGGTCGTGTGCTTCATGGGTCGATCCTTTCGCTCGGCTCCGGCTCGCGCAGCGGCCGCGGCACGGGCCGGGGCGGCTACCGTAGGCGCGAGTTCCCTGGGCGGTATCCCGGGAGCGGGGGGTGCGCATCGCGTGTTCGCGGGATGCGGGGTCTCTTGACGAAAAAGCAGGCGTCGTTATGCCGCCGCGCCTAGAGTGCGCGCATGAAAACACCCTGGACCCTCGCGCGCAGGCTGCTGTTCATCGGCAGCGCGGTACTGGTGCTGGCCCTGGGCTCCATCGGGCTGACGCTGTGGGTGAGCTGGCAGCTCGAAGGCGGTGCCGCCGCCGTCAACGAGGCCGGGCGCATGCGCATGCAGACCTGGCGCCTCGCGGCCTCGCTGCACGACGTGCCGCCGGCGCAGGTGCAGGCCCAGTTCGACCGCTTCCAGGACAGCCTGGACCTGCTGGCCCAGGGCGATCCGTCGCGTCCGCTGCTGGTGCCCTGGAACGACGCGGCCAAGGCCGCCTTCCACGACGTGGTGCAGCAGTGGCGGGGGCTGCATGCGCGCTGGGCGCAGGGGCCGCAGCCCGAAGCCGCGGCGGTGCGCGCCGATGCCGAGAGCTTCGTGCGCTCGGTGGACCTGTTCGTGGCCGCCATCGAGCTGCAGCTCGCGCGCTTCACCAGCATCCTGCACCTGTACCAGCTGGCCATGCTGGGCCTGGCGCTGGCCGCGGCGGTGGTGCTGCTCTACACCGGCTACCTGTTCGTGCTGGAGCCGCTGGCGCGGCTGCAGCGCGGCCTGCAGCGCATGGAGCAGGCCGACTTCGCCGCGCGCGTGGAGGTGCAGCGCATGGACGAGTTCGGCCGCCTGGCCGCGGGCTTCAACCGCATGGCGCAGACGCTGCAGTCGCTCTACCGCTCGCTGGAGGACAAGGTGCGCGAGAAGACCGCCTCGCTGGAGCTGGAGCGCGGGCGGCTGGCGGCGCTGTACGAGGTCAGCGCGCTGCTGGCGCGGGCCGACACGCTCGACGGCATGGCGCAGGGCTTCGCCACCAAGGTGCGGCGCCTGGCGCACGCCGATGCGGTGGCCATCCGCTGGTCCGACGAGGCCAACCAGCGCTACCTGCTGCTGGCCGGCGCGGGGCTGCCCAAGGCGCTGAGCGAGGGCGAGCACTGCGTGGCCACGGGCGAGTGCCTGTGCGGGCAGTCGGCGATGGATGCGCGCACGCGCGTCATCCCCATCGTCACGGCCGACCGCACCCTGGGCCACTGCGCGCGCGAAGGGTTCAGGACCCTGGTGAGCGTGCCGGTGCGGCTGCAACAGCGGCTGCTGGGCGAGGTGGACCTGTTCTTCCGGGCCGAGGTCGCGCTGGGCGCGGAGGAGCGCAGCCTGCTCGATGCGCTGGCCAGCCACCTGGCCGGCGCCATGGAGGGCCTGCGTGCCGCGGCGCTGGAGCGCGAGACGGCGGTGGCCGAGGAGCGCAGCTTCATCGCGCGCGAGCTGCACGACTCCATCGCGCAGTCGCTGGCCTTCCTGAAGATCCAGGTGCAGCTGCTGCGCGCGGCGCGCGGCCGCGGCGACGAGGCGGGCGTGGAGCGCACGCTGGGCGAGCTCGACACGGGCGTGAACGAGTGCATGGGCGACGTGCGCGAGCTGCTGGTGCACTTCCGCACCCGGACCAATGCCGAGCACATCGAGCCCGCGCTGCGCACCACGCTGCAGAAGTTCGAGCACCAGACGGGGCTGAAGACGCACCTGGAGATCGACGGCCACGGGCTGCCGCTGGACCCGGACGTGCAGGTGCAGGTGCTGCACGTGGTGCAGGAGGCGCTGTCCAACGTGCGCAAGCATGCGCACGCTTCGCAGGTGTGGGTGGAGGTGGCGGCCGACAGCGCGGGCTGGCGCTTCGAGGTGCGCGACGACGGCCAGGGCTTCGAGCCCGAGGCCGAGCGCGCCGAGACGCACGTGGGGCTGCGCATCATGCGCGAGCGCGCGGCGCGCATCGGCGCGCAGGTGTGCGTGGACGCCGTGCCCGGCGCGGGCAGCTGCGTGACGCTGACGCTGCCGCCTTCGGCCACGGCAGCCGCCTCGACGGCGGCATGATCGCGTGATGAGTACAAACCAACCCCATCCCGGTGCGGACGCGCCGATCCGTTTGCTGGTGGTGGATGACCATACGCTGTTCAGGCGCGGCCTGATCGCGCTGCTGGGTGCCGACGCGCGCTTCTCGGTGGTGGCCGAGGCGGGCGATGCGGGCGAGGCGCAGCGCCATGCGCAGGCGCTGCAGCCGGACCTGGTGCTGCTGGACAACCACCTGCCCGGCGTCAGCGGCGTGGACGCGCTGCGGGGCCTGAAGGAGGCCGCGCCGAAGGCGCGCGTGCTCATGCTCACCGTGAGCGAGGACGAGCGCGACCTGGCGGCGGCGCTGCGCAACGGCGCGCAGGGCTACCTGCTCAAGACCATCGACAGCGAGGCGCTGGCGGCCTCCATCGTGCGCTGCATGCGCGGGGAGTCGGTGGTGAGCCCCGAGATGACGGCCAAGCTGGTGGCGGCTTTCCAGTCGCTGAGCGCGGCGGCGCCCGCGCCCGCGCCGGCGGCCGCGGCGGAGCCGGCCGACCCGATCGTGACGCTGTCGCCGCGGGAGCGGGAGATCCTGCGCCACATCGCGCGCGGCGCCAGCAACAAGGAGATCGGCCGCGCGCTGGACATCGCCGAGACCACGGTGAAGATCCACGTGCAGCACATCCTGCGCAAGCTCAACCTGAGCTCGCGCGTGCAGGCGGCGGTGTACGCGGCCGAGCGCGGGCTGGGCTGAGCCGCGCCGGCAAAGCACTACTGGAGCTGCTTCTCGATCCAGTCCCACGCCTTCTGCGGCAGCCAGCCGGCGTAGTCGCGGCCGACCTTGATGACGAGCAGGCTGTCGTTGTCGTCGAGGCTGCGGCGCAGCCGCGTGGAGAGCTGCTCCGCGGCCTCGCTGGTGTGCACCAGCCAAGTGGTGCCCAGGTGGTGCCACCAGGCGCCCGAGCGTTTGAGCTCGTCGTGCAGGCTGGCGTAGTCGCGGCCCAGTTGGGTCAGGTCGTAGGAGACGCAGTAGACAGGCATGGCGGGCGTCCGTGGGCGTGGTCGGCATGAAGGGTGCGAAGCCGTTTATGTCGCGCACGGGTGCCCGGCCGCCAAGGCAGGAATTCGCAGCGGCGCCGTGCCGCGCGGTTCCGGCGCCGCGACCGTGGCGGATGTCACGGCCTTTGGCCGTGAGTCGACGCCGTTCACGAAGGCGCCACGATGTGGATGGACGCCGCTTCGACAATCGAACCTCGTTGTCCCCCAGTCGTTGGCTGTTCCCGCATGACCTCCACCTTCCCGAGCATCGCGTCGCGCCTCCTTACCGCCCTCGACGCCCGGCTCAAGGCACCCGCATGTGCCGTGGCGCTGGCGGCGGGCATGCTGGCGGTACCTGCCTCGTCGCAGGCGGCGCCGGTGAACCTGGGAATGGCCGGCAACTTCAACGTCTTCGCGCTGGGCGACTTCACCAGCAGCAGTGACACCCAAGGCACCATGGCCGTGCAGGGCAACGTGACGCTGTCGAACTACAGCGTGAACCTGCACAACCAAAGCGGCTACGCGGGCCTGTCGCTGGTGGTGGGCGGCAATCTGAGCTTCAGCAGCGGCTCCATCGACCACGGCAATGCCTACGTGGGCGGTACGGCCAGCCTGTCGAGCCTGGGCTTTGGCGGCACGCTGCAGCGCGGCGGCGAGGCGCCGTTCTCCTTTGCCGATGCGGCGCAGCAGCTCCAGGCGCTGTCCACGTCGATAAATGGCGCAAGCGCCAACGGCAAGGCTGATTTCAACCCTTGGCGCGGCGTGACCTTCAGCGGCGACGGCACGTCCGGCACGCAAGTCTTCGACGTCAGCGGCAGCCAGTTGCTGGGGCTCACCCACATCCTGTTCTCGGACCTGCAACCGGGCCAGACGCTGATCTTCAACGTCAGCGGTGCCACGGCTGGTTTCCAGAGCGTGGGTCTCCAGGACTTCGCCGCCTACAACGTGCTGTTCAACTTCGTCGACGCCACGGAGATCACGCTCAATAACGTGGGGGTGTTCGGCAGCATCCTGGCGCCGCTGGCCAGCATCAATGGTGGCAATGGCCAGATCAACGGCAACGTGGTGGTGAAGGACTGGAACTCGAACATCCAGATCAACAACAACCACCTGTTCGCCACGGCTGACGTGGCGCTGCCGCCATCGGCGCCCAGCCCGGCGCCCGCGCCCGGTGGCCCCGGCAACGGCTCCACGTTCGAGCCGATCGGGGCGCCCTCGCAGGCCGTGCCGGAGCCGGGCACCCTGGCGCTGCTGCTGCCGGCCCTGGGCCTGCTGGCCTTCTCGTCGCGCCGGCGTCGCACGGCCAGGACGGCGGTCCACGCCTGAGGCACAGGCGACGCAGGCATCCCTGGAGGAGCCCAGGCCCGGCCGCGCGGCCTTCTCAGGCGTACCCGTCCAGGAAGCGCTGCGCCGCCAGTGCATAGGCGGCGTGGATGCCCGGGATGGAATCCAGCTTCACACATTCGTCCGGGCCGTGGATGCGCAGGTATTCGACGCCGAAACCCGAGACCACCTGCGTGCCGTGCATCGCCAGGTAATTGCCGATGTTGCTGGGGCCCGAGACGCTGAATGCGGGCGCGTGGCCCAGTGCCTCCCGCGCGCAGGACTGCAGCAGCCGGGGCAGCAGGGCCTCATCGGGCGTGCGGTAGGCCGGCCAGCAATTCACCGGGCCGAGCGAGCTGGGGTGCGCATCGCCGGTTTCACGGGCGATGCCGGCCAGCAACTCGGCCAGGAACCGGCCGGCGGCCTCACGGTCGAAACCGGGCGTGAGACGGATGTCGAGACCGCAACCAATCTTCGCGGGCGTGAGGGCGTAGGCGCGGGCGCCGGTGCGTATCCATGTCACGGACGCGCGGGGCCGCAGCGGAAAGTTTTCATCGGCCGGGGTGCCTTGCGCCTGGACCTTTTCCAGCCCGGCCAGCAGGCGCTGGAGTTTTGCCATGGCCAATTCGGCCGGCACGCTGGCGCTGCCTGAATGCCCCAGCGCGCCGCGCAGCGTGAGGACGGTTCGGTAGAAGCCGCGCGAGCCCACCACGACGTGCCTCGGCCCGGGATAGCCAATGGCGCAGAAAGCCGGAAACCCGAATTTCGCCGTGTACGCCTTGATGCCGCCGAAGCGGCCGGAATGCTCGTCGTTGTCGAAGACGAGGGTCGTGCGGCGCAGGCGGCCATTGACGGGCTTGCGGGCGGTGAGGGCAACGGTCCTGGCAATTTCCGAAAAGATCGCCACCGCCGCCTTGGAATCGGCGCTGCCCCGTCCATGAAGCCAGCCCTCGTGCTCCACGCCACCGAAGGGCGGGTATTGCCACTGGGCCAGGTCGCCGACGGGGGCGGTGTCGAGGCAGGCGTTGAGCAGCAGCACTTCGTCGCTGGCCTGGGTGGGCGGGTTGATGACAAGCGCACGGGGATTCCTGGCCGAGCCGAGCCGTTGATGGCGGACCTCGTTTTCGGTCAGCCAGGCGCTCGCGACCTGCACGATGGCCGCCGGATCGTCGCTGCCGGCCTGGCTGGGAATGGCGACGAGTTGCCTCAGAAATTCGACCATGCTGTTTTTGACGGGAGCCCTTGCCATTCTGGTCTGCCGCTGAAAGAGTGACAGATAATCTCATGGTCTCGGCTGAATATCGAGTTTCATGATCTCCACCGTACCCGGCCAGTTGCGCCTGCCCGTGGCCCCGCGTTCCATTGAAAAGGGAACGCCGCTGAAATTCCTGCTCGGTACCGAGGCGGTGGAATGCCTGGCTCACAACGTGCGGCTGGTTCATCCGGATTTTGATGCCGCGGCTTTTCAGGCCATGGCGCTGGAAGGGCTGGAGCCGCTGGGCATCCTGGACCGCGGCAAGCACTTGGCGCGGGCGCTGCGCCACTGTCTGCCGGTGGACTATGAGTTTGCCGTGAATATTTTGCTGGATTCACTCACGCCGCCGCTGGGGCAGACTTCCGATATGGGCCTGGCGGTATTTTTCTACCTGCCGCATGTGAGCTTCGTGGCTCAATATGGTTTGAGCCGGGAGGGTAACGGCGGGCGCGACCCTTTCGAGGCTTCGATGCGCGCGCAGTACGAATTGACGCGGCGCTTCAGCGCGGAGTTTTCCATTCGTCCCTTCTTGATCCACGAGCCGGCGCGCACGCTGCAGCGCCTGCTGTTATGGACCGATGACCCGGACCCGCATGTGCGCCGCCTGTGCTCCGAGGGCACGCGGCCGCGGTTGCCCTGGGCGGTACGCATTCCCGCCTTTCAGTCCGATCCGGCGCCGGTGCTGCCGATCCTGGAGAAACTCAAGAACGACCCGAGCCTCTACGTGCGTCGCAGCGTGGCAAACCACCTGGGCGACATTGCCAAGGACCATCCGGCGCTGGTGTTCGAGATTTGCGAGCGCTGGCTGGCGGAGGCGGACGACGACTTGCGTTGGGTGATCCGGCATGCGCTGCGGCATCCGGCGAAGAAAATGGATCGGGAGGCCTTGCGGTTGAGGGTTGGGGCGAAGGGGAGGCGGGGAAACAGGGCGTGAGAGGGAGAAATCCGAGCCAGGTTCTGCCTTTTGTTTCCTTGTTTCAGGCCTGTGCAGAGGCTCGCATCAGCATGTTGGCGCTGCGGTGCGGTTGGGTTTGTCAGTGCCGCGGAGAAGCCGTTTGATTGCGCATTGGAGGGACAAGGGCAGGGTCTGGTTCCTTGATTCCCAATAAGCTGAAGCTTCCGTCTTGCCATATATCAATGACGTTTGTCATGCCATAGTTCTTTTGAACGATGAGAATTTGGTTCTTCTCGTTCTTCAGGCTATTTGCCCATCCTCCTTCCGCCCTCTGATAAGTGCCCAACAGACGAATACTCCCCTCTCCGTAAAAACCCGAAAGTTCCGGCCACGGAGAACCACCGAGGGGAGTTCCAAATGGCCGTCCCAGTCTCAGCCACCGTCGCGGCGCCGCAGCGTGCCGCCGCGACCCGCAACCGGCAGGCGCTGTCGGTGCTGGTGGTCAGCACGCTGGCATTCACCGTGTGCTTCATGGTCTGGATGATGTTCGGCGTCATCGGCATCCCGCTGAAGAAGACGCTGGGCCTCAGCGCCACCGAGTTCGGGCTGCTCACCGCCACGCCCGTGCTCACCGGTTCGCTGGTGCGCGTGCCGCTGGGCATCTGGACCGACCGCTTCGGCGGCCGCATCGTCATGACCGTCCTCATGGCGCTCACGGTCCCGGCCATCTTCCTGATGGCCTACGCCACGCAGTTCTGGCAGTTCATCGTCATCGGACTGTTCGTCGGCCTGGCCGGCGGTTCCTTCTCGGTCGGCACGCCCTACGTCGCGCGCTGGTTCCCCAAGAACCGCCAGGGCTTCGCCATGGGCGTCTACGGCGCCGGCAACTCGGGTGCGGCCGTCAACAAGTTCATCGCCCCGGCCATCGTCGTCGCCGCCGGCTGGACCATGGTCCCGCAGGTCTACGCCGCCGTGATGCTGGGCACCGTCATCCTGTTCTGGCTCTTCAGCCACTCCGACCCGTCGCACCTGGTGTCCAGCAACGTCACCTTCGCCGACCAGCTCAAGGCGCTCAAGGACCCCAAGGTGCTCAAGTACTGCCAGTACTACAGCATCGTCTTCGGCGGCTACGTGGGCCTGGCGCTGTGGATGGTCCAGTACTACGTCGGCGAGTACGGCCTGGACATCCGCGTCGCGGCGCTGCTGGCGGCCTGCTTCTCGCTGCCCGGCGGCGTGCTGCGCGCCATCGGCGGCTGGCTCTCCGACAAGTACGGCGCCCATAGCGTGACCTGGTGGGTGATGTGGGTGAGCTGGATCTGCCTGTTCCTGCTGTCCTACCCGCAGACCGACTTCACCATCCAGACCGTCAACGGCCCCGCCACCTTCCACGTCGGCCTCAACGTCTACACCTTCACCGCGCTGATGGCCGTGCTGGGCGTGGCCTGGGCCTTCGGCAAGGCCAGCGTCTTCAAGTACATCGCCGACGACTACCCCAGGAACATCGGCGCCATCAGCGGCATCGTGGGCCTGGCCGGCGGCCTGGGCGGCTTCCTGCTGCCGATCCTGTTCGGCGCGCTCATGGACCTCACCGGCGTGCGCTCCAGCGCCTTCATGCTGCTCTACGGCGTGGTCTGGGTCTCGCTGATCTGGATGTACTTCACCGAGGTGCGCCAGCGCGCCGTCCTGGGTCCGCAGGCCGCCTGAGCACCCGCCGAGTCTTGCGGGCGCCGCGCGCCGCCGTCTCCTTCGGCATCCACCCTTCACGCGCGGCGCTCCTTTTCCTCTTCTCCTCTTTCCACGAAAGGAACCGTTCCATGGCTTCCTCGTACGTCATCGGCCAGTGGGCACCGGAAGATCCGGCGTTCTGGCAGAAGCGCGGCCAGTCGGTTGCGCAGCGCAACCTCTGGATCTCCATCCCCGCCCTCACGCTGGCCTTCGCGGTGTGGATGGTGTGGTCGGTGGTGGTGGTGAGCCTGCCCACGGTGGGCTTCAAGTTCTCCACCAATCAGCTGTTCTGGCTGGCCTCGCTGCCGGCGCTGTGCGGCGCCACGCTGCGCATCTTCTATTCCTTCATGGTGCCCATCGTGGGGGGGCGGCGCTGGACGGCGATCTCCACCGCCAGCCTGCTGTTGCCGGCCACGGGCATCGGCTTCGCGGTGCAGAACCCCGAGACGCCCTACGAGGTGTTCGCGCTGCTGGCCATCCTGTGCGGCTTCGGCGGCGGCAACTTCGCCTCGTCCATGGCCAACATCAGCTTCTTCTTCCCCAAGGCGAAGAAGGGCACCGCGCTGGGCCTCAACGCCGGCCTGGGCAACCTGGGCGTGTCGCTGGTGCAGCTGGTGGTGCCCATGGTCATCACCGCCGGCGTGTTCGGCAGCCTGGGCGGCGAGGCGCAGCTGGTGGAGAAGGCCGGCCAGCAAGTGCCGATGTGGCTGCAGAACGCGGGCTTCATCTGGGTGCCGTTCATCATCGCCTCGACCCTGGCGGCCTGGTTCGGCATGAACGACCTGAGCGAGGCCAAGGCTTCCTTCGCCGACCAGGCCGTCATCTTCAAGCGCAAGCACAACTGGCTGATGTGCTGGCTCTACATCGGCACCTTCGGCAGCTTCATCGGCTACTCGGCGGGTTTCCCGCTGCTGATCAAGAGCCAGTTCCCCGGCGTCAACGCGCTGCAGTACGCCTGGCTGGGCCCGCTGTTCGGCGCCCTGGTGCGCCCGGTGGGCGGCTGGCTCGCGGACAAGCTCGGCGGCGCCCGCGTGACCTTCTGGACCTTCATCGCCATGGGCCTGGGCGTGCTGGCCGTCATCAAGTTCCTGCCGCACGAGGGGCAGGGCGGCAGCTTCACCGGCTTCCTGATCTCCTTCCTGGTGCTGTTCGCGGCCTCGGGCATCGGCAACGGCTCGACCTTCCGCATGATCCCCGTGATCTTCCTCACCGAGCGCCAGCGCGCCGCGGACAAGAACCCCGCCGCCCAGGAACAGGCCGTGCGCGACGCCAACAAGGAAGCCGCCGCGGTGCTGGGTTTCTCCTCGGCCATCGGCGCCTACGGCGGCTTCTTCATCCCCAAGAGCTACGGCAGCTCCATCGCCATGACCGGCTCGGTGGACGCCGCTCTCTACGCCTTCATCGTCTTCTACGTCACCTGCGTGGCCGTCACCTGGTGGTTCTACAGCCGCCGCAACGCGCCCATGCCCTGCTGAGCACGTCAGTCCCGCAGTAACGAACTCAACGAGCAACGAGCAACGAGCATGAGCCACTTCCTCGACCGACTCACCCACTTCTCGCAGCCCAGGGAGAGCTTCTCCGCCGGCCACGGCGTCACCACGGGCGAAGACCGCACCTGGGAGGACGCCTACCGCGCGCGCTGGCAGCACGACAAGATCGTGCGCTCCACCCACGGCACCAACTGCACGGGCTCCTGCTCGTGGAAGATCTACGTCAAGGGCGGCATCGTCACCTGGGAGACGCAGCAGACCGACTACCCGCGCACCCGCCCGGACCTGCCCAACCACGAGCCCCGCGGCTGCGCCCGCGGCGCGAGCTACAGCTGGTACCTGTACTCGGCCAACCGCGTGAAGTACCCCATGGTGCGCGGCCGGCTGCTGAAGCACTGGCGCGCGGCGCGCGCGGTGGCCAGGAGCCCGGTGGACGCTTGGGCCAACATCGTCGAGAACGCCGACGCGCGGCGCGAGTGGCAGCAGCAGCGCGGCCTGGGCGGCATGGTGCGCAGCACCTGGGACGAGGTCAACGAGATCATCGCCGCGGCCAACGTCTACACCGCCAAGAAGCACGGGCCGGACCGCATCATCGGCTTCTCGCCCATCCCGGCGATGTCCATGGTCAGCTACGCCGCGGGCTCGCGCTACCTGTCGCTCATCGGCGGCGTGTGCATGAGCTTCTACGACTGGTACTGCGACCTGCCGCCCTCCAGTCCGCAGACCTGGGGCGAGCAGACCGACGTGCCCGAGTCGGCCGATTGGTACAACTCCAACTTCATCATCGCCTGGGGCTCCAACGTGCCCCAGACGCGCACCCCCGACGCGCACTTCTTCACCGAGGTCCGCTACAAGGGCGCCAAGACCGTGGCGGTCACGCCCGACTACTCCGAGGTCGCCAAGCTGTGCGACCTGTGGATGCACCCCAAGCAGGGCACCGACGCCGCCCTGGCCATGGCCATGGGCCACGTCATCCTCAAGGAGTTCTATTTCGACAAGCGAAGCAGCTACTTCGACGACTACGCCCGGCGCTACACCGATCTGCCGTTGCTGGTGCAACTGGAGGAACAGACGCTGGCCGACGGCAGCAAGGCCCTCGTGCCCGCGCACTACCTGCGCGCCAGCGATTTCAACGGCAACCTGGGCCAGGCCGAGAACCCGGAGTGGAAGACCGTCGCCCTCGACGAGTCCGGCAAGGTGGTGCTGCCCAACGGCTCCATCGGTTTCCGCTGGAGCAAGGCGCAGGGCCAGTGGAACCTGGAGGCCAAGGAGGCCCGCCACGGCCAGGCCGTGAAACTGAAGCTCAGCGCGCTGGAAGGCGCGGCCGTGGACGGCCTGGAGGCCGAGACCGCCATGGTCGCCTTCCCGTACTTCGGCGGCATCGAGACGCCGCACTTCAATGCCAACCAGCAGTCCGGCGACGTGATCCGCCGCGCCGTGCCCGTGCAGCGCATCAGGCTGGGCAAGGAGGGCGAGGTCCGCAGCACGCTGGTGGCCACGGTGTTCGACCTGCTGGTGGCCAACTACGGCGTGGCGCGCGGGCTGCCCGGCGAGGTCGCGGCCAGGAGCTACGACGACGACCATCCGTACACGCCGGCGTGGCAGGAGCGCATCACGGGCGTGCCGCGCGAGCA
The DNA here is from genome assembly GCF_937926365.1 of uncultured Azohydromonas sp. Classification (GTDB taxonomy): domain Bacteria; phylum Pseudomonadota; class Gammaproteobacteria; order Burkholderiales; family Burkholderiaceae_C; genus Azohydromonas. The sequence continues at coordinate 13,508 of NZ_CALAOH010000141.1, read as the reverse complement.
AGCCATCACCGTGGCGCGCCAGTTCGCCGACACCGCGGACAAGACGCACGGCAAGTCGATGATCATCATCGGCGCGGCCATGAACCACTGGTACCACGCCGACATGAACTACCGCGGCGTGATCAACATGCTCATGCTGTGCGGCTGCATCGGCCAGAGCGGCGGCGGCTGGGCGCACTACGTGGGCCAGGAGAAGTTGCGCCCGCAAACCGGCTGGACGGCGCTGGCCTTCGCGCTGGACTGGCTGCGCCCGCCGCGCCAGATGAACAGCACCAGCTTCTTCTACGCCCACACCGACCAGTGGCGCTACGAGCGCCTGGGCGTCGACGAGATCCTCTCGCCGCTGGCCGACAAGTCGAAGTTCGGCGGCAGCATGATCGACTACAACGTGCGCGCCGAGCGCATGGGCTGGCTGCCCTCCGCGCCGCAGCTGCGCACGAATCCGCTGACGCTGGCGCGCGAGGCGGCCCGGCGCGGCATGGAGCCCAAGGACTTCGTGGTGCAGGGCCTCAAGGACGGCTCGCTGCAGATGAGCTGCGAGGACCCGGACCATCCGGACAACTGGCCGCGCAACATGTTCGTCTGGAGGTCGAACATCCTTGGTTCGTCCGGCAAGGGACACGAGTACTTCCTGAAGCACCTGCTGGGCACCACGCATGGCGTGCAGGGCAAGGACCTGGGCGTGGACGAGGCCAAGCCCACCGAGGTGAAGTGGCACGCCAAGGCGCCCGAAGGCAAGCTGGACCTGGTGGTCACGCTCGACTTCCGCATGAGCACCACCTGCCTGTACTCGGACATCGTGCTGCCCACCGCGACCTGGTACGAGAAGAACGACCTCAACACCTCCGACATGCACCCCTTCATCCACCCGCTGTCCGCGGCGGTGGACCCGGCCTGGCAGGCCAAGTCGGACTGGGAGATCTACAAGGGCTTCGCGAAGAAGTTCAGCGAGGTCTGCGTCGGCCACCTGGGCGTCGAGAAGGAAGTGGTGCTCACGCCGCTGATGCACGACACCGCCGCCGAGCTGGCGCAGCCCTTCGGCGTGAAGGACTGGAAGAAGGGCGAGTGCGAGCTGGTCCCCGGCAAGACGGCGCCGTCCATCGCCGTGGTCGAGCGCGACTATCCCAACACCTTCAAGCGCTTCACGGCGCTGGGCCCCTTGATGGAGAAAGTGGGCAACGGCGGCAAGGGCATCGGCTGGGACACCAAGGACGAGGTGCAGGCGCTGCGCGAGCTCAACGGCGTGGTGCAGGACAGCGGCGTCTCCAAGGGCATGGCGAAGATCGAGTCCGACATCGACGCGGCCGAGGTCGTGCTGATGCTGGCGCCCGAGACCAACGGCCACGTGGCGGTGAAGGCCTGGGACGCGCTGGGCAAGCAGACGGGGCTGGAGCACACGCACCTGGCGCTGCACCGCGAGGACGAGAAGATCCGCTACCGCGACGTCCAGTCGCAGCCGCGCAAGATCATCTCGTCGCCCACCTGGTCCGGGCTGGAAAGCGAAAAGGTCTCGTACAACGCCGGCTACACCAACGTGCACGAGCTGATTCCCTGGCGCACGCTCACCGGGCGCCAGCAGTTCTACCAGGACCATGACTGGATGCGCGCCTTCGGCGAGGGCTTCGTCGCCTACCGCCCGCCGGTGGACCTCAAGGCCGTGAGCCCGGTGATGGAGCGCATGCCCAACGGGCACAAGGAAATCGCGCTCAACTTCATCACGCCGCACCAGAAGTGGGGCATCCACTCCACGTACAGCGACAACCTGATGATGCTGACGCTCAACCGCGGCGGTCCCGTCATCTGGCTGAGCGAGGTGGACGCGAAGAAGGCCGGTATCCAGGACAACGACTGGGTCGAGCTGTTCAACGCCAACGGCGCCATCGCCGCGCGCGCGGTGGTGAGCCAGCGCGTGAACGAGGGCATGACGCTGATGTACCACGCGCAGGAAAAGATCATCAACACGCCGGGGGCCGAGATCACCGGCACGCGCGGGGGCATCCACAACTCGGTCACGCGCGTGGTGGTCAAGCCCACGCACATGATCGGCGGCTACGCCCAGTACAGCTACGGCTTCAACTACTACGGGACCATCGGCACCAACCGCGACGAGTTCGTCGTGGTGCGCAAGATGGCCAAGGTCGATTGGCTGGATGACGAGCCGGTTGCGGCCGCACACGCCTGACCCGCACGCAAGAAGACACGGAGTACCGACATGAAAGTACGTGCACAGATCGGCATGGTGCTGAACCTGGACAAGTGCATCGGCTGCCACACCTGTTCCGTCACCTGCAAGAACGTCTGGACCAACCGCAAGGGCCTGGAGTACGCCTGGTTCAACAACGTCGAGACCAAGCCCGGCATCGGCTACCCCAAGGAGTGGGAGAACCAGGACAAGTGGAACGGCGGCTGGACGCGCAACGCCGACGGCTCGATCGAGCCGCGCCAGGGCGGCAAGTGGAAGCTGCTCATGCGCATCTTCGCCAACCCTAACCTGCCGCAGATCGACGACTACTACGAGCCCTTCACCTTCGACTACGACCACCTGCAGTCGGCGCCGGAGAGCAGGGCCGCGCCCACCGCGCGCCCGCGCAGCCTGATCACGGGCCAGCGCATGCAGAAGATCGAGTGGGGCCCGAACTGGGAGGAGATCCTGGGCGGCGAGTTCTCCAAGCGCAGCAAGGACGCCAACCTCTCCACCTTCGAGGCGGCGCAGAAGGAGATCGTCGGCCAGTTCGAGAACACCTTCATGATGTACCTGCCGCGCCTGTGCGAGCACTGCCTCAATCCGGCGTGCGTGGCCTCCTGCCCCTCGGGCTCGATCTACAAGCGCGAGGAGGACGGTATCGTCCTCATCGACCAGGACAAGTGCCGCGGCTGGCGCATGTGCGTCTCGGGCTGCCCGTACAAGAAGATCTACTACAACTGGGAGACCGGCAAGGCGGAGAAGTGCATCTTCTGTTACCCGCGCATCGAGGCCGGCCAGCCCACCGTGTGCTCCGAGACCTGCGTGGGCCGCATCCGCTACCTGGGCGTGCTGCTCTATGACGCCGACCGCATCAAGGCCGCCGCCAGCGTGGAGCGCGACAAGGACCTCTACCAGGCGCAGCTCGACATCTTCCTGGACCCGAACGACCCGCTGGTGATCGAGCAGGCGCGCGCCGACGGCATCCCCGAGGCCTGGCTGGAATCCGCGCGCCGCAGCCCCGTCTACAAGATGGCGGTGGAGTGGAAGGTGGCGCTGCCGCTGCACCCCGAGTACCGCACGCTGCCCATGGTCTGGTACGTGCCGCCGCTGTCGCCCATCACCTCGGCCGCGCAGGCCGGGCACCTGGGCGTCAACGGCGAGATACCGGACGTGCAGCAGATGCGCATCCCCGTGCAGTACCTCGCCAACCTGCTGACCGCCGGCGATGAAAAGCCCGTGGTGCGCGCGCTGGAGCGCATGCTGGCCATGCGCGCCTACCAGCGCGACAAGCACGTGGAAGGGCGCGAGAACCTGGCCGCGCTGTCGCAGGTGGGGCTGAACCAGGCCGAGGTCGAGGCGATGTACCAGACCATGGCCATCGCCAACTACGAGGACCGATTCGTCATCCCGACCACGCACCGCGAGTACGCCGAGAACGCCTTCGACGTGCGCGGCGGCTGCGGCTTCAGCTTCGGCAACGGCTGCTCGGATGGTGCGGGCGAAACGAGCCTGTTCGGCGCCAAGAAGCGCCGCACGATTCCCATCCAGGCCAGCGTCTGAGAGGCAAGGAGCACGTGATGTTCAACAAGGTGAAGAACCACCGGCTCACGGCCCGCGTGCTGGCGGCGCTGCTGGGCTACCCGGGCCCCGAACTGCGCGCGGCGCTGCCCGAGCTGGCGCGGGCGCTGGACGACGAGGCGGCGCTGCCCGCCGCGCGCCGTGCCGAGTTGAGGCAACTCATGAAGGTGCTCGGCGTGGCTGACCCGTTCGAGGTCGAGGCGCAGTTCGTCGACACCTTCGACCGCGGCCGCGCCACCTCGCTGCACCTGTTCGAGCATGTGCACGGCGACTCGCGCGAGCGCGGCCCGGCCATGATCGACCTGATCAACACCTACGCGCGGGCGGGGCTGCACCTCGGCGACCAGGAACTGCCGGACTACCTGCCGGTGGTGCTGGAGTTCGTCTCCACGCAGCCGCCGGCGGTGGGCCGCGAGTTCCTGGGCGAGATGGCGCACATCCTCAACGCCATCTTCAGCGCGCTGCTCAAGCGCGGCAGCCCCTACGCCTGCGTCATCGCCGCGGTGCTGGAGCTCGCCGGCGAGAAGCCGCAAGCCGTGAAGGTGGAGGCCGACGAGCCCCTGGACGAAGCCTGGGCCGAGCCGCCCGCCTTCGACGGCTGCAGCACCCGCGGACAGGCCGCCCCCGGCCAGCCGCAACCCATCCACATCGTGCGCAAGCACAACGCCCACGCGGCTTCCAACCAAGGAGCGCGAGCATGAAAGCCCTGGACCACTTCTTCTTCGGCCTCTATCCCTACATCTGCCTGGCCGTCTTCGTCGTCGGCAGCCTGATCCGCTTCGACCGCGACCAGTACACGTGGAAGAGCGACAGCTCGCAGCTGCTGCGCGCCGGCAGCCTGCGCGTGGGCAGCAACCTGTTCCACGCCGGCGTGCTGTTCCTGATGTTCGGCCACACGGTGGGCATGCTCACGCCGCACGCGCTGTACGAGCCCTTCCTGGGGTCCGGCGCCAAGCAGCTCATCGCCATGGTCAGCGGCGGCATTGCCGGGCTGATGGCCTTCACGGGCGTGAACATCCTGCTCAACCGCCGGCTGTCGGACCCGCGTATCCGCGCCACCTCCAAGCCCAGCGACATCCTGCTGCTGGGGCTGCTGTGGGTGCAGCTGGCGTTGGGGCTGGCGAGCATCCCGTTCTCCGCGCAGCACATGGACGGCAGCGTGATGCTGGTGCTGGCCGACTGGGCGCAGCGCGTGGTGACCTTCCGCGTCGATGGCGCCGAGCTGGCGCAGGTGGGCTGGGTGTTCAAGGTCCACATGGTCCTGGGCATGACGCTGTTCCTGGTCTTCCCCTTCACGCGGCTGGTGCACGTATGGAGCGGCCTGGCCTCGGTGGCCTACGTGCTGCGCCCGTACCAGGTGGTGCGCAGCCGCCGGCTGAACCTGCCCGCGGGCCACCTGGCGCCGCGGCGCACGCTGGAGAACACGGTGGGGCGTCCGGCGGTGCAGGTGCATGGCACGGCCACGGCCGGGACGGTGAAGCCGTCGCACGGCACGCACTGAAGCTGCACGAGACCGGTGCTTACGCAACAGACTTGAGACAGGAATCAACCATGAGCGGATGCGGAGGCGGCCACGGCGGCCACGGCGGCTGCGGTTGCGGCGGCCAGAAGAAGGCCCATCACCACCAGCACGGCGACTTCCCGGCGATGGCCGCGCCCACGGTGGACCCCAACGAGCCCGTGGCGCGCGTCAACGGCGTGCCGCTGCACGCGCAGGGCCGGCGCCCGGACGAGACGGAGCTGCGCCAGCGCGCGTGCATCGAGCTGCTGCGCCAGGCCGCGATCAGCGCGGGACGGCTGGACGCGGACGACGTGCCGCAGCTCGACGGCAGCACCAGCGCCGCGGCCTCGCAGGCCATCGACGAGCTGCTGGCCCTGGCGCTGCGCCTGCCCGAGCCGGACGAGGAGGCGCTGCGGCGCCACCACGCCGCGCATCCGGCCCGTTTCGGCGCCACGGAGCGGGTACGCCTGCGCCACGTGCTGTTCGCCGTCACGCCGGGCGTGGACCTCAACGCGCTGCGCCAGCGCGCCGAGGCGCTGCTGCTGGAGCTGCGCTGCGCCGATGCCGGCGACGGCGCCTTCGGCCGCGCCGCGGCCGAGCTGTCCAACTGCCCCAGCGGCGCCCAGGGCGGCGAACTGGGCTGGGCGATGGCACAGGACGTGGTGCCGGAGTTCGGCAAGGAGGTCTTCGGCCATCCCGAGGTCGGCGTGCTGCCGCGCCTGGTGCACAGCCGCCATGGGCTGCACGTGGTGGAGGTGCTGGAGCGCGAGGGCGGCGAGCCGCTGCCCTTCGAGCAGGTGCGCGTGGCGGTGTTGCAGTCGCTGCAGCAGCAGGCCTGGATCACGGCGCTGCGGCAGTACCTGCGCGTGCTGGGCAGCGCGGCCAAGCTCGAACACGTGGCGTTCGAGGTGGCGGACACGCCGCTGGTGCAGTAGGGCCTCCCATCGCGCCAGCCTCCGGGCTGGCCGTGGGCTTTGGAAGCGCGGTGCCCTACGTCCCCAGCCGGATCGTCACCAGCAGCGCGCTGTCCTCGTGCGGCGAGCGCAGCTCGTGCGGCTGTTGCTTGGGCAGCAGCACCACGTCGCCGGCTTCGAGGTCGAGCTGTTGCTCGCCGGCGATGAGCTGGGCGCTGCCGCTGAGGCACTGGATGGTGCACTCGCCGGCCACCCAGTGCGCTGGCAGCACGCCGCCGGCGCGCAGCACCACGCGCAGCAACTGCAGCTCGGCGCTCTTGATCAGGCTGACGCTCACGGCGTCGGGCGGCAGGGTGCCGTCGGGATGCAGCCGGATGGGCTGCAGCGGGGATGCGTGTTCGAGGGCCATGGGCGCAGCATCGCCAGCGTGGCGCGGGCCCGCAAGCCGCCGCGTTCAAGCCCACCAGTGGCAGCGGGGACATCGTGCGGAAGGCACGCCCCATCGCGGCGCGGCATGACAAGGATCAAGCCGCGCCGCCGCCGCGCTGCGTATCGTCCCTAACCTGTCCGAAATCTGCCGTGCCCATGAATCCCCACATCGACCCCGTCCTCGCACCCACTCTGGAGCAAAGCCGCCTGCAGCCGCTGCGGCTGGGCGGGCGCTCGCTGCTGCCCATCGTGCAGGGCGGCATGGGTGTGGGCGTGTCGGCGCACCGCCTCGCGGGCACCGTGGCCGCCCTGGGCGGCGTGGGCACGATCAGCTCGGTGGACCTGCGCCGCCACCATCCGGACCTGATGGCGCGCACCGAGGGCGCCGCCGCGCACGCGGGCCAAGAGGCCGAGGGCAAGGCGCTCATCGACGCCGCCAACCTGGAGGCGCTGGGGCGCGAGATCAAGGCCGCGCGCGAGCTCTCGCAGGGCCGTGGCCTGCTGGCCATCAACGTCATGCGCGCGGTCGCGGAGTACGCCGCCAGCGTGAAGAAGGCGCTGGAGTGCGGCATCGACGTCGTGGTGGTGGGCGCGGGGCTGCCGCTGGACCTGCCCGACCTGGCGCAGGATCACCCCGAGGCGCTGCTGGTGCCCATCCTGTCGGATGCGCGCGGCGTGCAGCTCATCGTCAAGAAGTGGGAGCGCAAGAAGCGGCTGCCCGATGCCATCGTCATCGAGCATCCGCGGCTGGCCGGCGGCCACCTGGGCGCGGCCAAGGTGCAGGATCTCAACGACCCGCGCTTCGACTTCGAGAACGTCATTCCCGCAGTGCTGGAGTTCCTCAAGAAGGCTGGCATCGAGCGCGAGATCCCCATCATTGCCGCCGGTGGCGTGCGCAGCTACGAGGACATCGCGCGGCTGCAGGCGCTGGGCGCCGCGGGCGTGCAGCTGGGCACGCCCTTCGCCGTCACGCAGGAATGCGATGCGCATCCGGAGTTCAAGCGCGTGCTGGCCGAGGCGCGCGACGAGGACATGGTCGAGTTCACCAGCGTGGCGGGCCTGCCCGCGCGTGGCGTGAAGACGCAGTGGCTGCAGTCCTACCTCAAGGCCGAACCCAGGCTGCAGGAGAAGGCGCACGCCAAGTCGCGCTGCACCAAGGTCTTCGACTGCCTGGCGCAATGCGGGCTGCGCGATGGGCTGCCGGGCTGGGGCCAGTTCTGCATCGACCACCAGCTGGCCGCGGCGCTGCGCGGCGAGGTCAAGAAGGGGCTGTTCTTCCGCGGCAAGGGCGCGCTGCCCTTCGGCAGCCAGATCCGCAGCGTGCGTGAGCTCATGGGCCGGCTGCTCACGCCCGTGGGGGCCGCGCCGGCGGCAGCGCTGGCGCAGGACGCCGCCGCCGTGCCGGCCTGAGACGGCCACGCGCTGCAAGCTTCGGGGAACTCCGGCGCGCGGGCATGATCTGGATCACAAGGGCTGCACACCGCGGCCCTGCGGGTTTCCCCATGGCCTGGGGTCTGCGCACGGCGCTTGCCGGTGCGGGCACGCTGAGGCTAAGGTGGAAGCCCGATCCCAGCCTTTTCACACATGGAGGACCGCAAGATGAACGACGTGAGCACCCCGGACGCCACCACCGCCAACAATCCCGGCATGGACCAGCTCAAGGGCGATCTGAAGGCCATCGTGGCCGATGCCGAGGCGCTCATGCGCTCCAGCGCCGCCAGCGCCAGCGCCAGTGCCACCCAGCTGCGCGAGCGGCTGCGCGAGGCGCGCCACGACCTGCGCGACCTGCAGGCCAACGCCGTCAGCAAGACGCGCGCCGCCGGCCAGGCCGCCGACGACTACGTGCATGACAAGCCCTGGCGCTCCATCGCCGTGGCCGCCGGCGTCGGTTTCCTGGTGGGGATGCTCATCGGCCGGCGCTGAGTCCGGCACGGGCCGGTACCGCAGCCGCCCGGCCCGCCGCAACGAACCCGCCGCGAGGCGGGTTTTTTCTTGCCCGGGCGGTTTTGTTGCTTTTTCAACCAGGGGCGCGCGACACCCGAAAAGAAAAAACGGGGCGAAAGCCCCGGCTTGGCTGCCAGCGCCGGCCACCCGGGGCCGGCGCTCAAGGCGCGTTCAAGCTTCAGGCCTGGCGCGACTTGCGGCGCGAAGCGGCCACGCCAATCATGCCCAGGCCGACCAACGCCAGCGAGGCGGGCTCGGGCACAGCCGGCGGGGGAACCTCGGCAACGGTGTAGGTGTAAGAGATTTCGGCGCCGCAGGCCGCGTCGGTGGATTGCGAAGCTTCGGAGTTGCCGCCTTCCACGGAGGTCAACAGCGTGGTCTTCGAGGAGCAGAAGATGTTGAAGGTGCTGCCAGCGCTGCCGTAGAAGCTCGACAGGATGCTGTTGACGTTGTTCACCGTGTAGCTCTTGCTCTCCTCGATGTCGTAGAAGGATTGCGTCTCACCCGGCGTCAGGACGACCTCGGGGCTGGAAGGCTCGAGCTGGATCTTGTAGGTGCTGCCCAGCAGCGTGCTCAGCGGAGCCAGCGAGGAGGAAAAGCTCAGACGGGTGCGCGTCGTGGCCGAGGCTGTGGAGGTCAGGCTGGAGTTGTTGGACAGCTCCAGGTCCGTGATGCTGGTGCCGTACAGCGTCAGCGTCACGCTGGTCAGCGTACCGAGCGAGCTGTCGAACATGTCCAGCGAGCCCGACTGGTTGAGGAAGTCGGTCTTCTGCAGCGCGTTGTAGAAGCTGTCGGTGTAACTGGCGGTAGCAGCTTGGGCTCCGGCACTCAACACCGCACTGAGAAGCAAGGCGGAAATCTTCTTCATGGCAAACCCTCAAAGTCAGTGGTTCTGGTTGCGCGCAGTGCGCCTGCCTCCCTTATGCAAGGGGTATGCCATTCTTGACTTTTCCTTTGGTGACAGGAACTTGTGCGATCTCGGGGGGCAAATTTTCTGCCAAGTGTAAGGAATTCCGACACGTGCAGCCGCCGCTTGAGCGCTTGCTGCAGCGGGCTACCAGCCGGAGCCGTTCAGTGCGCCTGCGCCAGCCGCTGCAGCACGTGCGTGCTCATCACGCGGGCGAGCGCGTCCTCGGCGGTGAACACGGTGCCGGCCTGCGCGCGCTGCATGAAGCCCGCCTCGTCCGCATCATGGCCGCGCAGCACGACCTCGATGTCCGGGTTCAGCAGCCGCGCGATCTCGACCATGGGCAACACGTCCACCGCCGCGGGCACGGCGATGACGAGCATGCGCGCGCGGGCGACGTGGGCCTGGATCAGCGTGCCTTCCTCGGCGGCGTCGCCGCACACGGCGGGCGTCCCGGCCGCGCGCAGCCGCTCCACGATCTCGCGGTTGCTGTCGGCCACCACGCAGGGCACGTTCGCCTCGCGCAGCGCCTGCGCGATGTGCGCCCCGGTGCGTCCGTGGCCCACCAGCACCACCTGCTTTTCCAGGTAGTGGTGGGCGGTGTCCATCGGCAGCTCGGCCAGCGGGTCGTCGCGCCGCTCCAGCCGCTGCAGCAGCCCCGGGCGGCGGCGCAGCCAGCGCAGCACCGGCTCGATGGCCGAGAACACCAGCGGGTTGAGTGCGATGGAGATCAGCGCGCCGGACAGGATCAGGCTCTGCCCTTCGGCTGGCAGCAGCTTCAGCTGCGCTCCCAGCCCGGCCAGGATGAAGGAGAACTCGCCGATCTGCGCCAGGCTGGCCGAGACGGTGAGCGCCGTGCCCAGCGGGTAGCGCAGCAGCACCACCAGCACCGCCGCCGCCAGCGACTTGCCCAGCACGATGATGGCCACCACCGCCAGCAGCGCCAGCGGCTGCTGCAGCACCACCGCCGGGTCGAACAGCATGCCCACCGAAACGAAGAACAGCACCGCGAAGGCGTCGCGCAGCGGCAGGCTCTCGTGGGCGGCGCGGTGGCTCAGCGCGGACTCGCGCAGCACCATGCCGGCGAAGAAGGCGCCCAGCGCGAAGCTCACACCGAAGAGCTCGGCCGCGCCGAAGGCGATGCTCACGGCCGCGGCGATCACGCCCAGGGTGAAGAGCTCGCGCGAGCCCGTGCGCGCCACCTGCCACATCAGCCAGGGGAAGAAGCGCCGCCCCACCAGCAGCATCAGCGCCACGAAGGCGCTCACGGCCAGCAGCGTGCGCACCAGCGACAGCCACAGCGGCTCGCCCCCGCCGCCATGGCCCGCGTCCGCTTCGGCGCCGCCCAGCAGCGGCGCCAGCGCGGGCAGCAGCACCAGCACCAGCACCATCACCAGGTCTTCCACCACCAGCCAGCCCACGGCGATGCGGCCGTTGTGGGTCTCCAGCAGGCCACGCGCTTCCAGCGCCTTGAGCAGTACCACGGTGGAGGCCACGGACAGCGCCAGCCCGAACACCAGTGCGCCGCCCAGATCCCAGCCCCAGGCCATGGCGACGGCCGCGCCCATGGCGGTGGCCACGGCGATCTGCAGCGCCGCGCCGGGCAGGGCGATGCGGCGCACGGCCATGAGGTCGTCCAGCGAGAAGTGCAGCCCCACGCCGAACATCAGCAGCATCACGCCGATCTCGGACAGTTCCGCCGCCAGCTTCATGTCGGCGACATAGCCGGGCGTGGTCGGTCCCAGCACGATGCCTGCTGCCAGGTAGCCCACCAGGGCGGGCAGCTTCAGCCGCACGGCCACGAAGCCGAGCAGCAGGGACAGGGCGAAGGCGGCGGCCAGGGTGGCGATGAGCGGGACGGGTGCGTGCATAGGCGGGCTGCGCGCCTGGCCGGACAGCGCGCGCCCGCACGGGCACAGCGCCGGCCGGCCGGGCCCGCGGATCAAGTCAGGGGAATGGCGTCAGTCCAAGTAGAGCGCACGCGGGCGGCCGGGTTCGGCCGCCGGCAAAGAAAAAATGCACGCCGCAAGCCCACTCGTCGTCATACCGGCTTTCGCCGGAATGGCGACGTTTCTTCTACGTCCGACGTCATGGCACGCGTGCCAGCGCCTGGCGCCCCCCGCCCTCAGGCCGTGTACCGCGGCACCGTCTCGTGCGTCTTTTCCCAGCGTTCCTGGCAGTCCACGCAGCGCGCGGCGGTGGGTTGCGCGTGCAGCCGCTCGTAGGGGATGTTGCAGCCGCAGTCCACGCACTCGCCGTAGCTGCCCTCGGCGATGCGCGCGCGCGCATCGTCGATGTCGCGCAGCTCCAATTGGTCGCGCTCCATCTCGATGTGCTCGACGCCGGTGCGGATGCGTTCCTCGCCCTGCGCCACCTGGTCGTCCACCAGGGGGCCCTGCGCGCTGGGACGTTCGTCGCGCCGCTCCTGGAAGTCGCGCAACTCGGCACCCAGCTCGGACTCGCGCTGCGACAGCTGGTCCTGCAGCGTCTGCAGTTGTTCAGGGGTCAGAGCGGACATGGTCACCTCCTGTTTGGGGCTGTTCTGCTGAGTCCCCAAGGCGGCAAGCCGTGTGCCGTGGCGAAGCTCACAGCCCGCTCGGGAAGGTCTCCGGCTCCTCCAGCAGCTGCGGCGGCGCGGCGCCGTCCAGCGGGTGCAGGGCATGGCTGCGGTCCACGTGCAGCACGGCGTCGAACTGCTGCGACAGCGAGGCTTCGAAGTAGTGGCTCGCGCGCTCGGTCTCGGGCCGGTAGATCACGCCGATGGCGCGCTCCAGCCGTGGCGGCGCCAGCAGCCGCTGCAGATCCTCGCCGCCCAGCGGCAGCAGGAACAGGTCCAGCCCGGTGTCGTGCAGCAGACCCTCCCAGCTGTCGTGCCGCGCCGGCGTGACGCGCTTGAACTGCACCGGCTCGTCCCAGTCCGAGGCCGCGGCCACGCTGCCGTGGTCGGTGCTGAAGCCCAGGATGAAGCTCTCGCCCGGCGCCGCGGCCTCGCGCACCAGCTGGCCCAGGTTGAGCTGACCGTAGCCACCGACCTCCGTGGCGCGCGCGTCGCCCAGGTGCGAGTTGTGGGCCCACACCACCAGCCGCGCCGGGTGCCCGCGCGTGCGCGTGAGGTGCTCGCGCAACCGCTGCAGCACCTGGTGCATGTGGCGGTCGCGCTGGTTCCAGGAGGCGGTGGAGCCCTCGAACATGATCCGGTAGTAGCGCTCGGCGTTGCGCACCACCAGCGCGTTGAGCTGGGCGTGGAACAGCTCTTCTTCCGCGCCGCCGCCCATGAGCGCCTGCGCGGAGCGGGCCATCATCTCCTGCAACTGTTGCAGCACCTGGCGCTGGCAGCCTTCGCTCAGCCCGAAGTGCGCCGCCTGCCCGTAGCGCTGCGGGTCCTCCAGGAAGTGGTCGAAGCAGCCGTAGCGCTCGCGCGCCCGGGGCAGCATCTCCGGCTCGTGCGCCTGCAGGTAGGCCAGCACCGCCTGCACCGAGCCGTGCAGGCTGTAGAGGTCCAGCCCGTACACGCCGGCGCGCCGGCGCTGCGGCTGCAGGTCGTTGTAGCCGCGCAGCCACTGCACCAGGTGCAGGAACTCGCGGTTGCGCCACATCCAGCGAGGGAAGCGCTGGAAGTCGTCCAGCGCCTGGCGCGCGTTGGCGTCCTGCAACCCGCCCTGCACGTAGCGGTGTACGCGCAGCATGTCGGGCCAGTCCGCCTCCAGCGCGACGCCGTCGAAGCCGTGCTGCTCGATGAGCCGGCGCGTGACGGCTGCGCGCAGCGCGTAGAACTCGCGCGTGCCGTGCGTGGCCTCGCCCAGCAGCACCAGCTTGGCGCCGGCCGCGGCCTGCACCACGGCGTCCACGTCGTCGAGATCGTCCAGCGGCCGCGCGGCGCGGCGCACCGGGTCCAGGGCAGGGTCGTGTCTCATGCCCGCGGCGGCGGCAAGCGCCGCGCCCGCGCAGGCTCAGCGCCGGGTCACCAGGGCGCGGCGTCGGCACTGTCGGCGGTCTGCGCCTCGGCGGGCGCCGGGGTGGCGGGCACGGCTGGAGCGGCAGCCGCCGGGG